>JBHIBA010000223.1:0-7818 GCA_046758845.1 Nitrospinota bacterium
AGCTTTTTCGGGAAAGGATTCGGGGCCGGGGGGGTGTGGAATTGGTCACGGTGAAGGAGCTTCTTGGCCCCCCGTTCACGTGACGACTTGGCGCGCCGACCCGACCCACGGCCAGAGGCAGGGAGCAATCAGTCTATCGGAAGGGTTGGCGTCCCCAGGGGGATTCGAAGAGTTCCCCCGCGATTCAAGTGCCTGGCTGCCTGGATCGGCGGAAGGGGCTTCGGCTTGTTGCTGAGCAGAGGGATATATGTTTTTTGAAATCTGGTTCCCTTTCAGTAATTTGTCCGAATATGGGCAGGCCCACGCTTTTTTTGACCGATGTGTGCTCCTCCCCTCGAAAGTCGATGCGGTCCAGGGTTCTGTTCGAGCCGCATTTACTCATTGCCTCCACTCCCATCGCTCGGCCCTGCCGCAGAAGGGGGGACCCCTCAACGGCCGTTGAGATACGGGCTGACGATTTTGCACGAGAATGTCATCTTCGACGGTGATAGAATTATCAAGGGGTACGGCTTCACGCGGCACTTGCCCTGAAAGCTGGACAGCCTGACGCACCCGCCGGGAGAGGCTTGGATATCCCCAAAATGACTCCGGGTGTCAGGACAATTATCCATGACTCTCAAATAAGGCTGGACCAGCGCACCCACGTGTCTATCGGGTTGGAAATGCCGGATTTTCGATAAGGAGAGATCACATGCCTCGCGAACCGCTGATGACGCTGGAGGAGAAGCTCAATCCCGAGTGGACGGCCCTGGTGTGCATCGACTACCAGAATGACTTTTGCGCCAAGGGGGGCGCGCTTGACAAGTGCGGGTTCGACGTGGCCCCCATGGCCGGCATCGCCCACACGCTGGGTCGCTTCATCGACGAGGTGCGCGATGCGGGCATCCCCATCCTCTGGGTCCGGAATATCTATGCGACGGATCAGGGGTGGTATCTCTCGGACGTAACGCAATCGCAGTCCAAGCGGACCCTTCAGGGCCTCCACCATGATGTCAAACTTTGTGAGAAAGATACCTGGGGCTGGGATTACTTCGGTGAGGTGCGGCCGAAGGAAGGCGACTGCGAGATCTTCAAGCACCGCTACAACGCCTTCATCGATACGGACCTGCCGCTCATCCTCCGCGGCCGGGGCATCCGTACGCTCATCATCTGCGGTGTAACGACCAACGTCTGCGTCGAGTCAACGACCCGCCACGCATATTTCCTGGATTATTACTGCGTCGTCCCCGATGATTGCGTATCCGCTTACGGCGACGGCCTGCACGAGATGTCGCTGAAGAACATCGATTTCCTCTTCGGCGAGGTTGCTGGGAGCGACAAGATCATCAAGGCGCTTGCGGCCAACGCGAAGGCGCAACCGGCGGGGCATGCGTAAGCGCCAGTCGCCCCAACCCATTTCAGGTCATGCGACAAGCCATGGCCTGGGGCCGCATCCGGTTCTACGCCTGCTTGCGGCGCCTTCAAAGCCGCGTTCGCGGCCTCTGGGTCTTCATCTCCGGCGCTGGAGCCGCGACGCACATGCCCGGATAACGTGCCCGTAGTGGGGATTTTCGCTAAGCTTCTATGGATTTCTGAAACCCAAGAGTCGAATCGATAAAATAGAGGCAAGAAGGATAACTCCCGCTGCCACCAAGAACGTGGTTGTCCCCAAAAGCCCGTACAGAATGCCGCCAACGATCAAACCGATAATACTCGCCAGACTTCCGATACTGCCGGCAAATCCTTGCACTGAACCCTGATATTTCTCGCCCGCCACCCTGGAGAGGATGGACAAGACAGAGGGCCACATCAATCCGTTTCCGATGGCAAAAAGACCGGCGGCCAGATAAATGATCATCTTATTGGTAGAGATGAGGAGGAGAAAATTGGCCCCGAGAATTACGTTTCCGGTGACGACCAGAAAAGCGTCGGAGCAGTTTTTCGATAACCTGCTCAGCACGGGACCTTGTACAATTACCATCATCAAGCTCAAGACGGAAAAGAAGGTACCCGTATCCGTGATCGTCCAGTTCATGCCCTGAACGGCATGAACCGGGAAGGAAGTGTAGAAGAGGTTAAACCCCAGAAAAATCAGAAAATAAAGCAGCAACACGTAAGGGATGTGTTCAAGTCTTAGAACTTCCTTCAATTCGATTGGCTCTGCGTCTTTAATTTCGAAACAATTCTTGTGCTCCTGCCCGAATACTTTCCTGACGTTCACTTGTTCGGGATCCCTACGCAGAACGCACATCTTGGATTCCGGCAGGCCATAAGCGACGACGAACGTCGCAACCAGAGAAATGATCAGTGCCGCCAGTACGGGGAGCGATTCCCCTAAAGCAGTTGTCCCTAAAACACCCGCCAGCGCGGGACCGAGAATATATCCGAGATTGGAAGAGATACCCATTTTGCCGAAGTTTTTGTTTCGGTCCTTCTCCTCCGCAATGTCGGCCAGGTAGGCGTTCGCCACGGATACGTTGCCGCCCGTCAGGCCGTCCAAGGCCCTTGCAAGAAACAAGACAACCAGCGGCAGCGTCAGGGCGAACTTCCCTAACGCCGAAGAATCGGCTTCCAGCAAAACGGTGACGGGAAGGAACAGTGCCGCCCCAAAGATGAGCCACGAGGCCAGTGTTCCGACCTGACTAAGTAAGAGAACCTTTCTTCTGCCGTAAACATCGGACCATCTTCCCAGGATCGGCGCCCCGATTAACTGCATGGCGGGATAAGTTGCGCCCAGCACACCATAAATCAGAGCGTTCCCGCCATGGCGGGTGACCAAAAAGATCAGAAAAGGAAGAATGATGCTGTATCCCAGCGTGCCAATGAAGTTCACGAGGAGTACGGGATAGATAGAGATTCGCCTGGAGTCCCCCGGATCTTGCACGCCTTTCCCCCCCCTGCCCGATCGATTGGACCGTCTCGATTATCCGAGGCCGCCGGGCCCGTATTTAGCCGAGAATGACCAGAAGACCGCTGGTAGGCAATACTGCTGTGCCCCTGAAAATGACGGTGCCTAGGTCATTCCCCGGTTTCGCAACAAGACAGGCCCCGCCGCGTGAGGGCGCGCTTGCCCTCCTTGATCCACGGCTCCGCCGTCCCACGCTGGTTGTAGAACCTTACAACGTTCCCTTCCCGCCAGCGCCGTCATCAGGAACCCTCAAGGGCCCCTCGCATGTCGGCTTCCATGCTGTCGAAAGCCGGGTCTACCTCGACCCCAAGCGCGTTCATGACACGGTTCGTGAAGTTGCGGTTGCTTGTTACAAGGACGACGTCAATAACGTTTTCCTCGGAGAAGCCCACCGTTCGCAAGTGTTCCAGATCTTCCCGGGTCATGAGGCCGGGCTCCCGGGTGAGTTTCAGGGCAAACTCCAGCATGGCCCGGTCCTGATCAGGCAGCCCGGCCGCCCGAAAATCGCGGGCAACCGCTGAGATGGTTTCGGGTTCGGCATCTGTGACCTGACGGAGAAACTCTCCGTGACTAACCGCTCAGTAGTGACAATGGTTAGCGCGGGAGACGACGACCGAGATGAGATCCTCCCGCCGCTGCCCAAGACTGGAACCCCCCATAATAAAACACTTCTTCCACTCCTGGAGTCTGCGAAGGAGTAGCGGTTTGAGGCTTAGTGCCTTTGTCAGGTTCTGTAGGAAGCCGAACTGTTCTCTATCCGCGCGGTACACCTCGGCTAATAACCCCTCCGCTCGCTCTGGGGGAACCGTCTCGACCCAGGCCATCCTTCACCTCCTCCCTTTGACGTGAGGCGGGACCGAGTCCACCTCGCATAGGTAGTTTGGCGCCGGAATTAGTCTTGCCGGCATTATCTAGACCGGAATTTCCCATTTCAACCGTGGATGGACGCGAACCCGCAACCTCTGGCTTGGCAATCATGTTTGGGCCCTTTTTCCGCTTTCCATTACCATGCGAACGAATCAGAGTATTATTTCTAAATTCAAAGGATTAACCTTGTCATTCTAAACCAAATTCTCGCATCTAAAATCCGCACAGCTTGGGTTGGCTTGGTCAGATTTGGTCACAAAGGAAGGAAGAAACAGGGATGTAACCTTCCTGGATTACCCACTCTGACATGTTTTGAGCAACGCCGATGCCGCTTCCCAACTTTGAGGCGTAAACGGATTTTCTTCGATTTCATTTCCCATCCGCCGGGCGACTTCCCCAGCCATGTCACCCGCTTGTCATCATACACCGTCAAAACCCGCAGATTCCGATAGCGGGAGAATCTTGGACGGATCGGGTTCGTCCCCCCTCCCCCCCGCGCAAGCCCGTCCCCTCCTCTTTGAGGGCCTTTTGTTGGATCGCCTCGACCTTCTCTTGCACCCATGCCTGAAGGTCATTCCACCCGGCCTTGACGCTTGAGGCGGCGCTGTGCTTACATCCTCCGTGGGGTTGCCCCCTTCCTCCCTTGAACCTGATATTTGACTGAACCGATTGTGGCCGTTCAGGGCGAAAGCCCTATTCGGGGGCGCGCTGGCCTGCAGGGGAGGGGCTTGAAACTTTTTTGAGGTCCCGAAAATCCTCTCTCTTTTAAAGTGGGGCAATCGCTGTGCGGTCATATATCGTCCGCCGTCTGGGACAGACGGTCGTAACGCTCTGGCTCCTGCTCACCATCATCTTCGTCCTCTTCCGCCTTATCCCCGGTGATTCGCTAGCCATCTACGTGGACGTGGCCATGCCTGCGGAAGTTCAGGAGGCCATTTCGCCGGTCGGGTCTATGAACAATTTTTGGCATAACCCCGGGGTTCCCAAATACGAGTTCAGCCTGGGGAAGGGCCGCCAGGTTCTGAAGGAGGCCGGGTACGCCTGGGACGCCCGGGGCAAGCTCTACTACCCGCCCGGGAAGACGAGCTGAGGAGATCGTGAGGCGGAGCCGCGGCGGCCCTCCTTTCGCAGAGGGCCGGCTGGCTTCGTCGCCGAGCGGCGACCGCAGGGCGGCTAGTGTCCTCTTCCCTCGCCGCAGCCGTCCATACTCCTTAAGAGACTCCGGGAAGGCTTTCGCTGGGAAGGGTGGGGAGCTCATTCGGATCCCGGGCTTCAAGTGATCTCCGGCTTTTGGGCAAGGCCTATCCCCCGATCCGTTTCGTTCCCTCTCAGGCGCGAGCGGGCGGGCCAGGAGGAAAGGAAGCGATGAAGACCCTCATTCGGGGCGGATATGTCGTTGCCTTTGACGGTGAGAGCCACAGGGTTTACCGGGATGGGGCCGTTGTGTTGGAAGGATCCAACATCGTCCACGCCGGCGGACCTTACAAGGGCGAGACCGACCGGGAGATCGATGCGCCCGGGAAACTCGTCATGCCCGGCCTCGTCAATACGCACTTTCACGCGAACGGCGAAGCGGGAGGACGAATCATCGCCGACGTGGGGCGACCGGACTTCTTCCAGACCGGCTACCTCAATTACTGGGCGGTTCCGGCCGGCCGAAAAGGGATCCGTTCTTTGGAAAGAGCGGAGGTGGGGGGCAAGTACGCCTTGGTCGAGCTCTTGAAGAGCGGGTGCACCACTGCCGTTGAACTGGGAAACGAACCCAATTACGAAGATCTGGTCGGTGTCGCAGGCGAGCTCGGTATTCGAGCCTACCTGGGGCCGGGCTTCAGTTCGTGTGTCCACAGGACAGGGGACCGGGGACAACTGGTCAACGAGTGGGACGAGCCCAGGGGTCTCAAAGGATTGGAGCGGGCCTGCGAATTCGTTCGGAGCTACGACGGCGCTTTTGAGGGCCGCGTCCGGGGGATCTTGAATCCGGCGCAGGCGGATACGTGCAGCCCGGAGCTGCTGGTCCGAGCCCGGGAGGCCGCCGAGGAGTTGGGCGTCCCGGTCCAGATCCACACGGCCCAGAACCTGATGGAGTTTCATGAAATTCTGCGGCGATATAGGATGACTCCCGTGGAGTTCCTGGCGGACGTCGGCCTTTTGAGCCTGCGGACGCTTCTCGGCCACTGCATCATTACGACGGCCCACAGCTTTTCGGCCTTCCCCGGGGGTCGCGATCTCGAAATCATCGCGGCCTCGGGGAGCAGCGTGGCCCACTGCCCCCTGGTCTTCGCCCGCCGGGGAAACGCCCTCCAAAGCTTCAGCCGTTACCTGAAGGCTGGGATCAACCTGTCTCTGGGAACCGACACCTATCCGCGGGACCTGATCGGCGAGATGCGCTGGGCCTCTCTTATCGGGAAGATCATGGACCACGATTTCGCGGCCGCTACGGCCCGGGATGTTTTCAACGCGGCCACCTTGGGTGGGGCACGGGCGTTGGGGCGCGAGGACCTCGGGCGGCTTGCTCCTGGGGCGAGGGCTGATGTCGCCGTTGTCGATCTGACGGATTTACGGATCGGCCCTTTCCGGGACCCCATTCGGGCCCTGGTGAACTGCGCTTCTTCGGCGGACGTGGAGAGGGTGATCGTAGATGGCCGGGTCGTTGTCGAGGACGGTCGGGTCAGAGGGGTGGACGAGGATGTCCTCCGGGCCGAAGTCCAGGCGGAGGCGGAGAAACAGTGGGCCTCCCTTTGCCAGTTTCACTGGCAAGGCCTCCCTGCGGACGATCTCTCTCCGCCCTCTTTCCCCTGGGGATAGAAGGCAGGAGCAAAGCTGCGTTGAGCGAGCGCGCGGCTGGACGGGCCGACTCGGCGTTTCTCTGCTTGACACGGGTGTTACGCAGGACATATCTGTTCGAGATCGCCGAGTAGATCCTGGCCGAGATGAAGGCCAAGGGTGACAAGCCGATTTCCTGGGAGAAGGTCAGGGCCACGATGAGTCTATCATCAGTAGCCTCTGCCGGTTGGCATTGACTTCCTGGACCGAGAACCGGTTGGATGGTCTCATCGGGCCGGGCGGTTTTCCGTTGCTTCATCAGGAGGGTGAAAATTTGGCTTACCTATTTCGGCGGGACGAACTCCCGAAAATGGTGTCCGTCACTCCGGGCCGGGAGCGCATCTTCTTCGTCAGCCCGGAACTCGCGGGCACGGACGCCCTTTTGGCCGGGATCATTCGCTACAAGAAAGGCGCCACCTCACCCTATCACTTCCATGAGGACTGCGAACACTTTTATTTCTTCCTGGATGGCGAGGGGACCGTGGAGACCGAGGAGGGGACGAAGCCCGTCAGGGCGGGAACCCTCGTGTTCATTCCCGCGCTGGAGAAGCACCGCCTCCGGGCGATTGTGGACACAAACTATTTCGAGTTTCAGGCTCCGAACCGGTTCAAAACCACCATCCTCGAAGGGACGGAAGACGACCTCCGTTGGAAAAAGGTGGATGGAAAGATCTGGGTCCAGAGCTGAGAACAATCGGGCAAGGGGAGGATCATGATCGATTTCATCGATACGGGATCGCTGGAAAGGGTGTCGCTGGGCCAGGGACTGGGAAAGGAAACCGAAGTGGTTGGCCCGGATCGGTGCGGGGCGAAGAACGTCCGCGGGCTGCTGCGCTGGCTCGAAACGGGCGAGGGGATCGAAGCCAGGCCCATGCCGGACTCCCACCAGCTTCTTTACATCCTGGAAGGAGAGGGCGTCTTCCATCTGGAGGGGAAGGACTACCCCGCGGACCCCGGCGCGGGGCTTTATCTCGGCCCCGGCGAGGGGGCCCGGCTCTCGCAGGCGGGGAGCGCGGCACTGAAGGTGTTTCATCTCGCCGTCCCGCCCCCGCAGCAAGACTTTTGACGGCCGAGCTGTTTGGCTCGGCCTGCGTGGGTTGGGTGTGGGATTGGCTGGGCCGATTGTCGGTCTCCCCTCGATGGCGTGATTCCTTGGCCAAATGCGACCCTTGCTGCGCAAGGCTCCCGCATTCGGCCAATGGGCCAGTTTTAGGCGAAAGAGTGCGGCCCTGCAGGGCCGC
>JBHIBA010000224.1:0-7804 GCA_046758845.1 Nitrospinota bacterium
CCTCAAGCTCCCCCGTTTCCGCTTGACGCATGAGGGTTTTTGATCCGGGTGGGCGCGATGTGGTAGAGGCAGTGGGGACCCCTCGCCGCGATGAGGGCCCCTGTGAGGCATGGGCCTTGGAATAGCCCCCTCCCCAGAACCCTTGCGCCGCGATGGGGATGGTCGTGATCATCGTGGAGAGGGTCTCGAGGAAGCACCCGGGGACGAGGTAGACGAGCACGAGGACCCAGACCTCCCTCGCCATCCCTCACGCGGGGCGAGGACAATTCCCCTGAGCACAATAAAGGAAAAAGGGGCTTGCGGTCGGAGCCCGGGTTGGCTGAGGCTGGCCGAAAGCGCGGGAGATTCGTAGCAATGAGAGGCCGCACCGGAAAGCGCGACCGCGTAGCAACTCCGTAGCAGCCTTCTGGAGCGCTCATGTTCTCAACCGACATTTCCCCGATGGCCGCTTGGACGGCCTGAGAGAGGCACAAGAGCCGTTGGGTAGCGTCCAAAAAGTGGCCTCGGGCCAACGGCAAGGCGCACGGCAGCTACGGACTCGGCGCCAGTGTGCCTTGGAGACCGGACCAGGAACAGGATTTCCTCTTCTATTCATGAGGTCGAGCAGTTCTAGAGCCTCCCTCGCGTCTTCAGCCATCCTTCACTCTATTTCGAAATTCTTCTCCCCAACCGACCTGCAGAACCTTCTTGCGGAGCCTGTAAAACTCCTCGCGCGCGACGATCTCCTCCAGCTTCTCAAGAAATCTTTTGTCTTCATCCCTCCACTCCAGGTAGGTCGGCTCGTACGGGAATTGAAAGTCTATGAGCTCGCCCCCTCGATGTATCCATTCAGCAATCCATTGATATTTCTCGAAGTAGTCGCCAAATAGCCGTTGAAGCCGTCTCGGTTCGATCGCCGATGCGCCGTTCTGCCTCAGAGCGGTTTGCAATTGGGCCTGCGACGGCCGGTCTGCCTCTATGATGAATCGGTTGAGCAAGACACCGACGATTCGATTCCGGTTGTCGTCACTGGTTTCCAGGAGCCTTCGCACGATCCGGCCGAAAAGCTTCTCTGCCTGGCTGTATGCTGGATAGGCTGTGGAATTGAATAGAACTTCCAGCTGGTCTCTAACCTTCGCGTCCTCACTTTGCGTCCTCGTATCGGGATGTTCCGTTTGAAAATCGATCAGCTCGTCTCTTATCTCGGCGCCCTCACCTTGGGCTTTTGTATCGGGATGTTCCGCCCGAAGATCGGTGAGGGTCTCAGCTGTGAGCCGCAATCCTTCCTTTACTGCCTTGAATACTCGCGCGAAGTTATCGAGGCTTTCGTTATCAAAGCCTGTGCATCCCGCCTCCTTGACCGCCCGGAGGTAGTCGTCCTTCTCTCTCGGCTGAAATCTTTGCCTGAATTCCTGAGAAAACAGGCCATGTGTTTCTATATCTCCAAATCCAAATTCATCGAGTGTAATGACCCTCGTAGGCTCTATCCCCTCGCACTGCTGAAGCATTTTCTGTTGCCGCCTTTTTCCATCAATATCGCCACCTAGGACGGTGACAAACATCAGCCTCCTTCTATAAAATTCCCGCGCCATGTACGGGAGGGTCGACCCATTCCCCGGACAGATGACGACATCTTCTCCTAAAAATTCCTTTTTCTCGGCCCTGCAGGCTGCATTCAACGCTGTGAACAGTATCTCATCCCTTTTCTCGCCTACGAGCATGACTTTCCCTGTCAAACCCCCAAACAGAGTTCCCCAAACAGGCAGCAGGGCTTCCCCGGCTTCAGCCCAATCATCTATCACCTTCGTGCCGTTGGGACCGCGTTGACAGACTCTGACCCTCTCGAGTCGGCTTGAATCAATCAAGAAGGGGAGGTGCGTCGCCAACACTATTTGGTAAGGTTGCGCCCCCAAGAGTCTCAGAGCGTTCTTTTGGACAACAGGATGAAGAAAGAGACCGGGATCGTCCAAAAGCGCCACGACGTTGCCCTCTGCCGCGAGCTGCGACAACTTGGCAAAGAGCCCAACGAATGATACAAAACCTTGACTTCTCCTGCTGAGCGCCTCGTTGGAGTCCCCACATGAAATCCTCATTGTCAGTTCTCGGCCCTGCGGCCAAAAATCAAAAGCCGCCACGAGATCTCCCGGGCCCCAGAATTCGCTCAAACATTTCGATAAATTCTTCTGTGCTCTGTCTAGAATCTGAATGCGCCCCGCACTGCCCGTCCTAACAGTGCTTTCCGGGTCAAGGCCAGCTATTTCGATGCACGTCCTGAGCAAGCCCTTGCCCTCATCCAGATTGAAAGCGCCCAATTCATCAAGCGAAATTGTGTCGCTCATTTCTCCGAGGCCGGCGACATACACAAATCGCGGGAGATTTCTTAAGATCTCCTGGGCAAGCCCGCGAACTGCCTCCTCATTTGGATCTTCTTCGTCATTCTCTTGACCAGGTTCCAATCGCAACAGTTTCAGTTGAGCTCGGAAGTGCTCTCCGAGATATTCTTGCAATGGATGCTTCGGTGGAAGTTCTCGCAATTTTTCTTCAAATTTTGGAAATTTCTCATCCAAAGCCGATGCGTCGCTTTTCGCGCCTTCGATCACCTCTGCCAGGTATGGCTCTATGTCGAATTTCAGGCCTACGTTGAGAGCACGCTTGTTCCGTCCGTAGTAGGGGGGCGCGATTTTGGTCACTTGGACCCAATCCTTGGCAGAGAAGCTATCCCATATCGAACCTGCGTCGTACTTGAAGAGGACGATGTTTTCGTCCGCCGGTTCGCCTTTATGGCGTTCGAGAAATACAAAATAGTCCAAATCATATTTTCTTTTCACTCGTCCGCAATAAACGCTACGTACCTTCTGAAGTGTGTCTTCAAGGAGCTTCACCAATCTTGCGCGTGGTGGAAGGCACGGTATATCCGACTGCGTTTCGAAGGCTTTCCACAAGGGTTCACCATCGGCCAGAAGAACTTTATACTCATTATCGAATGTCTTAACTATCTTGAATGTTTCTGGCCAGTTGAAATTTGGTGGCGGCGCAAAGCCGGGCAGATCTTCGGGCGGTAGTCGAATTAAAATGGACACCATCTCTACTTGGTCGCCCGAAATCCTACCCTGTTCGAGGTCCCATCGGACTTGGCTTTCAGTTGTAACGTCGACAATATCGAACTCTTGGTCTACGTTGAAACAGGAGAGCGCCTTTAGGGTGGCGGTCTTGCCACTTTCATTTTTTCCGATGAGAACAGTCATGTGGTCATCCAGTGGAATTTCGCCAGAATCCTGGATACATTGAAAATTATTGATCCGGACTTTCTCGACTTTCATGGGAGCTGGTCTTTCGAAGGCGGCCAGCCGCGGGTATGGGAAAGCGCCGCCAGCGGTCTGGAATCCCCCCTCATCTGAATTCCTGACAGACGGATCAAAATTCATTTGCCCCCATAAGGTCCGTGGAGTCGCTGCCCGCAGCTTGCCAGCGTGCTAATGGTGTTTGGTTGCTATTCGTAGCCTTGGCGAAGGGCTCGTCATTCCCGACCTCCCAGTGACGGGGCACGGGCACACCCGGGCAGGGGAGAGTCCGGCTGCCAAAAGGTGGCCCGGCAAGACCCGCGGAGGCTGGGGACGCGGCGCCAAAAAGCTTTGAACATTTGACCCGGAAGCGATTTTCGCATCCTATTCGTGAGATCGCGCGGTTTTTGGGCACACATCTCCCGCTGAATCCGCTCGCCAACCCCTGTGTCCTTCCGCTCACGTGGGATGCGGCAACCGTCGAAGGCCCGCAATCAGGCGGCGGATTTTCGCGAACGAGGTCTGGGGTACGGCCACCTCTCCGTGAAGAACCCCACTTTGAACCGTCACTTCCCACGTGATCCCTCGGGGGGCTCGGGGCCGCCACAAAAACCCGACCGGCAGGACCCGAAAATGGTCTCGGGCCAACGCCTTGGCCCCGCAGGCCAGCAAGTCGCCGCCGAGATGCCCCGTTCGCCCGGGTGCCATGCGGGTTTTCGCGCACCCTGGCCGGATTCCGCAGCCGCCGGTCACACCCCTCCTGGTGAATTGCCTCGCTCATCGCGGCGGCCCCTCGGTCACGTGGGTGCCCCTATGTTGGAGACGAACGAACGAGCGAAGAATTTGCGCAAATATCCCCGCGGCGCCGCCGGCCCGGCCAGTCGGAACCCAAGGCATCGTCCAGGGCACGCCAACTTCGCGCCGATCTTGATGAGCTTCTCCCTGAGGGCCGTCAGGGACCAGGTCCGTCCCAAAGGAGGTCCCGGCCCCACCAGAGAGGCTGTCCGCACGGCTGTAGAGAGGCCCAAAACGGCCCATCTCGCCCCCTGGAACCCCCTCTCTTCCAGGGGCGGCGATGGCTGTCTCGCCGAACTCCAGAGGGTTGGTCCGCAGCACGATTTCCCGTTAGTTTTCGGCATCCTACACGAAGGTGCGACGTGGGGTTACCACCAAGCGCCGCCCGATCAGGGCAGCAAGGAGCCGACGCACGGGCAGGAAATCAGTTCCTTCGACGGGAACTTGCTGAGCATCCGCACCCCGTCTTTGGTCACGACAAACTGCTCTTCGATGCGTGCACCGTCATTGCCGTGTCCGCAGTAGGTCTCAAACGCCATGACCATGCCTTCCTCGATTGCTTCCGAATGATCGAATGAAAAGGAGCGGCTGATGACCGGTTTGCCCCAGTGCGTGATGCCTATGCCGTGTCCGACCTGCAGGGTGCCCGCTCTACGGCTGGAGCGGGTGCGTTTTGAGGAGCCAGCCGAGGACTTCCTGAACGAGTGCCGAGCCAATGAGAAACGCTCTCTCGCCCTCACCTGGGAGCAGGTGGGCCTCAGGGAGCGCCGCATCGCCCTAGACCCTGGTGCCACGAAAAACCGTCAAGGGCGTATCGTTCACATGCCAGAGGAGCGATGGCGGACACTGCGGGAGCAAAAGGACCTTCGGGATCTCCAATATCCCGATTGCCCGTGGGTCTTCTTTCGGGATGGGAGGCCCATCAAGGACTACCGATGGGCCTGGAAGGCCGCCTGCAAACGAGTCGGGTTAGAGGGAGCGCTCTTTCACGACCTGCGGCGGACGGGCGTTCGGAACCTCATCCGGGCCGGAGTCCCCGAGCGGGTGGCAATGGAGATTTCCGGCCATAAGACCCGCTCTGTGTTCGACCGCTATAACGTCAGGTGATTGAAAGCCTTGGTGCCGGGGGCGGGATTCGAACCCGCACGGGGCACTGCCCCAGGGGATTTTAAGTCCCCCGCGTCTGCCCTTTCGCCACCCCGGCTGATTTGATTTTCAACGAATTATGCAACGCCGTCCAGGCCCCGGCGGCCCGAGAGTGTGTTTTTGTGTCTTGTGACCCAGCGGCTCCGGGGGACACGAACGTACGGCGGGTATCCAAGAAGCGGGATTCCTCGATGGGAACCTTCGGCTTCATGGCCTTCTACCCCGGCCCCGGCCTGGGGGGACACTGCATCCCCGTCGACCCCGTCTACCTCTCCTGGAAGGCCCGCCAGGACGGGTTTGAGGCGCGCTTCATCGAGCTGGCCACCCGCGTGAACGCCCGCATGCCCCCCTTCGTGGTCCAGAAGGTGGCGGCCGTGCTGAACGCGCGGGAGCGCAGCCTCAAGGGCTCCCACGTCCTCCTCCTGGGGTCGGCCTCAAGAGACAGCCAGCGGCGGGGTACCGACGTCTTGCCCAGGTTCAAGGCTGCCCTTGAACAGGCGACCGGAGTTCAAATGGGGGGCCCCCGCGAGAAAATCCGGGGGGGCACTTCGGAATTTGAAAAAAAAGGTTGACTCATTTCGCGGAATCGAGTATAGAATGCGCTAATCCGCCCGATGCGGCTTTCGCCGCCTCCCCTGTGCCGCCCAGGAGGAGCCCGCCTGCGAGGGGGCCAAAGGCCTTTAGGTATAAGGCCCATATCTGTCTACAAGTCCGCGAATGCCTTGTAATCAACTGAAATTTGGCGCTTTTCCCCAAAAGATGCTCTGGGTTCAGTGGCTAGTGTTTGCAGGTCATGAGGGATGAAGACCGCGCTTCGTTGTTTGATTTCTGTGTTCTCAAGGTGTTATGGCCGGTTGGGACTTCGGCCTATTCTGGACCCGGAAAGGTCCCTTCTGCCCGGGGGGGATTGGGCGCGGGCGGCCCAAGGGAGAAGGAGCTTCCCTCGCGTAGATCACCCCCTGGGAGGAGGCGACTGGGTTTCGCCGTAAGGAGCGCGATCTCCGGGCAGGGCGCTAGTCGGAGGACAAAAGACGGTCCTTCCCGTCGCCCTCCGACGTGAGCGTCAGCAAAAGCGGGAGTTTTGGGCAACTCATGTAAGCGAGAGGGCGAAGCTGTGCCTGAGGGTGCGTTTCACGCCCTCGGATCGATGCGCTTTCCAACTGGTCCACCGACCCCCTCCCGCCCGTCCCGGCAGGCGACCATCAACCCTGTGCCCGGCACCATAGAGCCAGCCGCACCCCATGGCGTTTTTGCCATAGCGCGAGTTCTTGGGTTGAGACGGGGGAGCAATCCCTCTTCCGACTCTGCCTCCCCTTATGCGGTTTGTCTCTGCGCATCCCACGGATGCGGCCCCCCCGAATCCCATGAGGGCGATAAAGAAAACGGCCACTCAGAGCGCAAACCCCACGGCCTGGTGTGGTCCGACAGTGGGCGAGGTCCAAGGGTGAACATGGGCTAGGGCGGCGGGCACAGCCCTTGCCCAATTGATCTTGCGAATTCCAGTTTGGGCAACGGATGTAAGTGAGAGGGCGAAGCTGTGGCTGAGGGCGCATTTCACTCCGTCGGTTGGCACGCAATCGCCGCTTGGTACGCATTGAGGACCCGGTCGCGGCACGAGAAATACGTCCGGGACGAGCTCGCCAAACTTGGCGTCGAACCTTTTCTTCCTCTAGTTGATCGACGGCGCAGGTGGAAGGACAGAAAGAAACTCGTGAGCTTCCCCCTTTTCCCGGGCTACTGCTTCGGCCGCTTTTCCCTGGCGAACGACCGTCTCCGGGTCCTGACGGCTCGGGGGGTGGTGCAAATCCTGGGAACCTCCAACGGGCCGGTACCCGTTCCCGAGGGCGAGATCGAGAGGGTGCGGCGGCTGGTGACCAGCACGTTGCCCTACAACCCCCATCCGTACCTGGAAGGGGGAATGCGAGTCGAGGTGATCCGTGGGCCGCTGGAGGGAGTCCGTGGGATTCTCATCCGCAAAGAGGCGCGAGCCCGCCTCGTCATCTCTGTTGACCTGATTCGGCAGGGAGCATCGGTCGAATTGGACGCCGACGATGTCGTCCCGGTTTGATGGCCGCTGCAGGAGAGCACCAGGCCGTCCGACGGGGGCTGGGGGCTCGTGGTGATGCGCCACGCGCGAAGCCCAACGCATCGTCTGGACTGGCTTCTCGTTCCTGGGAGGGAGCACCCAAGTGAGTTCCGTGCAAGGCGGTTTTTTCCAGACGGCCTGGCCTCGGATGATGGCCTGGGCCCGGAGGACAATGGCTATGAAGGTCTTCCCCGTGGAGGGAGCGGGAGCTCGGTTGGATGACATGGCCGAGGGGCAGATCCCGGTAGATCTGTTGAAGCCAGCAGGGTTTGCCCTGTTTCTGTGTCTGCTTCTGCTCTCGCCCCTCACCGCGCTTGCCCAGGGGCGGGGTTTTCAAATCAATCCTGAGGGCGAGATCCGCTACAACGCCCTCGAGATCCACCCGGGTCTCATCTACGAGTTGACCTATGACGACAATATCTTCAAGGAGAAGAGTTCCGAGGAGGACGATCTCATCAACAAGGTTATTCCGTCCCTTGGACTTCGGCTGCCTTTCGCGGGAGCCCGGCACGAGCTC
>JBHIBA010000225.1:0-7687 GCA_046758845.1 Nitrospinota bacterium
TCGCCGAGATCGTGAAGGAGACGATTCGCCGCTCAGGCGTGCGAGACGTCTATATCCGGATCGTCGTCTCGCGCGGACCCGGCTATCCCGTCCTGGACCCGCGAGTTACGAAACGTCCCACCCTCGCCGTCTTGTTGCACGACCCGACGCCCCCGGCCGAGACGGCCTCGACCTATGACCCCCGCGGCAGGGGCCTGCGAATGAAGACGGCGGGCGTGCGGAAGGTGCCCCCCGAGTCCTTCGAGCCGCGGGTAAAATGCCTAAACTACCTGAACAACGTCCTGGCGCGCATCGAGGCGATCGAATCTGGCTGTGACGAGGCGCTTTTGCTCGACGCGCGGGGGTTCGTGGCGGAGGCGCCGGGGGAGAATATTTTCGTCGTCAAGGAGGGCGCGCTCAAGACCCCCCGCGCCACGCACGTCCTGGACGGCATTACGAGGCGGACCGTTTTGGAGATCGCCGCCCGCGAAAGGCTCCCGGCTGTTGAGACCGACCTCAGCCTCTATGACATGTACACAGCGGACGAGGCCTTCCTGACCTCTTCGTTCAGCCGCGTGCACGGCGTTGCGGAGGTGGACGGCCGCCCGATTGCCTGCCCGGGGCCGATTACCCTCCAGATTCGGGGCCATATCGCCGAGCTGGAGCGAACGGAGGGCGAACCCGTTGACTGACGCCCGGCCGCAATTGCGCCTGGATGAAAGCCTGAAGGAAATGTCCCCTCACCGGTATGCTGGAGGCGACCCTCAATGACGAGAACGGCGAAGGATTTGGACCTGGCCCACCGGAGGCATCTCTGGACGCCCTACATCCAGATGGAAACCATAAGGGAGCACGGTCCGCTGATCTTCGAAAGGGCAGAAGGGTGCTACCTGTACGACATCTCAGGGAAGAAATACCTCGACGCCCACGCGAGCCTCTGGCTGGTCAATATCGGGTTCGGCCGGCAGGAAGTGGCCGACGCCGCCTATGCCCAGATGAAAAAGATGGCGTACTTCAGCATGTTCATGGGCTATTCCAACCCTCCGGCCATCGAGCTGGCCGAAAGGCTCAGAGAGCTGACCGAGCCCGAGGGGATGGGAAAGGTCTTCTATTCGGACAGCGGTTCGGAGGCCGTCGAGACCGCGTTGAAGATGGCGCGCCAGTATTGGAGAAACCTCGGCAAGGACAGGAAGTACAAGTTCATCGCGCGGCGAAACGGCTATCACGGCGTCACGATGGGCGCTCTCTCGGCCACCGGCATCACGGCCAACCGCCGGATGTTCGAACCCCTGCTGCCCGGCTTCCGTCATATTTCCGAGCCCAACTGTTATCGGAACGATTTCGGTGAGGGCCTCACCGAGGAGGAGGTCTCCGAGGCCGCTTCCGACGCTCTGCGCAAGGCCATCGAGTTCGAGAGCCCCGACACGGTGGCCGCCTTCATCGCCGAGCCCGTGCAAGGGGCGGGCGGCGTCATCGTCCCGCCCGAGAGCTACCTGCGCAAGTGCCGGCAAATCTGCACGGAGAATGACGTCCTCTTCATCGCCGATGAGGTCATCACCGGCTTCGGACGCACGGGGACCTGGTTCGGGTCCAGGACCTACGGCATCCAGCCGGACATCATGTGCTTCGCCAAAGGGATCACCAGCGGATACATCCCCATGGGAGCCACGCTTTGCACCGATGAAGTGTATCAGGCGTTTTTGGGCACGCCCGGTGACGGCAAGGAGTTCCGCCACGGCAATACGTATACCGGCCACGCGGTGGCCGCGGCGGCGGCGCTGGCGAATTTGGCCATCATCGAGCGGGAGGATTTACCCGGGAACGCCAAGAGGGTCGGGGCGCACTTCTTGAAACGCCTGGGCGAACTCGATAAGTATCCCATTGTGGGGGATGTCCGCGGCGTTGGCCTGATGGCCCGGGTGGAGCTGGTCCAGGACAAGGCGGCCAAGAAACCCTTTGACAAACCGGGGGCGGTTGGGGGGAAGGTGCAAAAACGGGCGGAGGAATTGGGAGTCATCTTCCGGAACGTCAATGACGTCTTGTTGTTGTCACCTCCTCTCATTGTGACGGCCGAACAGGCGGACGTCATCGCGGACACCGTCGACCAAGTCATCGGTGAGGTCGTCAAGACCCTTTAGTCCGGGCTTTCAAAGTGGTGCGAATCTTTTAAAGCGATTTATAAGAAAAGCAATCTAATCACTTGATATTTGATTCATTATGATAATTGAGTGTTCTTAACGTATTACATCCGGTCTTCCCTTGCCACAGGACCGCGACTCCGCTGTTCGGGCAGTGGGGGAAAGGGGTGAGATCGTCTCTCAGCAGATAGACTTCCCGTGGAAGGGGCAAGCGAAGTTGGGGAAACGGCGTACGGGATGGATGCACTGAATCGTTTCACTGCCACAGGGCCCCGAAAGGTGCCCTCAGCCAGGGGAGAAGGGGTATAATAATCACCCCAACGACTCCGAGGGTCGGCGTGCCACCGTCAAGAGTGAATATGAAAAATTCCGGTCAGCTAGGACCCCTCTATCTGTCCTGAGCGGCCCCCGGGTCTCTCCCAAGAAGAGTGACGCCATGGGCCTTGTTCGAAAGAGCCTTGTAGCCCTCCTCCTCGACCCAGCTCTGTCCGTCGGCGGGTCCTGCGCAACTACGCCAGTGCCTCGAGCCCGGGGAACTCCGGTTGAGGCGAATTTTCTCCACGCCGAAGAGTCTCCCCTCCTTGAGGCCGGCCGGTATCCGGGGGCGTGCGCCCCCTTTGCGCAGCCCTCTCTGGCCATCCGCGAGAAAGCCCTTGGAACCTGAGCATCCCAACGGGGCGCCAAGCCTCAGCGAGCGTGCCGAACTCTACCGGGATCAGGGCCGCTACGGAGAGGCGGAGCCTCTTTTCCGGCGCGCGCTCGAAATCTTGGAGCAAGCCCTGGGGCCCGAGCATCCCGACGTGGCCACAAGCCTTAATGACCTGGCCGAGCTCTGCCACGCCCAGGGCCGCTATGAAGAGGCGGAGCCCCTCTTTTGGCGCGCGCTCGAGATCTCGGAAAAGGCCCTGGGGCCCGAGCATCCCGAAGTAGCCGTCAGCCTCAACAACCTGGCCTTGCTCTACGAGGCCCAGAGCCGGTACGGAGAGGCCGAACCCCTCCACCGCCAGGCGCTGGCCATCCGGGAGAAGGCCCTGGGACCTGAGGACCCCGATGTAGCCGTAAGCCTGAACAACCTCGCCCAGCTCCAACAGGCGCAGAGTCCCCACGGGGAGGCCGAGCCCCTCTTCCGGAGGGCGCTGATGATCCTTGAGAAAACGCTGGGGCCTGAGCATCCGCATGTGGCCGCGACTCTCAACAATTTGGCCGCGATGTATGAGGCGCAGGGGCGATACGAGGAGGCCGAGCCGCTCTTTCGGCGCTCCCTGGCCATCGTGGAGAAAGCCCTGGGTCCCGATCATCCCGACGTGGCCATGACCCTCAACAACCTGGCTTCGATGCACCAGGGGCAGGGCCGCCACGAGGAGGCCGAGCCGCTCTTTCGGCGCTCGCTGGCCGTCGCGCAGAAAACCCTGGGTCCTGATCATCCCGACGTGGCCATGACCCTCAATAACCTGGCCGCCATGTACGAGGCTCAGGGTCGCTATGCGGAGGCCCACTCGGACTTTCGGAGGGCGCTGACCATCCTGGAGAAGGCCCTCGGCCCGGACCATCCCCATGTGGCGACAAGCCTTGGCAACCTGGCCGCGATATGCGAGGCCCAGGGCCACTACGCGGAGGCTGAGCCGCTGTTCCGGCGCTCCCTGGCCATTTGGGAAAAGTCCCTCGGACCCGAACACCCCGATTTGGCTCAAAGCCTCTACAACCTGGCCTCTCTCTATCAGTCTCAAGGGTACTACGCGGAGGCCGATCCGCTGTTCCGGCGCTCCCTGGCCATCGTGGAGAAAGCCCTTGGGCCCGAGCATCCCAACGTGGCCCGAAGCCTCCACAACCTGGCCTTGCTGTACGAGGCCCAGGGCCGCCAGGCAGAGGCCCAGGGCCGCTACACGGAGGCCCAAGGCCGATACGGGGAGGCCGAGCCGCTCCTTCGCCGCTCCTTGACCATCGTGGAGAAAGCTCTCGGGCCCGAGCATCCCGACGTGGCCAAGGGCCTTTGCAATCTCGCCGCGCTGTATTACGCCCAGGGCCGCTACACCATGGCCGAGCCTCTCTTGGGGAGGGCAGTGGCCATTTTCGACAAAAGGGTCGGCCCGGACCACCCGAACATCGTTGAGACGCTTCACGACCTGGCTAAGCTCTACGGGAAACTCGGAAAAGAGGAAAAGTCCGCCGCGCTCTCGGCCCGGGCGAAGGCGATGTGGGAAAGGCTGGGCGGGCGTGGATGACGAACGGGGGGAGGCGGGGACGAGCATCGAGGCGGTTTTCCTGTTTGGCGCTGAATTTCTCCGCTGAACGGTAGACTTGATGAAGCGCTTCACCAGGGGCGTTTTCGTGGCCGGGAGGCGATAATGCTCAAAACGACGGGGAGAACGCCGTCCCGGCCGACATCCCCCGCTATCCCGGAACTCCCAGCCCGCCGGGCAGTCTTCTTCCCTTCCTCCATGACCGCTATGTGGAGCTGGCGGCAACGACCGGAGAAACCCCGCCCTTTATCCCGGCGGCCGGATTCCGTGTAGTTGTAAAAGCGGCCTTCCGGTTCCCTGAAGACTCGAGCTGCGGGTCATTGAAGAACGGCCCCGCCGTTGACGAGGATCGTCTGTCCGGCGATGAAGTCGGCGTCCGATGAGAGAAGAAAGATGATCGAGCCGAGAACGTCCTCGGGCGCCTCCCGGCGCTGAATGATCCGCGATTTTTGGATCATGAGGTCGTGTTCCGGCCGCTCGCGGTTATCCTTCTCGTGGGGAATGTAGTCGGGGGCGACGGCGTTGACGTTGATGCCGTGTTTGCCGCATTCCCGGGCGAGGGCGCGCGTGAATCCCACGACGCCCGCCTTTGAAGTGACGTAGTGTAAGAGACCCTCCGTGCCTTTGTAGACGGTGTTGGACGCGATGTTGAGGATGCGGCCGTAGCCTTGTTCCTTCATGGAGGGAAAGACGGCCTTGCAGCAATTAAAAAGTCCTTTCAAATTCACGGCCATCAGGCGGTCCCATTCTTCCCCTGAGATCTCGTAGAAGGGTTTCTGGGAGAGGTCGTGATAGAGGGCCGCGTTGTTGAGGAGACCATCGATCCTCCCGAATTTTTCCCTTGTGACTTCGGCCATCCGGCGGGTCGCCTCTTCGCCGGTGACGTCCACGCTAAGGGGCAAAGCTTCCCCGCCGTTGGCCTCGATCTCCCCGACGGTCTTCGCGGAATCGAGGATGTCGGCGGCCACGACTTTCGCGCCTTCGCGGGCGAGGCCGATGGCGTAGACGCTGCCGATGTTCCGGGCCGCGCCCGTGACGATCACGACTTTGTCTTTCAATCTCATGTGGGCTTCTCCCTCCTCGTTCCGACGGTTTTGGGCGATGAGCCAGCGGACCGCTCTTAGTCCGAAAGCCTTTTGAGGAATCGCTTCCAATTTATTATAGACTTGGCTGAGAGGCCAGATGGAGGCCTGAAGTCCGAGAATCTTTTCTCATCTGTCCGGGCTCCATGGCTCGCCGACCCGGAAACCTCGGAACTCGAGTGGGTGAGAGAATGAAACGGGGGTCGCAACGTGGACCTGATCGTCCGGAATGCGCGTCCTGTGGGGGTTGAGGCCGACCCTCCCGTCGACATCGCCGTATCGGGGGGACGCATTGTCCGCATTGCGCCGGGGATCGGCGAGAAGGGCGAACGGGAGATCGATGCCGGAGGCCGTCTCGTCAGCCCGCCCTTCATCGAGCCGCACATCCATCTGGACAAGACGCAGATTGCGGACGAAGTCGCGCCCAACCGGTCGGGGACTCTTTTGGGCGGCATCGAGGTGATCTGGGAACGCAAGCGCCGGTACACGGTCGAGGACATCGTGAAGCGTGCGGGCCGGACGATCGAAATGGCCGTCCGAAACGGCACGACGCGCCTTCGCACCCACGCCGACGTGGACACCGTCGTGGGCCTGCGGGCCGTAGAAGGGCTTTTGGAGGTCAAGAAGCGCTTCGCAGACCTGGTGGACATCCAGATTGTCGCGTTCCCGCAGGAGGGAATTCTGCGTGATCCGGGGACGGAGGACCTTCTTGAGCAGGCCATGGAGATGGGGGCCGATCTCGTCGGCGGAATGCCCCACCACGAAAAACGCCCCGAGCACTGGGGAGAGCACATCGACATCGCCTTCGGCATCGCCAAGCGCTACGACGCCGACATCGACATGCACGTGGACGAGACTGACGACCCCGCCATTCGATCCCTGGAGGTCCTGGCCGAGCGAACCATCGCCGAGAGTTACCAGGGCCGGGTCACCGCCGGCCACACCTGCGCCCTCGCGGCTTACCCGGACGATTACGCCGAGCAGGTGATCCGAAAAGTCAAGCAGGCCGGTCTCCATATGATCACCAACCCGGCCACGAACCTCGTCGTTCAGGGCAGGGGAGACCGGGGGCTCATCCGCCGGGGCATCACCCGCGTCAAGGAGCTTCTCGCCGCGAGCGTCAACGTGGCGTTCGGCCAGGACTGTGTGCGGGACGGTTTTTATCCCTTCGGGACAGCGGACCTTCTGGAGATCGCTCTCCTGACCGCTCATGTCGCGCACCTCTCTCTCCCCGAAGAAATTGAAGAGGTTTTCAGAATGCCCACGGCGAACTCGGCGAAGATTTGGCGCTCGGACGACTACGGCATCCGGGAAGGAGGGTCAGCCGATCTGGTCGTCATTGATTGCGAGACGGTTCTCCAGGCCGTCCAGCTTCATCCGCCGCGCCTTTGGGTCATCCGCAAGGGAAGGCTCATCGCCGAGTCCCGGTGGACGAGCCGGGTCCACCGGTCCGCTTGAGTCGGGCGGGGGATTTCGTCTTGAAGACAGATTCTTCCGAACGGGCCTTTTCCGTGACGGCATTATTGGTAAACTATGTCTGTCTCGAATTTCGTCGCTCCATGCGCAGCTGCGGTGGAGGCGACCCTGCTTGAATGCGGAGTCGTTACGCCGAAAACCTGGGCCGCAGAGAAGGGGAGGGAAGATGGAGGGTCGGCACGAGCGCTTCATGAGGTTGGCCATCGAGGAAGCGTGGAAGGGGCATGACGCGGGGGAGCAGCCATTTGCAGCGGTGATCGTTCGGGACGGGGAGGTCATCGGCCGGGGACACAACATGCAGAACTCCACGTTCGACGCGACCGCCCACGGCGAAACCCTCGTCATCCGAAACGCAACGCTCCACCACAAAATCCACAAGCTCACCGGCTGCACCCTCTACAGCACGTGTGAACCCTGTGCGATGTGTGCGGGAGCCATCCTGAACGCCGGCATCTCCGCCCTGGTCCTGGGGGCGCGCCTTGCGAAGATGAAGGATTTCGCCGGCCAGGCCTTCAGCCCCGGCGAATACGAGGGAGGCATTTTCAACTTTCACGAGTACAGGGTCGAGCGGCTCGCGGAAATGATCGGCTCCGACCTGGAAATCGTCACCGGGGTGCTGGAAGAGGAGTGCGAGAACATTTACCGCCATTCCAAGGTGACATTGACGCGATAGCGGATTCCACTGTTGTAGGTCGCAAGAAGGCCAATCGCTGGATGGTTCACTTCAAACAGGAGGGAAGACCATGAAGCGGCTCAAAGCGGTTCTAATTAG
>JBHIBA010000226.1:0-7675 GCA_046758845.1 Nitrospinota bacterium
CCAAAGACGCCCGGTTTGAGCCTACGCGCCTCCAACCGCAGTCCGGCCGGCACGCGAGTGCCCAAAAAGCGCCCCCCGCACCAAACAAAGGCTAGAATTTCATGGAAGAAGGGGCCGGGCGAGAGTCGGTGACTCCCGTACTGGCCCCTCGCTCTTGAGGTAACGAATGATGGGGAAGGAAGGTCAGTCCTCAAAGACCGACGGTTCCGGGCCCGAAGGCCAGAGGGCCAAAGACGTTTTGCGGCGGAGATCGAAACGGTGCAGGCCGGCCTCGCGGGCGATCCGGTAGGCCTCGGTCAACTCCTCGGCGTAGATGGGGCGGTTGAGCTCGCTGTATCTCTGCTCGCCCACTTTCCCGGCCGGGTAGTACTGTCCCATGATGTTGACGTAGGTGTCGGGGGAGACTTCCTCGGCGATGAAGCGCATGATGTCCCGAGTCTCGTCGAGGCCCCCGGGCATGACGAGATGGCGGAGCAAGATTCCCCGCCGCGCCAGGCCGTTCCCGTCGATGGTCAAGTCGCCCACCTGCCGGCGCATCTCTTGGATGGCGGCGCGCGCGGCGGCCGGGTATCTGGGGGATTTCAGATAGAGCTTGGCCTTGTCTTCGCGCCAGTATTTGAAGTCCGGCATGTAGATGTCCACGATGCCGTCCATGTGGCGCATGCTCTCCAGGGAGTCGTAGGCGCTCGTGTTATAGACGATGGGAAGCCTCAGCCCGCCTTCTACGGCCAGGGGAAGCGCCTCGAGGATCTGGGGGACGACGTGCTCGGGCGTCACGAAGTTGATGTTGTGGCATCCCCGGTCCTGGAGCTCCAGCATCATTTCGGCCAGCCGTCCGGGCCGGACCTCGCGCCCCGCATCTTGTTGGCTGATGTTGAAGTTCTGGCAGAAGACGCAGCGCAGGTTGCACCAGGCGAAGAAGATCGTCCCGCTCCCCTTCCAGCCCCGCAGGCAGTCTTCTTCTCCAAAATGGGGGAAGTAGCTGTCCACCCGGGCGTAGCGCCCCGTCCGGCAGACCCGCTTTTCGTCCTTCAGCCGGTTGTTCCCGCAGTCCCACGGGCAGACCCGGCAGTTCTCCAGGCTCGCCAGGGCCTCCTCGACGCGCCGCTCCATCTCGCCCGACTCACAAAGCCGGACGTAATTCGGAACGATATCTGTGGCCATATAGGACGCGAACATCCCTCCGCCTCTTATTTATTATTAATGTAACTTTTTTTTCGTCATCGTCCCATCGCTTTTGCCGGGCTTGTCCCGAGGAGCGAAACCGGCAAAAAGTTGGAATTCGATAGATGAATCAGTCCTGCGGCTCAGCTTTGCCATCACGCCAAGGCGGCCGAGACCATCCAGAGCCCCCATCCGACCAGGAGCCCTCCGGCGGCGCGGCCCACCCATTCGCCCCCGGGGGCGACCTTTTCCAACAGGACGAAGATCGCGATCGTCGCCACCCAAAGGAGATTCATGACACCCGCCACAAACAAAACGCCCATCAGGAACCAACAGCAGGCGAGGCAGAACCCGCCGTGCTTAAGGCCCATGGTGAAGGCGCCTCGTTTGCCCTCCCGCCACTCGGTCATCAGGAACCCCAGGGGTGAGCGGCAGCGCCTCAGACATGCGCGCTTCAGCGACGTCCACTGAAAGATCCCGGCCGCCACGAGCAGCGCGCCGCCCAGGATGGGACTCGTGCTGGCCATCATGGGAGAGAGGAGGGCGGCGGCGTGGAGGGCCCACTGGGTGAAGGTGGCCAAGACACTGAACCCGGACCAGACTGCGACGTAACCCAGCAGAAACACACCCGTCGGCACAAACGGGTCCTCGTCTCCATGACGCCTCCGGTTGAGGAAGGCGAAGAAGAGGATCATGGGGGAAGCGGAGGGGACCATCATCGCCACCATCATCACCGCCCACATGACGAACATGAGGATAAAGTCCCAGGCCCCCCAGGACACCATACGGGGCATGGCCATTTCGATCCCTATGTCCATCTTCCCCATGCCCCAGGCCAGGTGCAACATGTAGGCCCAGGCGAGCGCGGTCATTCCGGCGAGGCCGGAAACCACGATGGCGCGGTCTCTCCTCAGCAAGGCTTCAAGCGGGGCGCCGGATTGCATGGTCAGCCTTTCGGGGATTCGTTACGGCCCTTCGTCGTGGAACTCTGAAGAGCTGGTCGCCTTGCCCGGCTCTTCCCAGTGCGGATCGAAGTCCCGGTCGTTGCGGCGGCTGGAGCGTCCCAGGTTCGCGGGGAAGGGGGCCCCTTTGCAAAAAGGGGGGGGTAGGAGCTGCGTGCACGATCCACCCCCCGGCCCGCCCTCAGGGTCCCTCGTACGCGAAACCCGAGAAGAATCCGTTTTTCTCCGACACCTCCCATGTGAGCCCGTGGTCTCGGTAGGTCAATTTTTTCGATTTGGCGACGACCGCCGGTTGGCCGGGCGCGATGCACAGGGGATGGTTGTTGACCGTGATGTCCATGTCGCCTTGGCCGGAGAGGGCCTCGATCTCCGCTTCGGCCACGCCCGCGATATTCACGCTTCGCTTCTTGCCTTCCGCCCGGTAGTCGATCGCCGCGCTCTTGACCCCGAGCACCTCCCCCACGAACGAGGCCAGGGTCTGGGGATGACCGCCCGCTTGACCGGAGAAGATTTGCGTCAGGGCATCGCTCTGCTCCTCCGAGGCCCGCTCGTCCAGGTACAGGGCGACCTTCCACTTGTTCTTCGCCATGTGCCCGGGGGAGTGGACCGCGAGCGCAACGTTGAAGCCATTCAAGGTGACGTCCCCGAAGTTTCCCCTGTGGACATGCCATCCCACGAAGAGTGTGCACTCTTCCTCCGTGGGAGGGCTGAGAAAAACACAGGGGCAGGCGGGCTCGCAATTGCAGGTCTCGAAATACGTTCCGGAGAGATTCCATTTAGGGGCCATGGTTGATTTCCTCTCCCGTTTGGGCTTGGACTGTTCTTATCCGGCCGAAGGGTCAAGCAGTCATCATTTTAGCGTGGAATTCTAGAAGGACCTACTGGCCGCCGTAGCAGAGAGGGCGACGAGGACACCCCGCCGAGGGAGGCGAGGAGCGTAGGCCAGAACAGGCAGAGGACGGACCCCCCAGGGGAGGATGGATCCGAAATCCCGCCTGTCGTGCTGGCCGGTTCGGAACGGCCTTCGGACTTGGATCTCCGGGTCTCCCTGGCGCTTCTGAATCGTTGTCGACAACCCCCCTTACGCGCTTGGCCCGCCCCATTGTTCTCCCGGCTGCTGGCTCTCCGGCCCGCTCGGGGGAGGGGCCGGCGTTCGTCCGTCCGCTCCGGCCATCTTGGAGGTGTGCTCCGAGATCCGGAAGATCACCAGGACGATCTCCAGGATCACGCGGGCGTAGATGACGGCGATGACGAAGAGGAGCGGACCGCCGACGATGAGCATCAGGACGCCCGATCCGGCCGATTGCCGGAACCCGGCCACGATCAGGAACAAGGCCCAGAGCGCGGCCGCCGCGATAGACAAGCCGTAGAGGACCTTGACGACCCTTGCGGTGATGAACGTCTCAAAGGAGAAGTCAAAAAGCGAAGCGAGAAAGGTTTTCGGTTGGTTCATGTGGGTATCTCCTTCAGAAAGCGGTCAAGGAAGAAACGAAAGGTTGCACGGCCCGGCTTGAGTCCCAGCCGCCTTGCCTCTTGTCTTCAGCCGAGCATGGACTCCGCCGCCGTGTGGATGACGTCCGGTCTCACGACCCCCTGGAGAGAATTTCTCTTGGGATTATCTCCCATCGAACCCTGTTCCCTGAGACGGCGCCCTTTCGGACTATGTCCGCGCACGGGGTGTCGATTTCTCCCCGATGGCCCTGAGCAGGTCGGAGGGCCGGATGGGGATGGTGCGGCACCTGACGCCCACGGCGTTGTAGATGGCATTGGACACGGTCGCGGCGACGGGATTGGTCGGCCCCTCCGAGCAGCCCTTGGCGCCGTGCGGGCCCAAAGGGTCGTCGGACTCGACGAACGCATGCCGGATGGGGGGGATGGTTTCCGCCTTGGGGACGGAGTAGTCCGCTAGGTTTCCGTTCAAGGCCTGGCCCTGCTCGAAGACCATGTTCTCAAAGAGCGCCCATCCGAGGCCCTGGACGACCGCCCCTTCCGTCTGGCCTTCGGCCCCCAGGGCGGAGATGATCCGGCCCACGTCGTCCACGGTGACGAAGTCGAGGATGTCTACCTGTCCGGTCTCGGCGTCCACTTCCACTTCCGCGATTTGCGCCACGAACTCATAAGCCGGAGCCACGTTGCCGTCGAGGAGCGGGGGTGTGACCAGATCGTTCTCCGCCTCGTAGTGGCCGGCGCCGTAAGGCGAGCTCCCGTCCGAGCGCCGCCGCTCATGCTGGGCCGCCTCGCCGATGGTGATGCCGCGCTCAGGGGAGCCCTTGACGAAGATCCGGCCCCCTTCGAATTCGAGGTCCTCGGCGCTGGCCTCCAGGACGGAGGCGGCTGAGCGAGCCAGTTTGTTTTTCAAGTCTTGCGCAGCCTTGCGCACGGCGTTTCCCCCGATCATCGTGATGCGGCTCGCAAAAGAACCCAGGGTGAACGGCGCGATGTCCGTATCCGCCGGGCACAAATCGACATCCGAAATCTCCACGCCCAGCTCCTCCGCGGCGAACATGCACAAGACCGTGGGAGAACCCTGGCCGGTGTCTCCCTCGCCGATGAACAGGCTGATCCGCCCGTCCTCCTGGGCCCGGAGCAGGGCGGAAGAACCTTCCCAGCCGGCGATGAGGCGGTTGCCGCTGACGTGGTTGGCGCAGGCCAGCCCGATACCCCGCCGCTTCTTGCCGCTCTGGCTGCGGTACTGCCCGCGCTTGCCCTTCCAGTCCACCATTCCAACCGCCCGATGGATGCACTCGGGCAGGGCGTTGCTGATGGCATTCCACTTGTGAATGGACAACTCCCCGGGCGCCAGGATGTTTTTCAGACGCAACTCCGCCGGGTCCACGCCGAGCTCCTCGGCGAGCATGTCCATCATGATTTCACCCGAGTAAGTCGTCTGTGGCGTGCCGAATCCCCGAAAGGCTCCTTTGGGCGGGTTGTTCGTGTAGGCCAGATCGGCCGTCACCCGGCAGGCGGCCCAGCGGTAAATCGAGGGCCAGCGGGTGACCATCGTGTTGACGATGCCGGGCGAAGGGCCAAGGAACGCGCCGCACTCGGAGACGACGGCGAGCTCGTGGGCGGTGAGCGTCCCGTCCTTCTTGGCGCCGATCTTGAGCCGGATCTTGGCCGGAACCCGCATGCGCGTCGTGCGGAACGATTCCGTGCGCACGTTCTCCAGCTTGACGGGACGCCGGCTTGTCAGGGCGAGCAGGCCGTTGATGAGGGCGTTGGGCTCGTCGATGGACTTGCCCCCGAAGGCGCCCCCGACGTAGGGTTGGATGAGGCGCACTTGCGAGGACTTAAGCCCCAAGCCCATGGCGACGCGGTCCCGACCGAGAAAGACCTTCTGGCACGGGATGTACATGATGAGCTTGCAGCCGTCGGTGGGATCGGCGACGGTGCAGTTGGGCTCCGTGAAGGCGTGATACTGCGTGCCCGTGTGAAATTCTTCCTCCATCACCACGTCGGACGCCGCGAAAGTCGCGTCCACGTTTTCGCCCTTATCGAAACGCAGCCGGTGAGCGACGTTGCCCGACGCGTTCTCGTGAATGAGGGCCGCGCCCTCGGCCATGGCGTCCTCGGCGGTGAAATGGGCTGGAAGGGAGTCGTATTCGACATGGATGCATTCGATGGCTTCCTCGGCCGCCTCACGGCTCGTGGCGGCCACGGCCGCCACCTCCTCGCCGATGAAGCGGACCTTGTCGATGGCGAGGGCGGCCTGCTCCTTCCGGACGGTCCCGAAGCGGGCGCCCGGGGGGATGTCCTTTCCGGTCACGACGGTCACGACCCCCGGGACTTTCAGGGCTTGGGAGGTATCGATGTTCACGATTCGCGCGTGCGCCTGCGGGCTTCGCACGACCTTGCCGAACAACAGGCCCGGAATCTTGATGTCCGTCGCGAACTGGGCCTGACCGGCGACCTTGGCCGTCGACCCCACCATGGGGGCCCGCGAGCCGATGACCTTGAAGGAACTCATGGTTTCACTCCTCAACCTTTCCTCGGTCGCGGGGGGGTATCGGGGCGGATTTTGCTCTCCTGCAACATATCGCCGGCGAATCGCCTGAATTGGGGTTCGAGGTCGCTCCTTTGCTTTGTCCCGTAACATAGCACCGAGCGGAGAACCGCTCAACCGCGCAGCAGCGAGACGAGGACCACTCCCGCCACGATGGAGAGCGCCCCCGTATAGGTCCTCAGGGTGACTTGTTCCAGCTCACGCAGAAAAACAGCCGCCAACACGACGCTGAGAAGGGGAGTGCTTCCCATGATGGCCATGACCCGCGCCACCTTTCCCAGCGCCAAAGCCGTGAACAGGAAATAGAAAGTGACCGCAAGGCTTAGCCCCGCCAGGCAGAAGAACATCAGCGCCCGCCCGGAGGGGACGAACCGGCTGCCGGGCGGGAAGACCCAATACGACGCCAGCAGGAAGACCAGGGCGGAGCCGGCGGAGAGGACCACGGCCACGTGCGGTTCGGGAATGATTTCCAGGCCCAGCTTTCGAAGGGAGGCGGCCAATCCCCAGAAAAACCCCGCGCAAAGGGGGATCAGAATCTCATTCCCCTTGAGGCGGAGGTGGCCTTTGGGACGGGAGATCACCCAGACGCCGCCGACGATGAAAAGGGTTCCAACGTAGAGAGACCAGTGCGGGCGTTCCCCCAGGAAGACAATGGCCAGCAGGACGCCGAACAGGGGGTTGGAGCCCATGGCGATGGGGCCCGCCCGGGCCACGCCGAATCGGGACAGGGCGATGTAGTAGGCCATCATCGACAGGGCGGGCGAGGAGACCCCGGCCACCAGGAACCACAAGACCCCGGCCCGAGGCAGGTCCTGCCAGGAGACGCCCAGGGCCGTGCAGAGAGCCGTGTACAGAATCAGGACCACGACGTTGATCACCACCGCCGCCATGTAAGGGGTCCCCGTGCTGAGCCCCCAGCGGTTCAGGATGCTCATGGTCGACATGATCAGGGCCGCCACAATGGCGATGGCGTCAACCGGAATGGATTGCAAGGCTCCACCCGCCCGAAGGAGAGAAACGTTTTCTTACAGCGGTGCACCCCCCGACGCATGGACCGGCAGTTAAGCCGCAGCCCGGATCAAAGTCAATCGGTTTGCGACGCCCGCGGGTTTTGTGAATGTGTGGGGCGCTTTTTGGGGGCTTGCGTCCTGGCGGACTGATCGCAGGGGGCGCTTTTTGGGCACTTGCGTGCCGGCCGAACCGCGGTTGCACGCGTGTAGGCTTGATCCGGGCGTCTTTGGCGCTCAGCTTCCGACACATGATCGATCAGGCACGCTAGTGCGGTATCACGACGCTGTGCGTCCGCCCCCCCCGCCCCCCCCAGCAAAACTTTCTATTCGCGAAAAGGGGCGGCCCTTACTGGCCGCCCCTTTTCGCAAAAACCTGGCTCATTGGCCGGATGCTGAAGCCTTGCGCAGCAAAGCGGGCAATCTGCCAAAATAGAAAGACGCCGAAAGGTTACTGACAACCGGCCTAGCCAACCCACGCCTGCCCCAAGCAGGCCCGGCCATGAGGGTCATCGACCCGCATGCCGGGCCGTCAAAAG
>JBHIBA010000227.1:0-7668 GCA_046758845.1 Nitrospinota bacterium
ATCCGGCCAGAGGGATTTCGCCACGCAGTCAATCGGTTTCACCGACTTGGCCCGCGGGTGGGCGGCGGCCAGGCCGTCCAGGATGGTCCGGATGCCCTTAAGCGAGGGCCTGGGCGGATCGGGGACGTGCTCCGCCCAGAAGCGGTAGGTGGTCTCTAAGTTCTCGTCGTCGCCGAGGCTCGGGATGTTTTCGCGCAGGACCCGCTTTGCGAGGTCGGGGTCGGACTTGAACGCCTTGACGCCTTTGGAGTAAGCGCGAAGGAAGCGCTCGGCGATCTCTTTTCGTTCGGCGGCGAAGGACTGCAGGGCGAAGCCGACGCCCCCCTGGTAGGTCATCTCCTTGCCGTCCCAGAGAAGGTTGTAGCCCTCCCGAATGGCCCGGAAGCTGAACGGCAGGGGCAGGATGGCCGCGTCCACTTCACCCGCCAGGAGGCCTTCGCACGCCGCCTGGAAGCCGGCCCAGTAAGGAACCCGCTCGATGTCGTCCCCCTTGAGTCCCCACTTGGGGAGCAGGAGATCCAGCGTGAAGTCGGCGTTACCCTTCAGGCTGAAGCCGCCGAGGGTGCGCCCTTTGAGGTCCTGGGGTCTGGAAATTGCCCGCTTGGCCACGACGCTCAGGTGGTTAAAGTGATTGAGATTCAAAATGATTTCTGTGGGTTTTCCTTCCACGGTGGACTGGATGACGGGGGCGCCGCCGAAGGTGCAGAGGTCCACTTCGCCGTCCAGGACGACGGCCAGCGTCCGCACGGCCGGCGGCTCGAACGTGATGACGGCGTCGAGGCCCTCTTCCTGAAACAGCCCGGCCTCCCGGCAGAGCCACGGGATGGACTGATTCGCCGCCAGCGCCCCCAACCCGATCCGCAGCTTCACACTATCGCCCATCCTTGCTCCTTGCGTGCAGAGGATTCGTAGATTTCTTAAGAATAAGCGTAGCAGGAGACTGATTCAAAGCAAATAGATGACTGTAGCATCGATTGCCATATGCCTCCGGTTATCCGATGAGCCCAATGTTGTCGTTGCTAACTCTAGTAGCCCTGACGCTGACTTGAACTACAAGCACCACCTCGGTAGGCTGCGCCTGCTCCAGGAGAGGATCCGTCGTAACGGACACATTCGTTACGAGCGCATCATCTTCGAGGAGGCAAAAGAAAGGGTCTTCATCCGGCAAGGGGTGATCCCCCGAGGGAAGTTCTCTGGAATCCTTAGGCATCCTTAGTCCATCAAGCAGTGTTTTAAGACGGTTATCTATATCACCGCCATGTTGGATAAGCGATCCAGGCTCACCAGGCCGCAGGAAGAGAATGTTGAGACCACAAATAAGATTGATGCGCGCACTGACAAGAGGGGCAAACTGGAACGTGTCAATCGGATGGATTAATGAAATCTTTCTGGCAGCAGGTTTTGCCTTCAGAAACTCCGTTATCTCTTTTAGCGGGAGCTGATTCCAAAGTTCCCGCAGTTGCCCGTGGAATGCTCGTCGCAGTTTTTGTTTGTCGTCCACGGAACCATTCGCTTTTAGAGGGCCACGATAGACGAGTCTGAACTCCACTTGGCTAGGCTCCAATGTGTTTTGCCTGGACATTCACTTTTCTTGGCTCCGCCCTATTCTTATCCAACATTACCTCTGCGATCGAAAATTGCTCCACGACCCAGGCGTTGGTGGTGAGGTGGCGGGTGACGCGCTCGACGGTGAAGGTGGATTCCCCGCCCGCCAGGGCCATCGGCAAAAGTAGTTGATCGCCCAGGTGCGAATCGGCCGCCGCGCCGGAATCACAGTACGCCCTCAGCGCGCCCACGGCCTCCTCCGCCACCGCCTCCGACGAAAGTCCCCTTCTCCCCAAGGCGCTGAAGCCGGCAGAGACGTTCTCACGATCCGCCGCGAGAAAAATCCCCGCCCCTGGACATACGGCCCGGACCCGGAGGGGCTCAATCCGCGTTTCCACCCCGAATTCCCTCAGAAGAGACCGAGCCCGATCGGCCATTCGCTGCGGGATGTGGGAAGGCAGGTTGGCCGCCACCGTCCGACCCCGCACACGAGTCAGACGGCCCCCCTCGATGAGCGTCAATGGGGCCAGCCGGACCTTCTCCGGTAAACCGATGCCTTGGATGCGCGCCCGAATCTCCCCGCCCCCCGCGGGGTACCACCCCCATTTCACCAGCTCCATTTCGGCTTTCACGCCCATCCGCGACAGCGCGGGAAGCCACACGTCGCAGGCGTAATCGAAAGGGGGACTCCAGGCCACGTGCGTGCCGCCCCGGAGCACGAGGGTTGACTCGCCCTCGGCGAAGACCAAAGGGAGGAGAAGGGTCTGCAGCAGCAGCGTGGCCGACCCGGCGCTGCCCCCTTCCCGTGCCTCGGCAATGTCAAAGACGTAATTACCCGCCCTGGGCGGTCCGGACGGCGCGAAAGTCAGCTCCTGCGAGCCGATCTTGTCCCCCCGGACCTGCGCTCCACAGATCGAAGCCGCCGCGCGCACGGCGGTGAGGTGCTGCGCCGCAAGACCGGAGTTCTTCCGGCCCGCCCGAATTTTCTGAATACAGACTTTCCGGCCGGTGATGGCCGCGAGACTCAGGGCCGTGCGCAAGACCTGGCCGCCGCCCTCGCCGTGCGAGCCGTCGATCGAGAGGCTGTCTGACATGGGTCCGCAATTCGGCCGCGCAAGGCCCCGTTCAGGCCCTGCGTCCATGCGGGTCCAGGGCGTCGCGGAGGCCGTCGCCCAGGAAGTTGAAGGACATGACCGTCAGGAGGATGAAACAGCCGGGGAAGATCGCCAGCCAGGGGGCCGAGCGCAGATACTCCTGCGCGTTGTTCAGCATGCTCCCCCAGGAGGGCGTCGGGGGGACGATCCCCAGGCCCAGAAAGCTCAGGACCGACTCGTAAAGGATGATGTTGCCCACCGACAACGTAGCCGCCACGATGATGGGCGCCACACAGTTGGGCAGGATGTGAAGCACGAGAATCCGGGAACCCCCCGCGCCCATCGCCCGGCTGGCCTCGACGAACTCGGCGCTCTTGGCCTTGAGGACCGAAGCCCTCACCAGCCGCGCCACCGTCATCCAGTTGAACAGCACGATAATGGCCACCAGCCGCACCACCTGGAGGTAATCCCCGGGCGGAAGCGGCAGCAGCTTGTCCAGCTCCACGGCCGAGAGGATGATCATCAAAGGGAGGATAGGCAGGGAGAGGAGCGAATCCGTCAGGCGCATGAGGAAGTTGTCCACCCATCCTCCGCGGTAGCCCGCCAGCGACCCCACCGTAACGCCGATGAGGGCTGAGGCCACCGCCGCCGTTATACCGAAGGAGAGAGAAACCCGCCCCCCGTAGACGATGCGCGTGAAGACGTCCCGGCCCAGCTCGTCCGTCCCGAACCAGTTCTTCCACGATGGCTTCGCGTAGAGCCTGAGCAGGTCGGGAGCGTCGGGCGCAAACCCCGTCACGTAAGTGGAGATCCACGGAGCGACGAGGGCCAGAAGCGCCAGAAAGGCGAGGACGGCGGAGCTGGCCAGGGCCAGGCGGTGATTGCGGAAGTTCCGCCAGACGGAGTGAGCCGTCGTTGCGGCCGGAACCGCAGATGTGGAAACGCCGGTTGCCATTTTTCCTCAGGCGATGGACTCTCGCCGCAAGCGGGGGTCGGCGACTCCGTAGGCGATGTCGGCCATCATGTTGAACAGAAGCGTCAGCGCCGCCAGGCACATGAAGGCGATCATCGCCACGTAGTAATCCGAGCCGATGACGGAGTCGTACAGAAGCCTTCCCATCCCGGGCCAGGCGAAGATGGTCTCGGTGATCAGCGCCCCGCTGAACAGCTCCGGGATCGAGAGGGCCAAAACGGTGATCATGGGAAAAGCCGCGTTCTTCAAGGCGTGCCGGCCGATGACAGCGGTCTCGCCCAGACCCTTGGCTCGCGCCGTGCGGATGTAATCGGTCTTCAAGGTGTCGAACATGCTGTTCCGCATGTAGCGGGTCCATTGGCCCAGCGTTTGAATACTGAGCACCAAGGCGGGCAGGGTCAGGTGCCAGAGACGATCGCCCAGGGAGTGCCGCCCCAGCGTTCGTATCCCGCCCGGCGGGAACCACCCCAGGACTTCGGCGAACAGGATGATGGCCATAAGGCCAAGCCAGAAGGCGGGGACGGAAATCCCTGTGAAGGCCCCCAGGTTCACCGCGTAGTCGAAACCCGAATACTGCCGCAGGGCCGAGAAGATCCCCAATGGGACGGCAACGACCAAGCTGATGAGGAAGGCCGCCGCCATGAGCCAAAAGGTGTTGCCGATCCGGCTGGAGAGGATCTCGCCCGTGGGACGCTTGTACGTCCGCGAGAAACCCAGATCCCCGGAGAGGACCTGCCGGACCCATTTCAGGTAGCGGACGTAGATGGGCTGATCGAGCCCGTAGAGCCTGCGGAGATTGGCGATGTCTTCCGCGGTGATGTTGGGCCGGGAAGTGATGAGGAGGTCGACCGGATCGCCGGGCATCAGGCCCAGCATGTAATAGAGGACGATGGAGAGGATCACCAGGACGCCCAGCATGTGGACGAATCGTTTCAGGAGCTTGGTTCCCATGCGACCTCATCCGGGAAAAGGCGTTGCCAGCCGGGCCACGCAATATCCTAACAAAGTGGGGGCGACCTTGATTTTCGCAGGGAAATTCGTTCTAGGATACCTAGAGATATGCTTAGGGAGGACTCTTTGAAAGACGGCTGGATTTCCCAGGGGGCGCTTTTTGTAAACCGCCCCCCTGGGGACCCCCCGGAAAACTTCTGACGGCCCGGCACTGCGCGGCCGGGCCTGCCTGGGTTGGGTGTGTGTCCGGCTGATCCGGCAGTCTGTGCCCCTCCGGTGGCTTGAATCTTTGGCCGAATGCGCGCTGGTCGTAGGGGAGGGCCTTGCGCCCTCCCGCGGGGGCCCGCAAGAGCCTGCCCTGAGCGCAGCCGAAGGGGACGCCCCTACAGCATTCGGCCAACGAGCCAGTTTTTTGCGAAAGCGTGCGGCCCCGAAGGGCCGCACTCTTTCGCGAAACAAAAGTCTTCCAGGGGGTGGGGGGGGTCCCGACGCACCGCGTCGGGTTTCTGCACTGGCGTGCCTGGTCAACCACCTCTCATGAGCCGAGCGCCAAGGACGTCGTCTAAAAGGCAAGGACCCCCAACCGCAGCTTAGCCGGCACGCCAGTGCCAAAAAAGGCCCCCCACGGTCTTTTCACTTCACGAAGTGCCAGGTCTCGGCGTTCCAGGTGACGGGGGTGTCCGTACCGGTGGGTCTCCAGTTGCGGAACTCGGGGCGGGTGGCCGAGACGTCCAGACGGAAGTAAAGGGGGAGCGCCGGCAACTCTTCCGTCCAGATCTCCTGCTCCCGGTGAAAGAGGCGGATGCGTTCTTTCTCGTCGATGGTCGCCGGGATGAGATGGTCGATGCGGGAGATCTCCTCGTGGACGAAGGCGGTGTTGTTCTGCCCTTGCCAGTTGTTCTTCTCGGAAGGGATGTTGTCTTTCGTCCAGAAGGCCTCTCCATCGGAAGCGGGGTTCAGAAGCCAAGCGTACATCGCCAGGTGAGGGAACTTCCGGTAGCGGACGGTTTCGCCGAAATAGACCTTCGCCGGCTGGTTGCGGATAGTCACCTCGACGCCGACCTTCCGCCAATTGGAGCGGATGACCTGCTGGATCTTCTCCCGGACCTTGTCGCCCGCGGTGGTCATCAGGACGAGGCGCATCTCCAGGCCATCCCCCTTGCGGCGGACACCGTCTTTTCCCGCCATCCAGCCTGCCTCTTCCAGAAGTTCCTCGGCGCGCTCGGGGTCGTAAGGGTACTTCTTCACGTCGGGGTTGTAGCCGTAGTGTTGGGGCGGGAGCCAGGAGTGGGCCACCACTTGCCTCCCCTCGAACAGGGCCTGGACGATCCCCTCCCGGTTGGTGGCGTACAGCAGGGCCTGGCGGACGCGCTTGTCTTTCAGGAGGGGGGAGTCGAGGTTGAAGTCGATGTGCTCCCAGATCATCCCGGGTGTGAACAGCGCGCGGAGTTCGTTGCCCCGCCGTTTCTGGAGGTCGAGGGCCTGGTCGAAGGAAAAACCCACGGGGGAGATGGCGTGCACGCCGCCTGAGGCAAGGTTCACCTCCAGCGCCCCCGTGTTGGGGATGATCTTGTAGGTGATCCGGCGGAGGCGGACGGGCGTTCCCGGAAAATGAGGGTTTCGTTCCAGAACGAGATAATTCCCCGGCTCCCAGGCCGTAAGACGGTAAGGCCCGTTGCCGACGGGCTTCGTGTTGAAGAAGCTCTCGCTATAGGCCTTCGGCCCTCGCTTCAAGAGAGGTTCGAGGACGTGCCTGGGGAGCGGGAAGTGGACGTTGTCGTTGGCCCTGGCGAAGGGCTCCTTCCAGGTGACCACCAGGGTGTAAGGGTCCGGGGCCTCCATCTTCTCGATGCGGCGGTCCACGTCCCGGGTGATCACCGGCATCCCTTTCGTCATGATGGCCCTGTGGGCGAAGACGAAATCCTCCGCCGTGACGGGCGCGCCGTCTTCCCACTTGTAGCCCCTGCGGATATTCCAGGTGGTCCTCATCCTCCCGCCAGGCAGCAGCTCAATGCCGCCGTTCTCCAGTGTCGGGATTTCATGGGCCATGACGGGGCGCAGCTTCAGGGTGTCGTCCCGCATGACCAGCGCTCGGAAGATGGCGCCCCGGATTTCGGTCCCGGCCATCATCTCGCCAAACAAGGGGTCGAGACTGTCGGGCTCCTGCGCGATGCCGACGACGACCTCCTCCGCCCTCGGGGAGGACGACTTGGGGTCGCCGGAAGGGGATGTATCCTCCCCGCTGCAACCGGCAGCCAGCGTGAGGATGACGGCGAGAACCCACAGGAACGGTGTGAGCATAAAAGGTCCCCCGGAAAAGGGATGCGTCTGGGCTGATAATATACAGGAGCCTTTTGTTTTGTGTTGGAGGGTTCGTAGATGGGGGGGGTCTGTTTGTCGTCCCGAGCCGGCTGAGGCCGCAGGGTCATCGACCCTCGGCCCTCGCTACAACGGACGGGGATTCGGACAAAGTAGAAAGCCATCGAAAGGCCACAGACAACCGGCACAGACAACCCACGCCCGCCCAAAGCAGGCCCGGCCACGGAGTGGCGGTCCTTACACATCAGTTTTCGAGGCGGTGTGGGGGGACAGTTTTCAAGGCATGTCCCGAGCCGAGTCGAGGGATGTCCCCCCAGGTCCTCAGGCGGTGGCCTGCTGCCTTCGCAGGAAGGCGAAGGGGTCGCGGCTCAGCAGGCCTTCCGGCCGGAAGATCATCATGAGCACCAGGATCACACCGAAGGCGATCCCGCGCAACTCGACCCCCGCGATGGTGATGTTGCGCAGGAAGACCTCGTCCAGAAGGGTCAGCAAGACCGTGCCGGCCACTGCTCCCCAGTAAGTCCGCATCCCGCCCACGAAAACGAAGATGATGAACTCGATGGAGACGAAGACGTTGAAGTTGACGGGTTCCATGGAGCGGGCGAAGTGTGCCCAGAAGGCGCCCCCGATCCCGGCGATGAACGCCGAAATGGCGAACGCCTGGATCTTCATCGTCGTCAGGTTGATCCCCATCAGCTCGGCCACGTCCTCGTCGGCGTGGACGGCTTCGAAGGCGCGGCCCATCCGGGAGCGTTCCAGTCGCGAGAAGAAGAACAGCAGCAGGGC
>JBHIBA010000228.1:0-7564 GCA_046758845.1 Nitrospinota bacterium
TCCTTGTAGAGGTCCTTCTCCTTGGCGGTCCACTTTCCGCCCACCTTGAAGCACCGGACGTAGTCCACGAAGTAGCCGCCGGGGCCGATGGCGTTGATGTCTACGATCATCAGGTCCCCGTTGCGGACCATCCGGTCCGTGTGCCAGCGCCGGTAGGGGCTGGTGTTGCCGCCCGAGGCGACGATGATGTCGTACACGAAGTCAAAGCCCTCGGCGTAGAGGAACTCGTTGACCTTGGCGGTGATGTCCGCCTCCTTGATGCCGGGCTTGAGCCACTCGTACTTGATCTTCCACATGGCCGCGTCGCCCACGGTGGAAGAGATTTTCAGGCACTCGATCTCTTCCGGGGTCTTGACCACCCGGGCCTCGCTCAGGGCCGGCCATGCATTGACCAGGTTGACCCCCTTCTTCGTGAAGGTCTCGTAGGCCCGCAGGTCCATGATGTCGATCCCAACCCGGCCTTTATCGACTTTGTGCTCTTTGAGGACGTCGATGACGCTGTCAACCATCCGGTTGACCATCATCTCCTCCGCCCCCTCGGACCACTTCCAGGTGATGGCCGGGCGGATGCGCCCCTCGAGCCAAGGGGCGTCGATGTTGGCGCACTGGAGGTCGGAGCCCGCCGTCTCAAAAAGGATCGGGTCGGCGCCGCGCGGAAGGACCGCGTACCGGATGAAGATGTTGTTCTTCCAGTTCCCTTGAAAGACGGAGGTGGTGTAACGCACGTTCTCGCCCACGAACATGACCAGGGCGTCGATGTCGTGCTTCTCCATCATGTCCTTGGCGCGCTGGAGTCGGCCTTTACGGATGCTGTCGTGGTCGACCCGCAACTGCCAGTCCGTGCTGGTCGTGCTGTAGTTGCGCCGGGGGGTCCAGTGATGGGGTTTCTGAATGAAGCTCAGATCCATGCTCATGCCACAAATCTCCTTCCGTAAGAACGCACAAACGCCCCCCGCCTGAAAGGCTTCAGACACTTCGGAACGAGAAAAATGTCAGACCGTCCGTCCGAAACGTATCAGATTCCATACTCGGATACAACCAATCCCAGCGGCAGGTAGTGTGTCAGTTTGGAACGGATGAAGCCTCATAGGCAGCTTTGCCCACGGCTCTGTCATCATTTGGTGTAGCCCCGATCTGAGCGAGGACCTATGGTCCGAGCGGAGATCGGGGCACGCCCGGCCGCGATTTCCGCGCGGGTCGGTGACCCTCGCTCAAATCGCGGCTACAACGAAGGAAGGCAGGGGTCATTGAGCAAACTGACCCACTACCCGGCGGCAAGAACGCCTTCCGGACGGCCATTTCCGATGGCCGGGAGAAATGTTCCACGCGGGTGGAACCGCCGGGCCGGACCCTCAATCCACCGGCCAGTTAAGCTTGTTCAGATGGCTCAGGCCCGCCCGCTTCAGGATGGCCTGTCCGCACTTCTGAGCCTCCTTGAGGAGCGCCTCCTCGTCGATGCCCAGGACCTTCCCGCCTTCCATCACCACCTTCCCCTCAATGATGGCGGTGTCGGCGTTGGTCCCGTTGGAGGTATGAACCAGGTTGTAGAGCGGATTGTAGCGCGGAACCCACTCGGGGCCGGACATGTCGAACAGAACGATGTCCGCCTTCTTCCCTTTCTCCAGCGAACCGATCTCGTCCTCCCAAAGGGCGCTTTTGGCCCCGCCGAGGGTGGCCATCTCGATGACCCTCTCCACGGTCATGACGCTGGGGTCCATGCGCGCATCGCGGTGGCCGTTGGCCGCCAGGTACATGTTCTTCACGATGTCCACGAAGCCCCCGGCCGGAGAGGCGTCCGAGCCCAGGCAGACGGTGATTCCCATCTCCAGCATCTCCGGGAAGCTCCCGTGCGTGAAGTTGCCGTAGCCCAAGTGCATCGTACAACTCGGGCAGTGGCAGACCTTGACGTCGTAGCGCTTGAGCAGCCCCAATTCCTGGGGCCGCACCCAGCCCATATGGATCAGCAGCCAGTTCGGTCCCCATGCGCCCAGCTTTTCGATACGCTCAAACTCGCTCATGCCGTATTCGTAGAGAGAAGACGTGAGCTGCTCGAAAACCGAGGCTACGTGACTCTGGATGAGGGCGCCGTATCGATCGGCCAGCTTCTTGATGCCGACGATCAGGCGGTCCGTACAGTTGGTGGGGATACGAAGGCCGAATCCCCCGCGCAGTCGTCCGCCGCAGACGCCGTTCCAGTCCAGAAAGTCCCTTTCGGCCCGTCTAAGCGCCTGGGAAGTCGTCTGGGTGAAAAGCTTCGGCGGCAGCTTCCCGAATGGCCGCTGGCCCTGGTCGTACGTGCTCCGGCAAAAGACGCCCCGCATGCCTGTCTGGTCGGTGGCGCGGGCCAGCTCGCGGGGGAAGTAGTTGGCCACCTCGATGAACGTCGTCGCCCCCGACCGAAGCATCTCCCACTGACAAAGAAGTGAGGAGACATAGGCCTCCTCGGGCGTCATAACCGATTCGAACGGATAGATGAAGTGCATGAGCCAGGGCCGGATGAACAGGGTGTCCCCAACCCCCCGGGCCAGGTGTTGGGTGTGGTGGATGTGGCCTTCCACCAGGCCCGGCAAGACGAGCTTGGCCCTTCCCGAGAGGACCCGTCCGGCCGCTTTTTGGTACTTCGCTTTGAGGTCCTTGGATTTGCCGACCTCGTGGATTCGACCTCCCCGAACGGCGATTGCCCCGTTGCGGATAATCCGGCGCTTCTTGTCCATCGTGACCACGTAGTCGGCATCGGCAATCAGCAAGTCGGCCATCAGATTCAGGCTCCTTCTTTTGGGCGGACCTCACTTCGCCGTTTGGAGGTCCGTCCGGCAATCCGCGAGGGCTTCGCGCCCGGTTTCCGCGAGAAAAGAGATGGGCACTGCCCGTGAACAACAAACGGTTATCCCAGCGCCCGCCGGATGGGCGTGCACTTTCCCGAATCCGGCGACCTCAAAGGGTGGAGAGGTAAGCGACCACGTTTTTGATGTCCTCGTCCGTCAGGTCAAGGATTGCCGGCATCGTCCCAATCGGCTTCTTGAGCTGAGCCCTGATATTTGCCTCGTTGGCGACCCTCCCGCTGAAGGGGAGCCTGCCCCTGCGGAAAAGTCCCAGGAAACCGGGACCGACCTTGGTCTCCTTTGATTGCGCGTGGTGGCAAAAGGTGCAGCGCTTGTTAAAGATTTGTTTCCCCGACTCCACATTCCCCGAGATTCCGGCCGCGACCTTCGTCATGGCGAGGACATCGGTCCGCGTGACCTCGCCGGGTCCCTGGGCCTGGGCCAAGAAACCGGCAATCCGCAGGGCCTCGATACCGCTGATCCACCCCTCAGGCGCCCGTTCTATCATGCGAGAGATCGTGGACACCCAGCCGTCCAGAGACTTGCGGGAATTGTAAATGCGCTCCAGCGTATGACACCGGGAGCATTTCACTTTTAACAGGCTCTCGCCCGTTTCAGGGGTTACGGCGCCGGCGTAATAGGCGTCCTTTGGACCCACCATCGCCACCACCGCCTCGGCGTTTTTCGTGGCCGTGGTCAGTAGGTAATAGCCGGCGGAGAGCGCCACCGTAACGAGGATGCAGAAATAAAGTACCTGGCCGTAAATGAGGAGCTTGTCGCCCAGCTCCCGGTACCTCCTGAGGGCCGCGAGCTTCACGGCGATAACGAAGAAGACGGCGATGGCGGCCACCGAATGGAAAATTCCCCGCGGCGAGGTTTCCACCGGCGAGGAGGCGTAAGACACGACGCAGTTGTACCCCACAATCAGCATCAAGATGAGGGCGATGGCTCCGCTGATGCGATGGATCAGGCTGACAACGTTGTAATTCCATTTCGGTTTCTTCCGGGCCATCAGCTCGAACATCGTGATGATGTTGATGGTGGCCAGAACGAAAATCACCAGAGATAAATACGTCTTTGTCTGTAAGTCCATCTGCGGTCCCCCCCAGGATGAAATTCGGTTTGGCCTGCGGAATCGCCCCTTCTGAAACAAACGGCCGGCCTGCGGACGGTCTGGAGCGCTTGCCCAGGAACATTCGGCCAAGAAGGCAACTCAACAGATTCTATACGAAATGGCCAATTGATGCGGCTCGCTGCGGCAAGTGGCTGGCCGAAAAAGCCCGGCGACAACCTCCTCGCAGCCCCCCCGATAATTCCGTGAATCCTTTGAACCCGCCGGGAATCAAAACCGAATGAAGGCTCAAAACTACGGATTCCCCGGCAAAAGACATGACGTGGGACTCCGGAGTTCGGGGTGAACGGGGTTCGGCCGAACGCGCCGGACCCAGGGATTCAAGGGACCCGGAAAATGAACATCCTGAACGAGGTCATCATCGCCATCTCCCAGCTTCGGGTGCTCGGTCTCGTGTTCCTGACCGTCATCGCGGGCGCGTGGATCTACGACCTGTTCGCCTGGTGGCGCGTCAGACGTCATCAGGACCGCCGCGCGTAGCACGCCGATCCGCTTCTTAGCCGGCGAATCCCCTTCAGCCGCCCTGCGTGGACCTCTCCGCGCAAGCTCCCGCAAGCCTTGATCTGCGCCTCCACAACATTGAACAATAGCTACAAAGAAGAGCGCGTTATCGTTGACATGTCATTCTGAGCGGGGGTCATCGACCCTCGCGAAGAATCTCGTCGCATGACGCTCTGACTGCGAGACCCTTCGCGCGAGTCGGTGACTCTTGCTCAGGGAGACATGAGGGTCACTGCCCGACTGCCGCTGGGCGCAGGCCCCGGAAATCAGTTGCGTGGGTGCATAAGTGCGCCCGGACAGATTCCCGAATGACTCCTTGAGGGGAATGAAAGGTGTCCGACGCCAGGCGTTTGTTTTCTGAGATGCGGAAGGAGATGGCCTCCCTGGAGGAGCGCATACGGAATCATCCCTTCGTCGAGGGAGTTGAATCCGGCAATGTCCCGCGGGAGGTCTTACCGATATTCGCAGGAGAGCAATACCACATCATCGAGAGCGACCTGAGGAGCGTCGCGAATCTCCTCTCGCGTCATCCAGAGTCCCCGGCGCACGAATTCTTTTGGGACACCCTTCAGGGCGAGAAGGCCGCGCTCGACAAGCTTCTCCGTTTCGGGGAAGCACTGGATTTGAGCCGCGAGGCCCTATCAGACCACGAGCCTGATCCCCAGGCCCATGCCTACACGGCGTATATGGCCTGGCTGGGGGCATACGGCGCGGCCGGAGAGGTGGCCGCTGCGTTCGCTTTGAACTTCGCCGCCTGGGGGGCGAACTGCGCGCGCATGAGTTCCGGTTTGCGGCAGCATTACGGCTTTTCCTCGGAGGACGTGGGCTTTTTCGACTTGTTTGCGAATCCGCCGGGGGATCTGGAAGACCGGGCGGCGGAAATCGTAGACCGGGACTTGGCCAGCGGCCTTCCACCCCGCCGGGTCAAACGGTCGGCCAGACTCCTGCAAGGCTATGAATTGATGTTCTGGGACGCGATGGGAAACCGGCGGTGAAGTGAGCGCGTCGTCGGCTCACCCGGAAAAATCCCCCCTCAATCTTCGCTGACGGGTCTCTCGCACCCCCCTTGGACTCAGCGGCGCTCATCGAGTTTCGTTCGGTCAGGTCAGCCGGCGCCCCCCCCGTCCGAATGCCGACCCTGTGACATGCTGATATAAAGGAACAGAGGCTGTACCGTACTGCGCATCGGAAGTTCCGAAAAATTTATGGACCCACCCATTCCCATCGTCTATACAGCCGCGCACGGCGGCTATCATCCGGAGCGGCGCCCCCTGGGCGGGGGGGCCGCCGTTTGCTGGCGCCTTGTCCACCACTGGGCGGCGGACCCTCAGATCTCCCTCACCCTCCTGACCCCGGAAAAGAAGCCGCCCGACTTCCCCCGAACGGTCCGGTACGTCCACCTGCCGGTCCTCGACGACGACGTCCACCCCGCCCGGCTGACCTTGTTGGAATATGCGCGCTTCTCGCGACGATTTGAAGCCGCGGCGACAGATTACGTGCAAGCCCTCACGAAGCAGTCCCCCTTCAGGCGATTCGCGGTATTGAGCAACGACATCTCGGAAGGGGTGGACTTCCGGAGGGTGTCCGCCATGGACTGCCCGGTCGTGACCGTGTTCCACGTGGACGTGGCCGATTTCTTCTCCCGCATGTATCTCCGGTTCAAGGGGCCTCCGGTTGCGTCTGTCCAGTTTCACCGCGCCATTGCGGACATGGGCCTCTCCCAGCCCTGCCCGGAAGTCTTTCGTCTGGTTTTCGAAAAGCAGCTGGAATGCGTCCGGCACTCGTCGCGACTCGTTGTCCCGTCAGAAGAGATGGCCCGGACGCTGGCCCGATGCTACGGCGAGGCGGCAACCCGAAAGACCGCGGTTCTCCCCTGGGGCGGCTGGGACGATTTTTGTTCGGAGCGCGAGGTCGAGACGGAAATGGCCAAAGCCCGACGGGAGTTCGACCTGCGGCCCGAGACAGTGGTCCTGTTGACGCTCAGCCGCATCTCCCCCGAGAAGGGCATCGACCGGCTGTTAAAGGCTCTTCTTTTGTGGGAAAAAAAGGCCCCCCCGGAACCCATAGGGTCCGCCGCAAAGCCTGCGGACCTTCAGGTTCTCATTTGCGGGAGCGCCGCATTTATGCGCGGGGAAGCTTACGCGGGCAAGCTTCGAAGACTGGCTTCCAGACTTCGGAGAATTCGCGTTTCGTTCCCCGGTCACGTCGGAGGGGCGCGAAAGCGCGCGCTCTTTCGGCTTGCGGACCTATATGTCTTTCCCTCCCGGCACGAAAGCTACGGTCTCACGCTTGTGGAGGCGCTTCGCCAGGGCGTCCCGGTCCTGTCGAGCGCTACCTATGGCGCCCGTCACCTGGTGCGTCCGTCCTATGGCCGGGTGGTCGACCTCGACAGCCGGGACGGCCATAGGCGCCTCCTCGCCGCTCTTCAGGAAACGCTGGCCGACCGCCGGGGGTTGACCTCCATGAAGCAGGAGGCCCTTCGCGCCGGGCGGGCAATGGACTTTTCCAAAACCGCATCCGACCTCAAGGATCTGATCGCCGCAACTTTGGCCTGAGAAACTACGCCCGCACAAATTCGGCGGGCTCGTCGAACAGGATTTGGATCGCGGAACGGCGCACAAAAGGTGGGCCCGGCTGTAGATCGACAAAAAAAAGGACAGTCCGTTGATGCTCCCGGCTTCAACGGCCGTCCCCAATTGGAATGGTCGGGCGGATGTAAGCCGATTCGATCCTGCCTACTTCTTCTTTTTATGACGACTGCGGGCCATCAATTTCTTGTGTTTGTGCTTCCGCATTTTCTTCCGCCGCTTTTTGACCACACTGCCCATGACCGGGAGTCCTTTTCTATCCCACAACCAGGGAAATTCCGAAAATAAGCCGCCAGGACAAACCCACGGGAAGTCGGGTTCTCCGGAGACGTTGTCGGCCTGGCAACTCAGACAGGGGGGAATATCCGCTTCATTGCGCTTTTTACAATATAGAGAAACCCCGCCGCAAAGGCAAGAGCCGGAAGAGGGGGCCGGGCGGCGACTGAACAGGGTCAGAAGCATATGCGACGTTCCCTCTGGAATAAGAGAAAATCCCAGGGGGGCCTTTTTGGGCACTTGCG
>JBHIBA010000229.1:0-7555 GCA_046758845.1 Nitrospinota bacterium
AAACGAATCAGGAGGCTGAGCAAGCTGGGGGGATTGGCCCCCTGCCCTCCCGTGAATCCTGGTCAGTTTAAGCCGCGCGCGGCCAGGGAGATTCCATGAAAGGCATGAACTATCAGAAGGTTATCGTCCCGATCCTCGTTCTGATCCTTTGGCATTTCACATCGTCGGCGGGCTTCTTCGACCCGAAATATACGCCGTCACCCATTCAGGTTGTGGGCGCGTGGTGGGAATGGATCTTCGGCTCCTCGACGGAGCCGACGATTTGGTACTCTGGGACCTGGTCCAAGCACCTGGTCGACAGTTTCTACCGTGTGATGATCGGCTTCGCCATCGCCAGCGCGGTGGGCGTCGTCCTGGGGATCCTCATCGGCTGGTTCACGCTCATCTCAAATCTCCTGGACCCGCTCATCCAACTTCTGCGGCCCATTCCCATCACCGCCTGGCTTCCCTTTTCCATCGTCTTCTTTGGAATCCGGGACCCCTCTGCCATCTTCCTCATCGCCTTTGGGACCTTCTTCCCCGTCGTGGTCAATACAACCGCCGGGGCGCAGCGCATCCCGAAAGTCCTGATCCGCGCGGCTCTCATGCTGGGGACAAAGCCGAGCAAGCTCCTGCTGCGGGTGGTTCTTCCATCGGCCCTTCCTTCCATCTTCACGGGCCTCCGCCTGGGCGTGGGTCTGGCCTGGGTCCTCGTGATCGTGGCGGAAATGCTGGCCGTGGACGCGGGGCTGGGCCGCGCCCTGTGGACGGCTTACGAGTTCATTCGGATGGACCTGATCGTAGCCGCGATGGTGACCATCGGACTGATGGGGTTTCTCTCCGACAAGGGCATTGTGTTCATCCGGGACCGGGCTCTGCGCTGGGCGAAGGGTTTATAGTCTCCATGGGCGTCCTCATCCGGTGTCAGGGACTGCGGAAGAGTTTTCGAGACATTTCCGAAGGGCAGGAGATCGTGGCCCTGGAGGACCTCGGCCTGGAGGTGAAGGAGGGTGAGTTTGTCACGATCCTGGGTCCGAGCGGGTGCGGGAAATCGACGCTACTGAATATCATCGCCGGCTTCGAGCCGCTGACCGAGGGGGAAGTCATACTGGACGGCCGTCCCATTCGGCAGCCCGGCCCCGACCGGGGAGTCGTGTTTCAGGAATATGCCCTTTTCCCCTGGCTGACGGTTTTGGACAACGTTTGTTACGGCCTTCGGGAAAAGGGTATCCCTCGGGAGGAGCAGGTCGCCACAGCCCGAACCTACCTGAGGGCGGTTGGACTCGAGGAGTTCGAGCGGCGCTATCCCCACGAGCTTTCAGGGGGCATGAAGCAGCGGGTTTCGCTCATCCGGGTGCTGGCCAACGACCCGCAGATCCTTCTCATGGACGAACCCTTCGCCGCCGTCGACGCCCAGACCCGCAAGGAGCTTCAGCGGGAGCTCATCGCCCTGTGGCAGGAGACCCACAAAACCGTCCTCTTCGTCACCCACAACGTGGAGGAAGCCGTCTTTCTGGGCGACCGGGTGGTGGTGATGACGGCCCGACCCGGGCGGATCAAGAAAAACCTCCTCATTCCCCTTCCGCGTCCCCGGGACGAAACCGCCCCGGACTTCAATGACCTTCGGCGGGAGGCGACCCGTCTGGTCGAGGAAGAGCTGAAAGGCCGCAGGGGGACCCTGTTGGGCAGAGCGGAGGACTGAGCCCCAGAACCGGGCGAAACCTTCTGGCTGGACTCCACCTGAGTAGCCGGAGACGCCCGGCCTTCCGTGAGAGGCTCGCTTTTGTTTTCTGCGGGGGGCGCTTTTTGGGCACTTGCGTGCCGGCCGGACTGCGGTTGGAGCCATGTCTGCTCAAGCCGAGCGTCTTTGGCGCACACCTTTCGAGAGGTGATTTAGCAGGCACGCCAGTGCGGAAACCTGACGCGGTGCGTCCGGCGCCCCACACCCCCCCGCAAAACTTTTGACGGCCCGGCATGCGGCTCGATGCCCCTCATGGCCGGGCCTGCTGGCGTTGGGCGTTCGTTTAACTGACCCGGTGGGTCTGTCGCGTTGCGGTGGCTTGATTCTTTAGCCGGATGCCCATCCGCCGGATCGCGGGCAAACGCGCGCGGTAGACTACGCCTCCCCCAAAATGACTTGCAGCTCTCGCCGCTCGCCGTTCCGCAGGACCGACACCGGGACGGGCGAGCCAGCGGGCAATCCCGCCAGAAGCCGGTAAATATCGTCCACGGAGCCGACACCCTCACCGTCCAATGCGACGATCCAGTCGCCTTCGAGCAACCCGGCCCGCTGCGCCGGTCCTTTTTCCACGACCGAAACTACTTCGACCGCCGTTGCGGCCGTGACGCGAAACTCGCGGCGGAGCCGGCGGCTGAGGGGCCGCACCTGGGCGGCAATCCCCAGGTGGGCGCGCCGGACTTTGCCGCGGGTCACCAACTCGCCCACCACCCATTTGGCCGTGTTCACCGGCACGGCGAAGCTGATCCCCTGCGCCATGAAGATCATCGCCGTGTTGACGCCGATCACGCGGCCCCGGCTGTCCACCAGCGGACCCCCGGAGTTGCCCGGATTGAGCGCCACGTCCGTCTGAATCACGTTCTCGATCAGCCGCCCGGATTGGCTGCGCAGTGCGCGCCCCAGGGCCGAGACCACACCCGTGGATACGGTGCTCTGGAACCCCAGGGGATTGCCGATGGCGATGACCAGCTGACCCACGCGAAGCGAATCCGAGTCGCCCAGCTCTGCGGCCGGAAGGTCGCCGACGCTGGCCCGCACGACGGCCAGGTCGGTCGCCGGGTCAGTCCCCACGATTTGGGCCGGGAAGGAACGGCCGTCGGTCAGCCTCACCTCGACCCCATCCGCCCGTTCCACGACGTGATGGTTCGTGAGAACGAAGCCGTCGGGTGCGATGATCACACCCGACCCGGCCCCCTCGCCTCCGCGACGGCGCGGGCGGACGCGCTTCTTCACGCCGATGCTCACTACCGCCTGGCCGACCGCATCGACCACCCCGACCACGGCCCGCGAATAGGCGTCCAGCAGGTCATCGTCCTCCGATCGGCTGCTGGGGGCGGAATGGCCCCTCCCCTTCGGCCGGACCGGTTCGGTAATCAGAAGCCTCAAGAAGTCATCAGTTCCATAACTTGAACGGGATGAGATACTCATCAGCTCGCTCCCACCTTTTCCGCGCTGGCCGCAAGGGAGTCCGTCAAGCCCGACGGCCTCGCGCAAAGGGCGCCGCAGCTTCAGCGCTTCGGGTTCAATCCACCTTGACTTTTTTATGTGGACCTGCACCTACCGCTGCGCAAGTCCGCGTGACCCAAATCCTTACACGCCAAAAGAGAATCAGGCGACCTGAAGCCCTTCTGGGTTTTTCCATTTTTCCCCGTTCCCAACGGTCCAAGCCCGCTTACAGAACAAAGACGGCCCCGGCTCTCCCCGCCACGACTCTCCAAAAATGATCTTGCAAACCCATCCAAAGACTGATACACGTGAACCATACCTGCAAATCCGACGAGCCACTCGGCGAGTGCCTTTGGGCGGAAAGGGGGTGGAGGGAAATGAAACGTTCCGTCCGGATCACCGTTAACGGCACACCTTACGAGCACGAGGTGGAACCCCGGCTCCTGCTCGTCCATTACCTTCGAGACGTCCTCGGCTTGACGGGGACCCACATCGGCTGCGAGACCAGCATCTGCGGGGCCTGTACGGTCCTTCAGGACGGCCTGGCGGTGAAATCGTGCACGATGCTGGCCGTACAGGCGGACGGGTCGGAGCTCATGACCGTAGAGGGTCTGGCGAAGGACGGACGCCTGGATCCCATTCAGGAAAAGTTCTGGGAACACCACGGCTTGCAGTGCGGGTTCTGCACGCCGGGCATGCTGATGGCCGCCAAGCAGCTCCTCGCCCGAAACCCCAACCCCACCGAGGAGGAAATCCGCCGGGGGATCGAGGGAAATCTCTGCCGGTGCACGGGGTATCAGCAGATCGTCGAGGCCATCCAGGCTGCCGCCGGCAAGGGTTCCTAACCGCCTGCTTCCGCTTTTCCGGAGGTTTTGAGCCATGACGCAAGCCCTCAAAGCTCCGAAATTCATCGGCGAGCGCGTCAAGCGCCGGGAGGACCCCCGGCTCATCCAGGGACTTGCCCACTATGTGGACGACATCGCGCCGGCCGGCTGCTTGCACGTTGGCATCGTCCGGAGCCCCCATGCGCACGCCCGCCTGAAGTCGGTCGATCCGTCCCCCGCCCTCGCGCTCTCCGGCGTCACGGCCGTTTTCACCGGCGAGGACACCAAAGACATAGGGCCCGTCCCCGTTGCGGGGACGACCGAGGACACGAAGATTCCTCACCATCCCATCCTCGCGATGGGAGAGGTCCGCTACGTAGGCGAGCCCGTCGCGGCCGTCGTGGCCACCGACCGGTACGTCGCCCGGGACGGAGCCGATTTGGTCCGGGTGGAATATGAGCCCCTTCCCGCCGTCGTGGACCCGGAGAAGGCCCTGGAGTCCGGAGCCCCGAAGGTCCATGAAGAGTTCGAAGACAATCTGGCGTTGACGATGGCCATGGGGGATGCCGAAGCAACAGAGGGCGCGCTTGCGAAATCCGACCGGGTCATCCGCCAAAGAATTGTTCAGAGTCGAGTCGTCCCGTGCTCGATGGAGACAAGGGGGGCGCTGGCGGAATATGACCGGGGGGCCGAGAAGCTGACCTTATGGTCCTCCACGCAGATCCCCCACATCCTGAAAACGCAGGTCGCCCTCCAGATGGGCATCCCGGAACATCTGGTCCGGGTCATCGCACCGGAAGTGGGCGGAGGCTTCGGCTGCAAGCTCAATGTCTATCGGGAAGAGGCCCTGGTGTCCTTCGTCAGCCGCGCCCTGGGCAAGCCGGCCAAATGGATCGAAACCCGATCGGAGAATTTCCTGGCGACCGTCCACGGGCGGGGGCAGGTGGGCGAGGTCGAGCTGGGCGTGATGAATGATGGCACGCTCACGGGCATCCGCTACCGGGTGGTGGTGGACATCGGGGCCTATCACCAGTTGTTAACCCCCGCCATCATCGGGCTCACCGGGGGCATGCTGCCCGGAGCCTATAAGATCCCCTGCCTGGACGTGCAGGTCCGCGGGGCCTTCACCGACAAGATCGCCACCGATGCCTATCGGGGCGCGGGGCGTCCCGAGTCCACTTTCATGGTGGAGCGCATGGTCGACATCGCCGCCCGCGAGCTGGGCATGGATCCCGCCGAGATCCGGCGGAAGAACTTCCCCAGCCCCGACGAGTTTCCCTACACCACCGCCAGCGAGACGGTCTACGACAGCGGGGACTACGCCGCCGCGCTGGACAAGGCCCTTGAAATGGTCGGGTACGACAACCTCCGAAAGGAGCAGGCCGAGGCCCGCAAGGCGGGGCGTTACATCGGGATCGGCCTGTCCAGCTATGTCGAGATCTGTGGGATGGGTCCGTCTTCCGCCTTGGCTGCGGGCGGGTGGGAGAGCGCCACCGTCCGCGTCCAGCCGACGGGGAAGATCACCGTCCTCACCGGGGTCTCTCCCCACGGACAGGGACAGGAGACCACTTTCGCCCAGATTGTCGCGGAGGGCTTCGGCGTCCCCATCGAAGACGTGGCGGTCATCCACGGGGATACGGACATGGTCCCGTACGGCATCGGGACCTTCGGCAGCCGGGCGACCGTTGTGGGGGGCGCAGCCGTTTGGATCGCGCGAGATATGGTCATCGAGAAAGCCAAGAAGTTCGCCGCCGTGCACCTGGAGGCCGACCCGGCCGACGTGGTGCTGGAAGCCGGAGAGTTCTACGTCAAGGGCTCACCGGAGAAAAAGGTTCCCCTCCTGATGGTCGCCCTGGGCGCCCATCACCCGGCCCTCGCCGGGGGCGTGCCCTTCCCCGAGGGAGAGACCCCGGGCCTGGAGGCCACCCACTTTTTCGAGCCCAGCAACTTCACCCATCCCTTCGGGACGCACGTCTGCGTCTTGGAGGTGGACCCGGAAACGGGCGACGTTCACATCCTGCGTTATGTGGGGGTGGACGACATAGGAAACGTCATCAATCCGCTTCTGGTGGACGGCCAGCTCTACGGCGGGATCACCCAGGGACTGAGCCAGGCCCTGGACGAAGAACTCGTTTTCGACGAGGCGGGGCAGCCGCAAAACACCTCCTTCATGCATTACGCCCTCCCCAAGGCCGCGGACCTTCCCCACTTCGAGCTGGACCGGACGATCACCCCCACGCAGGTCAACCCCCTGGGGGCCAAGGGAGTCGGAGAGGCCGGGACCATCGCCTCCACGCCAGCCCTGGTCAACGCCATTGTGGATGCTCTCTCGCCCTGGGGCGTGACGCACATCGACATCCCCGTGCGCCCGGAGAAGATCTGGGAGATCACGAAGGGAGGCCGGCCATGATCCCGAGCGCATTCGAATACCACGCGCCCGCGACGCTGGAGGAGGCGGTCGGCCTGCTTGCGCAATACGGGGAAGACGCAAAGATACTCTCGGGCGGGCACAGCCTCATCCCCCTCCTGAAGACCCGTATCGCCCGTCTGGGGATTGCCGTCGATATCGGGAGAATTCGCGACCTTTCCGATATCCGCGAGGAAAGCGGCGTTTGCCGGATTGGCGCCTGCGCGACTCACTATCTCATCGAGTCTTCGGACGTTCTGAATAGATGCTGCCCCCTGCTGCCTCAGGTGGCGGCGCAGATCGGGGACGTCCAGGTCCGGAACAAGGGAAGCATCGGCGGCAGCTTGGCCCACGCGGACCCGGCTGCGGACTATCCCGCCGCGGCCATCGCGCTTCGGGCGTCCCTCGTGGCGGTGGGACCCAAGGGCGAGCGGGAGATCCCCATAGACGATTTCTTCCTGGGCCCGCTGGCCACATCCCTGGCCCCGGATGAGATCCTGAAAGAGGTGCGAATCCCCGACGCCGGCGCGGCCTGCGCGTACCGGAAAGTGGCCCAACGGGCCTCGGGCTTCGCGGTGGTGGGAATCGCCGTCCAGCTCGCCCTGGACGACGGCCGGTGCACCGGCGCGGGAGTCGGCGTGACCGGTTTGGCCGACCACGCCTTCCGGGCGACGGGCGTCGAGGAGGGCCTGGCCGGCCGCGTCCTCGATGAAGCCGCTGTGGAAGCCGCCGCGGCGAAGGCGGCCGGCGGGGTGAAGCCCCTGGAGGACCTATTCGCTTCCAGCAATTACCGGGCCCACCTGGCGCGCGTCCATTGCCGGCGAGCCATCCAAGCTGCCCTCGCTTAATCCCGTCAGGCGGCGCAAAATCGACCATTGAAAAGAGGCGGCGGGGGTTGTGTTTCGGAGCGCCGAGGGGGGCGCCTTTTCGGCCTGACATCTGCGAAACCCGAACCCGGCGTTCGAGAAATTCTTCACGAACCCCAATTTGGTATGTTCACCCGGATTTCCCAAGTTAACGGTAATTTTCAAGGCCTCGGAAGCCGTTTTCTGCTGTAAAATCAAGTTGTTAGCCTCCCCTGGCGACCTTCTGGCGGGGGAACCCTATGCGTGAAGCGAAAAAGCGGGGGTTGAAAGTCCGTTTTGACCGTCGGTTGAGGCT
>JBHIBA010000230.1:0-7555 GCA_046758845.1 Nitrospinota bacterium
GCCTCCTCTTCTCTCCTCGCCCCCTACACTAATTTCCGAGGAGTCGGTGTCTCACCCATCATAGACAAAGAGGGCTGGCTGGAGCGCACGAATGGGCTCCGCACTCCTGCGCTGGTCTACGTCTCTCCCGATGGAGGACATCTCTTCGTAGGCAACTTGATTGAGACCGACACCCTCACAAACCTAACCCAGGCTCACCAACAGAACACTCTCCCCCGCTATGACTTGGGGCGTATCAACTTCGCCCAAGCCCATATCAGGGGCACCCCGGGAGCGGCGCTGCGGCTGATCGAGTTCAGCGACTTTCAATGCCCGTTCTGCGCGAGGCTCCAGCCGGTGCTGGACCGACTGTTGGAGGAGTATTCTGGTCGGGTGGTCCATTATTTCAAGCATGCGCCGCTGGCCAACATTCATCCCTTGGCGGAGAGACTGCATGAGGCGGCCGAGTGTATAAGCCGCCAGCGGGAAGAAACCTTTTGGGTCTTCCACCGGCGTTTCTTTTCGACGAAGACAACTGAGTGGAATCTCGCCCTGATCCGAAAGACGACCGAAGCGTGGAGCCGGGAGTTAGGGCTCGATAGCGGCGCGTTTCTGACGTGTGTTGACAGTCGAGCCATGGCGGCAGTGGTCGCGAAGAATCTGGCGGAATTCCCGGTGAGCGCGACGCCAACCCTCCTGGTCGGCGATCAGGTGGTCCGGGGGTTGTTGCCCTATGAGCAGCTCAAGGCGATAGTGGAGCGGAAGCTCACGCCCATGGGGGACGTCCCTCGTCACTTTCGGCTTGCAACGTGTCAATGGTCGCCCAAGGAGAGCCACTCGGGGTCACCCATAGGGAGCCAGTGCGGCGACGTAGCTGTGGGCGTTGAGCCAGATCCGGCTCTGAAAGGGGGGGTAGGAGCTGATCCGCACGAACCCTTCCCCGTAGGCCCGGTCGCGCACGTAGAAGTAATAGTGGTTCCCCAACCGGTGGTCCTCCTTCACGCAGAAGTTGGTAGCTCGCCCCCCGGCGTGATAGCCCGCCAAGACCCGGGCCGATGCCTGATGGACCACGATGGCCACCACCCCCCAGCGGGTCGCCCGGGCGGCGGCCCGCAGAGCCTTCTGAGCGACCACGCCCGGCCCAGTCCGCCCTGTGGGCCGGAGCATCGGGCTCCGTCGCTCCTGCGCGAACTGCTGCACCTCGGCCGCGAAGCGGTCGGTCCACCCCTTGAACACCACCGGCGAGAGAATGAGCTTGCCGCAGACCTCCCGGAGAAACCAGGCCATGGCTGCGTGAGTCTGCAAGGTGGGGATGTACGCGTTGAGGATCAAGCGGTCGATCGAGCGGTCCGAGACCGCCACGGCTTCCCCACCCGCCTCAGCAATGGTGCTCATGCCATCCTCCCGTCGGGAGATGGCAACAGGATAGATTCTCCGAGTTCGAGTCCAGAAGCGGGGGACGCACTCCCCCGCCTCGGGGGTTAGGGCGAAGCCCTGTTAGTTCTTTGCCGAACCGAGCTATCGAAGGAACTTGGCATTACATATGCGCATTCTTACGACATAATGTCTTTTCCCTTGCTGTCAAACGCCTCTGTGGCAAATCCGGTCAAAATACTTCTTGACAAAGCGAAGGCCTTGCAGTACGTACGCTCATAAGGCTACTTTGGCTGCGTTCGTTTCAGTTGCACGCGGCTGAGCCGGCGAACAAGATTCGATTCACACCCAGCAGGACCAAGTTATACCGTTGCGTTGTAGAACAACTTGTAGAACTAGAGGAGGGGCGATGAACGTCAAAGCCGGGGCGGTCGTGGTATCGCTGATCGTGGTGTCAGCTCTCGTGGGGGGCCAGCCAGCCCTGGCTGCCGAGTTCGCGGGAAGTGCGTCGGTCGAACCCCAGCTCCTAGAGGGCCTTGCGCAGCGGGGCGAGGCCAGCTATCTCGTCTATCTGCGCGAGAAGGCGGACTTAACGGGCGCCGACGCGATTGCGGACCGCTCGGCGCGCGGATGGTTTGTGTATCGGGCGCTGAAGGACGTGGCTGATCGTACTCAAGCGTCGCTCCTGGCCTATCTTGCGGCCGAGGCGCGGGCGGGTCGCGCGAAGGAGGTCAAGTCGTTCTTCGGCGTGAACGCCATCGGGGTAACCTCCACCGCACCCACTCTCTGGGCCTTGCCGGCGTTCCCCGGGGTGGAGCGCATCATCAAGGCCCCGATCGTCAGCATCCCCGAGCCGCTACCGGGGATGGAGGAGCCCACGGTCCAGGAGGTGGAGGGGGCCGTCAATAAGATCCGCGCCCCCGAGGTCTGGACCAAAGGGGTCTTTGGGCAGGGCGTGGTGGTGGCCAATATCGACACCGGCGTGCAGTTCGACCACCCCGTGCTGGTGAACCAATACCGGGGGCATCTGGGGGAAGGCACTTTCGATCACAACTACAGCTGGGGGTGCGACAGGATGAATGTCCGGTTGTCCCTGGTGAATCCGCTGAATGCCGCGGCAAACGTGGATGTGTATGTGGCCGTGTAACTGCCCAGCGGGCAGCTCCTCTTTTTCCCCGGGTTTGGGACGACGCCGGTGCCGTTCGTGGCCAATTTCTCTGTGGCGCCATTGCTAGAGGTGTTTGATTTCAACATGTTCAGCCACACGTTGGGGGGGGGCGCCCGCGGGCAACTACACGTGGTTTGCCGTGTGACCCCGGTGGGGGCCGATCCCGTGAATCCAGCCAACTGGTTGAGCTTCGATGACGCACCCCTTGCGAAAAACTAGCCCTGGGGAATGCTCCGGGGTAAAAGAGGGTGATGCGTGGCGGTAAGACGTAAGACGGAAGAGGTGGGGCAGGGGCACGTGGAGCGTGCAACGTGGTTGAACCTCCGACGGGAATGCGTGAGGAGAGTATCGCTCTCTCCAGGTTCCGGCGGTAAGCCCCAAGTTCCTAGCCACAGGAAAGGAGGGGAATGTTGTCATACGTCGTGAAGATTGAGAAAAAGGTGTCTGGGAGATTTGAATGTAATCCACTTCAAGAAAGGAGAAGGAGGATGAAAAGGACAATTTTTCTAGCAGCAATGGTCAGTCTGATCGGGGTCTTTGCTGCAGCTACACCAGCAAAGGCACAGTTTTTAGGCAACTTTTGTTGGAATATGTCCCCCTTTATCGACAACATTGAGGTTGCTGTTGTCGCGGATGGGACAGAATTTTTGCTTCACGGCAAATGGGTTGCTTCGGGTTCCTATCATGCCCCTGTTGTAGGAAATGCTGACACTGATATAACCGGAAAGATCCGTTACGGTGTTCATGGGACATTTGTGCCTGGTACGGGTATCGCTCTTAATTGCGCTGTTGATGCTACCCTGGATGGCACGTTAACCGGGCCATGGGCGCTAGAATGCGAAGGAGGCTTTGTCAACTCAGGAACACTGTTCCCAACAGCTTGTCCAATACCATTAAGTGGTGTTTCTGGAACTCCTGCCTTAAACAGGTAAAGAGTGGAATAAAAAGGAACAGGCTTTAGCACCAAAAGGGATAGCCCTCTTTGGAGGGCTGTCCCTTTCTGGGGGGGGGGGCGAGTAAGGATGAGGGAGAGATCACCACTTGCCCTGAATTGAAAAGACAGGTGGTCTTATGAAGGATTGCAGACAACACGTTGCTCCCCTTATAATCTTCCTGGTCTTTTTGTTGATATTTGTCCCCTCCAGCCATGCCGGGGCAGGGCAAGACATCTCGGAACCCAAAAAAGATATCTTTGAACCCAAGAAAGGGCCTCAGAAGATCAGGCAACTCCTCGGCCCAAGGCCTCATCCTTTTCAATCACGCCCCATGCCGATAGCAGCCAGCGTTGGGATTGACGATGATCCCATATTAGGGGACAGCAAGGCCCCCCTTACCCTCATAGAGTTCTCTGATTACCAGTGTCCCTTCTGCGGGAGGTTTTCCCGTGATATCTTCCCTCGGATCAAGAAGGAATATATCGAAACAGGAAAGGTTCGGTATGTCTTTAGGGATTTTCCACTTCCGTTCTACGTTTATGCCCAGAAGGCAGCCGAGGCCGCCCAGTGTGCTGGAGACCAGGGAAGGTACTGGGAGATGCACGACTTTATCTTTGTGAACCAGCATGCCATAAAGGTAGAGGACTTGAAGGGGTATGCCAGACGGATAGGGCTCAATATTGAGACCTTTAACACCTGTCTTGATACCAACCGCTATTCTGAGGAGGTTCGAAAGGATAGGGAGGCTGGCCGGAAGGCCGGGGTACGGAGAATCCCCTCATTTGTCCTTGGAAGGACTACCGATAATGGTAAGATCGTGGGAAGGTTTATCAGTGGTGCCCAGCCCTATGAGGTCTTTAAGTCGGCTCTTGAGGACTTACTAACTAAGAGAAGGGAGAAGTGAGTGGGTGAAAATAGGTGATGGTGTTGGTCAGGCAAAGAGGGGGAATGGATATGATTAAGAAAGCATGCTGGGTTCTATCTGCATTTATACTGTTCTTGTTTATAGGGGGGCAAGTGGATGCCGAGGATGCTAACACGGTAAAGGGTCCTTACGTGAGTAGGCCGGTCACGCCACAGGACTTTGACAGAGATCTCCGCGACCTTCCGAAGGCGGAGGCTGTTGAACCGGGTGCGCCGGTCCGAGAGATTCCAATCCTGGGAAATGGACATGAGGGCCTTAAGGAAGGACAAAGGGAGTCACAAGAGAAAGACCCCGTGGTTCAAGATACCATAAATCGTTCGGTTATACCGGCTCCCATTCAGAACTTTGAGGGGATCAATAATGTCAACGGTGTTCTTCCCCCAGATACCAACGGCGACGTGGGTCCCAACCACTACATCCAGATGGTCAACGTATCCTTCGCCATCTATGACAAGACCGGTACATTGCTGGTTGGGCCCCTTAATATCAACTCCTTGTGGAGTGGCTTTGGTGGACCCTGTGAGTTTAACAATCACGGCGACCCCATTGTGTTATACGACCCCCTGGCCAATCGGTGGCTGCTGAGCCAGTTCGTTGCCTTTACCAACCAATGCATCGCTATTTCAAAGGGGCCCGATCCTGTTGCCAGCGGCTGGTGGCTGTACGACTTCCCGACTGGAGTAGTAAACGACTATCCCAAGTTCGGTGTGTGGCCCGATGCTTACTACATGGGCAGCCAACGGGGCTATCCCTGCTGTGGCACAGACGCGTGGGCCTTTGATCGGGCCAGTATGCTCATTGGCGCTGCGGCTACTGCGCAAAGGTTTTTTGACCCAGGTCCGATGATGTTGCCCAGCGATCTCGACGGTTCCACCTTGCCACCGGCCAATGCGCCAAACGTCTTCGCACGATTAATTGACGGGGCAGAGTGGGGCGGTGTTGACCGCTTGGAGATGTATGAGTTCTCCGTGGACTGGACCAACCCGGCTTTCTCGACTTTCACTCCCCTGCCGGACCTGCCCACTGCACCGTTTGATCGGCATATGTGTACCTTTGGCCTCATAGATGAGTGCGTTCCGCAGCCGGGTACTGCCCAAAGGCTTGAAACACTGACGGCCTGGCTTATGCACCGGTTGCAGTACCGCAACTTTGGGTCCCACGAAACCCTCGTGGTCAATCACTCGGTGGATGTGGATGGGACGGATCATGCCGGTATTAGATGGTACGAACTCAGAAAGTCCGCCGGCACGTGGAGTATCAACCAACAGGGCTCCTATGCCCCTGACAGTGATCATCGGTGGATGGGTAGTGTGGCGATGGACAGCGCCGGCAACATGGCGCTCGGGTACAGTGTCTCCAGCAGCACTGTTTTCCCCTCCATCCGCTATACTGGTCGACTGGCAAGTGACCCCCCTGGCACCATGCCGCAAGGAGAAGCAACCGTAATCGCTGGCAGCGGCTCACAAACCCATTCCAGCGGGCGCTGGGGTGACTATAGTGCCATGATGGTTGACCCGGTGGACGATTGTACCTTCTGGTATACTCAGGAGTACATTGAGACAACCGGTATTGCTAATTGGCAGACCCGCATCGCTTCTTTCAAGTTCCCGTCATGTGGTGCACCTCCTCCTCCACCAAACGAATTGTGCTGGAACATGTCTCCCTTTATAGACAACATTGGGGTTAATTTCACACAGAATGGTAGTGAATTCTTGGTTCACGGCAAATGGGTTGCTTCGGGTTCCTATCATGGCCCTGTTGTAGGAAATGCTGACATTGATATAGGCGGTGGTATCCGTTTCGGTGTTCATGGGACATTTGTACCTGGTACGGGTGTCGCTCTTAATTGCGCCGTTGATGCTACCCTAGATGGCACGTTAACCGGGCCATGGGCGTTAGAATGCGAAGGAGGCTTTACGAACTCAGGAACACTGGTCCCAACAGCTTGTCCAATACCATTAAGTGGTGGTTCTGGAAGTCCTGCTTTAAACAGGTAAAGAGTGGAATAAAAAGGAATAGTCTTTTAGCGCCAAAAGGGACAGCCCTCAAAAGAGGGCTGTCCCTGCCTTTTTGCCTTTGCTCCGTTAGTATTTGCTCGATACTCGGTTGGTCTCCCCCTTACCCTGACCATCTTCCTCCAGGGGGATAAGATTCAAGTCCACAACTTAGGCTCTTCCCCGAAAATGTTCATGCTGGTAAGGGAAGCTGGGCGCAGCAGTGACAGATAGCCGCGATGTAGTGCTGCGGACGACGCTGGAGAGGCGCTGCTGCTCCGCCAGTGTCAGGTTCCAGGGGTTCTGGGGTTCTTCAGGAGGAGGTAGCGGGTTCCCTTGATCACCTGGGGCGCTTCTCCCCGAAGCCGGCGGACTTCGGCCACGGCGCCGTTGAGATGTCGGACGAGGTGGAGGCGATCGAAGACCCGCGCGGCCTGAGTGGCGTGCCGCCGGACGACGGCGGCATACGGCGCCCACATGTCGAGACAGACAACTTCCAGCTGGCGCGGTCCGTCCCTGCCCAGCCAGGCGAAGAAGCTCTCCAGCGTGGTCTCGGTCCGGTCTTCAGCCACCCAGAGCAGCCGGCCCAATGGCTTTCATTCCGAGCAACAGAAGACGAGCTACCCTTGGCTTCACCGTGCCCTGCCCCACGACGGGGAGGAAGCTGGGGATGACGGTCTGGCAGAGCTCTTCGGCCACAAGACCTTCGCCCTCTGGTGTCCCAAGCCCCGCGGCTATTTGGCCCAACCTCCATGCTACCGCCTCAGGGAAAAGACAAGACCAGGGGCCTGGCAGGGGCGCGCGGTGTTACGCAACTGGTGTCGCGTCCGTTGCGGGGCTCGTCGCCCCGTTCCGGTTGAAAGTCCGCCGCTCCTCTAAGCACTGGGCCTTGAGGGCTGCCCGCTCGGCGAGGACCTGGTGATGGAGCCCCGCGTGCCGCTGGCTGGGCGTCACATACCCGAGGCTGCGGTGATGGTGGTCCTCGTTGTACCAGCGGAAGAACGGCTCACACCACGCCTGGGCGTGGACGAAGCCCTCAAAGTGTCCCGGGTAGTCCGGCCGCCCCTTCAGGGTCGAGAAGAAGGCCTCGATCTCAGGATTGTCGTTGGGGGTACGGGGCCGGGCGTAGAGCGGCTCGATCCCCGTCCGGGCGAAGAAGCGCCGCGTGAGGTGCGAGCGC
>JBHIBA010000231.1:0-7535 GCA_046758845.1 Nitrospinota bacterium
CCGGCACACTGCTGGTGCAGGTCACCAAGGTGGGGGAGGAGAGCTTCCTGGAGCAGGTGGCCCGGTCCATCCAGGAGGCGCGGGCGCTCAAGCCGGGCATCCTGCTGCTGGTGGAGCATGTATTGAAATGGTTTGTCCCCGGGGTCCTCATCGCGGCAGGTGCGGCGTTCGTTCTCTGGACGTTGGGGTCCTGGCTGGTGTCGGGAGAGGCCGACTTTGGCCGCGCCGTTTTCGCCACGCTGGCGGTCCTGGTGATGGGCTATCCCTGCGCCCTGGGGATGGCTTCCCCCCTGGCGATGATCCGGGGCGGCGGCACGGCCGCCCAGAAGGGCATCCTCATGCGTTCGGGCGAGGCATTCCAGGTGTTCAAAGACGTGCGGAAGGTCGTGCTGGACAAGACCGGAACCATTACACGCGGCAAGCCGCAGGTCGTGGAAGTGGTGGCCACAGAGTATCACCCGGAGGACCGCGTCCTGGCGCTGGCGGCGGCCGCCGAGAGCCCCTCGGAGCACCCGCTGGCAAGGGCCATTGTGGATCGGGCGGATGAGGCGGGCTATCCCGAGGCTGAGGACTTCCAGGCCGCGCCCGGGCGGGGGATTCGGGCGACCGTCGAGGGCAGAGGCGTCGTGGTGGGAAGCCCCCGCTTTCTCGCAGAAGAAGGCGTGGACCTGGCCTCGCTTCAGGATCGCCTTGAGAAGATGGAAAGCCGGGGCCAAACCGTCGTGGCGGTCGCCGAGGCCGGCCGGCCGGCGGGGCTCATCGCCATCGCCGACACGCTGAAGGACGACGCCGCGCAGACGATTGCACGCATGAAAGAGGCCGGGCTGGAACCGGTCATGATCACCGGCGACAACTGGCGGACGGCCAAGGCGGTGGCCGCGCAGGTGGGGATTTCCGAGGTCATGGCCGAGGTCCTTCCGGAACAAAAGGCCGAGAAGGTCCGGGAGCTTCAGCGCCAGGGCTACCGCGTGGTCATGGTCGGAGACGGGATAAACGATGCGCCGGCCCTCATGCAGGCGGACGTGGGGATCGCCATCGGCGCCGGGACGGACATCGCCATCGAGTCGGCCGACGTCGTCCTGGTCGGCGACCGGCTGGGCGGCGTGGTGGACGCCTACTACATCGGCAAGAGCAGCTTCCGAAAGACGGTCCAGAACGTCGCGCTGGCGTTTGCCTTCAACGGCATCGGCGTCCCGGCGGCGGTCACAGGGCTCGTGCACCCGGTCACGGCGATGATTGCCATGGCGGCCAGCGTCAGCACGGTGTTGCTGAATTCCTTCGCAGGCAAACTCACCCCCCGGCGGGCGGCAGAAGAGGTCAGGGCCGAATTCACGCCTATTGCGGCACCCGCCACCCATGGAGCCCGGTTGCTGGCCTTCACCGTGAAAGGCATGCACTGACTGGGGTGCCTTTCGGCCATCGAGCGGGCGCTCGATACAATCCCCGGAGTCCAAAAGGTGGAAGGCGACGTGAAGACGAAACGTGTCGAGGTCCTCACCGGAGAGGAAGTCGAAGCGGAGGAGATCATCCGCACGATGGATCGGGTCGGCTTTCCGGTGGAGGCATGAGGGATGTGGGAGGCCGTTCAGCTCGTGGGTCTTCCGCTGGGTTTCGGCCTGATCGGTTTCGTCGAGCCCTGCTCCGTGGGGGCGAACTTCGTTTTCCTTTCTTATCTCCGAGCCCGCCCCGCTGCGGAGCGCTTCGGGCACACCCTGACCTTCGTCCTGAGCCGTTCGATCTTCCTGGGACTTCTCGGGGGCGGTGTCGCATGGATGGGAAGATCCATCCTTGGCGGGTCCTATCTCTACAGCGCCGGACTCGGCGGTCTCTATTTCCTGTTGGGACTACTTGCGCTGGGGATTTACTATGGCCTCTTCAACCTCCCCTCGGGTGATTTGGGCGCCTGGTTACAGAGGAAATCGGGTCTCGCCCTTCCAATGGGCGTCGTCTTTGGTATGAGCGCTCCGACTTGCGCCGGACCTTTGTTGCTGGCCCTTTTAGGGAAAGCGGGAATCAGCGGGGTGGCGAACGGCTTTATCTCGCTCGCCTTGTTCGGATTGGCCCTCTCGGCGCCACTGCTTGTCATCGCGAAATCGCGGCGAGCCTCGGACCTCCTATCCCGCGTTGGGAGGCACTCGTCCCGCGTGCTGCTCTTCGCTGGCGTCATCCTTATCCTTGTCGGCTTCTGGAGCATCGTCATCGGCTGGAAGGGCCTTCCGGTGTGAGGTTGCGGGCCAGGTTCATGCCGCCGCGCATGCCAGGCGTCGACTCTTTGAAAAACTCCGGAAAACCTGAGCAGAACACCGCGGCCCTGGGCAAGCCGTTCGGCCTCGACAAATCGGCACACAGCACGGCTCTTTTCCTATGCCGATTTGAAAAGACGGTCTCAAAAAGTATTTGGCATTGCGCGAAAAATCCTATTGACCTTCCAGTATGAAGGAAGGTCTAGATTCTAAGATGATGACTCAGCTGACTCATTCGACTGCTAAGAATGCTCTGTGTGTGCTCGCGGGGATGACGGTCCTCCTGGCGGCTGTGCCAGGGTGGACGCCGACCGCCAGAGCCGCCCCCCTCTTTGGGCAGACTCCTCGAACCCAGTTCTTCCTCGGGACCGCAGTCCGGTCATTCGGGCTCTTCCAGAAGAGTTCGGGCGGGGGGAAAGACCTGGAAGCCTGGACGGTCCCATTGATCGGCTCATATGCCCTCGGAACGGATGCTACCGTGTCGCTTGCTATCCCTTATGTAAACAAGCGATTCGAAACGCCGACGCGCACCTTCAGGGCGGACGGGCCGGGGGACCTCCAGCTAACCGGCAAGTACACGCTCTTCAGGAAAGACGGTCCCTTCAGCCGGCTCCAGGCCGCCGTCCTGGGGGGCCTCAAGTTTCCGACCGGCTCCAACTCCCAGGGCCCGGGGATCAAAGCGGCGCCCCCGCTCCAACTCGGCTCCGGCTCGGTGGACGGGACCGTGGGAGGCGCAGCGGGGTACACGACGATGCGCTGGAGCTTCGAAGGGGCTCTCACGTACAGGATCAACTCGGAGGCCGACGATTTCCAGTTTGGAAACGTCCTGTCGTACGACATCTATGCGGCCTATCAGACCTATCCCGACTGGCCTACACCGGAGTTCTCTCAACTGAACTTCAGTCTAGAGCTAAACGGAAGGACGAGAGACGAGAACGAGGTGGATGGGCGCGAAGTGCCGACAAGCGGGGGGACGGTACTGTTTCTCTCACCTGGCATCCAGTACATCCTCTCTGGAAATCTCCTGGTAGAAACGGGGGTGCAGGTTCCGATCTACGATGATTTCAACCGAGCGCAGTTGGAGCCGGATTACAACGTGCTCTTCGGCTTCCGGTATCTGTTCTAACCCATGACGCCAACAATCACGCGAAAAGGAGGCAGCCAATGACATCCAAGATTGCGCGGCTCAGTCTGATCACCCTTTTGTTCCTCGGCCTGGTGGGGAGCGCGCAGCTTCTCACCCCGCCGCCGGCCTTCGCACAGATCGAAAATGTGCAGATGGGCGTTAGCGGGATGATATGACCCATATGAGCGTACGGGGTCACCAAGGCCCTCTCCCGCCTGGATGGCGTGGACAAGGTAAAGGTAAGTCTCAAGAAAGCCCAGGCCGATTTCCGGCTCAAGCCGGGAATCCCCCTGGACGTGGCGAAGCTTCGCGAAGCTGTGGTCAAAGCCGGTTTCACCCCCACGTGGGTCAAGTTCAAGGCGGCCGGACACCTGGTTGAGCAGAACGGGCGCATGGGCTTCAAGGTGAAGGGCAGCGAGCAGGTCATCCCCTTAGAGGGGACTCAGGAACTCGCGCAGCTTCGTCAAAAGGCCTCGCGCAAAGAGGTCACCATCAGGGCTGTGATCCCTCATAAGAAGAAAAAGGCGCGGATCGAGAAATTTACTGAGTCATAGCGCGTCAGGGAAGAGCTCCAGTGGACATTGATAGCTTTCTAGGGCAAGGCTTGTTTTTTGCCGGCTTCATCGCCCGGCACATGGTCCTCATGATGTACTGGGTGTGGATTCCCGGACTGTTCCTCTCGGCCTTTGTCGCCCTCCGTTACCGGGGGGTGGCGGCCGAGAGGGTCCGGCGCACCGAGGGGGGAAGCCTGCGTTCCGTTCTCTGGGGGACGCTCTTGGGCATCACCCGGACCCCGGACCGCCGCAGAAGCCTGCTGGCCTCACTGGATCTTTTCAGGGAAGGCCTCCACCCCGCAACCGCCTTTGCCGTGTATCTGTCCAGCCGGAACCTGGTGCTTTATTTCCTCACCGTCTGGATGCTTCTTTTGGGGATCGAGTTCGCGGTCGGGCAGGTCATCGGCGCCCTGGCGATGATCGCTCTGGCGTCAGCAGGTCTCCGTCGGGCGATGCGGCGAAAAGAATGGGACCCGTTGAGAGACCGCCTTCAGTCCCACTGGGCGGATGGGGCGACGGCCCATGACGAACCGGGCGAGACCTCCTGGAGGGCTCTGCTGTTGAGTGGCCGAGGCTGGGGTAAGGTCATCGTGTATATCGGACGCGAGATACGCCGTTTTGCGCTTCCGGTGGCGGTGGGCATCTTGGCCGGGGGGTTCATCCTGGCAGCCGGCCTTCAGCCCTGGTGGGTGGACCTGGGCTCCGTGGGCGGCGAGGCATTTTGGACCGATCTCCTGAACGCCTTCGTTGGCCCGGCGCTTTCGCTGGTGGCGGCCGTGGGGCCGGTGGGAAGCTTGCCGGTCGCATCCAACCTCTTCAAGGCCTATGGGATTGCCTATCCGGGTTTGGTAGCCTTCGTCCTGGCCGGGGCGCTCAAGCCGCAGGATATTGCGACCCTCAGCCGGGTCTTCGGGGGGCGTGCCGCGCTCCGCCTGACGGCGCTTTTCTATCTGTCGGCGGTCATTGCGGGCCTCATCGCTACGGGGGTCTTCGCCCTGTTCGGTTTTCGGCCGGGCCATGTCCCCCTTTTCCGGGAACTCGTCGATGCCATCATCATGTGGGTCGTGCCGGGAATGAGCAACATGCCGGGGATGGGGGGATTTGGCGGTATGTAAAAAGGAGTGTCCAACGGGGGACCCCGAACGGCCGATTCGAGGTCTTGGCGCAGACCTGGACATGAGCGACCCGATGCACATCCAAATAGAAATCATTCGCGAAAAATCCATCGAAACCTGTCCTGCAAAGGAGGATTAGCCATGCGAAAACTCACGTTCATTTTTCTCGCTTTTTTCACGGCGTTCCTCTTTGCCGGAGGCGCTGCGGGCCAGCAGATGAAGGGCATGCAGCCGTGCGCACCCATGAAAACGCCCATGAAGGGGATGCAGCCCTGCGCCGCGAAGAAGATGCCCATGATGGAAATGGGCAAGGTTCCCAACCCGGATCTTCTGATCTCGACGTTTGAAAAACAGGCCGTCCTTCCCGACGAGGCTCTCGCTTTCGGTCCGACTGGAATGGGCGAAAACTTCTTCGCCAAGCTCATCGCCAAAGTGGATTTCGGCAATGGCGTCTGGTTTTCCGTTCGGAAGGCTCGCATCCCCAAAGGCGGAAACGTGGGGATTATGAGCACGACGGAGATTTGCTATATCGAAAGGGGACTGGGGCTTATCATGGACGAAAAGGGGGAAATGGTGAAGGCGGTCCCGGCGGGCTCCTGGTTCACCGTCCCCACAGACTGGCGCCATACATTAAAGAGCATCGGGGAGGAAGACCTCATCATGACGGTCATTCGGGTCGGCCCCAAATCCATCCACTGACTTGATCCTCCCGACACGGAGTTTGACCCTTGCCGGTCCCTTCCGGCGAACCGAGACAGTGCACTCGCGGGCGTAGGTAGGCAAGGCGGATGGAATTTGGCCTGAAGCTGGCGGGGGTCGGGGCAATAGCATTTGCCGTGGGATTCATCGGGGCCATGGCCGGCCTTGTCCTGGGCTCTCTCCGCCTCCCGGTGGTCGTTGCGCTGACGCCTACTCCGGCGATCGCCGCCGGGACCAACATCGCAATCAGCGCCCTGAGCGCCCTTTCGGGAACTTTTCGCCACTGGAGGGAGGGTCGGGTGAGCGGCGTCCTCCTAGCGAGTATGGGCACGGCCTCCATCGTCGGGGCCTTCGTTGGCGGGTTCTACAGCCGGCTCATCCACCCCCCTTTCCTTCTGGCCCTCATTGGGGTCGTCCTCGTCCAATCGGGAATCCGAATGGGATTTCCTCGACAAAGCCCCGCCGCAGCCCGCCGCCCGCCACCGTCTGAGAAACCGAACCCACATGTGCGCGTTCTCTGCCTCGGGAGCGGCTTGGGGCTGATTATTGGGCTGCTGGGCGGGATGGTCGGCCTCGTTCTCGGGGCCCTCAGGCTCCCCGCGATGATCCGCTGGATGGGCGTGGACCCGCGCATCGCTGCGGGAACGAACATGGCCATCGGCTTCCTGACCGGGGTCTTCGGCTTCCTGGGCCATTTGCTCCACGCAGAGTTTGACCCGTGGATCCTGGGGGTGATGGGCGCTGGCGCCATGTGGGGGGCGAATCAGGGGGCCCGGGTGACCGGCCGCGTGGACCCCGACCGCTTGAGGCGGTGGATTGGGTGGCTCCTCTGCCTGATGGGCGCCGTAATGCTCTTCCATGCGGCCAGCGATTGGCTGGGCTAGAGAATTGCTCCCAGGGAAGGCACCGGGGCACTCAGCTGAAAACGGAGGGCAATGAAATGGCTAATGGGCCGTATCTGCAAGACTTGGCTGGACGGAAAACCACGGCTATCCTTCTTTGGGGGCCGCCCATCATCTTGCTGGCAACCGCTTTTCTGTGGCCGGAGGGGCGGGGGATTCCGTGGAGCGTTGGCTTCTTATGGATTGGCGGAGGCTGCCTGGCGAATGCCATTCGATGTCGGAGAGCCCACTGCATTTTCATGGGACCGCTCTTTCTCATTCTGGGCTTCGCATCCGTCCTCAATACGATAGGCACGATATCAATCGGCTGGGGTTATGTCGGGAGAGCCGCCGGGGTCGTCGCGCTCCTATCGTTTCTGCCGGAATGCTTCGGGAAAAAATACTTCGGAAAAAAGGTTCCATGACACGGACTTCATCTTCCATGCAAGCGGGATCATCCGAACGTATATTTGGGAAAAGGGTCGCTGGGACGATCTGTCCGTCACATAGATTCCCCCGGAGGTCGGCATGGATTCGCTGACGATCGGTAACGTCGCACGAGAGGCGGGCGTGAACGTCGAGACTGTGCGCTATTACGAGCGCCGCGGACTGATCGAGCGCCCCTCCACGCTCAAAGGCGCCTTCCGCGTCTATCCGTCCGAGACCATAAGCCGCATCCTGAGCATCAAGCGCGCGCAGAAGCTCGGCTTCTCCCTCGAGGAGATCAAGGAATTGCTGGCGCTGCGCGCGAACGCCGCGGCAATGTGCGGCGACGTTCAGGAGCAGGCCGAGCGCAAGATGTCGGAGATCGACGAGAAAATCAAAACGCTTCAGGCGGTAAATCAATCCCTGCGTCAGCTCGCCGAAGCCTGCCGGACGGATGCGCCGATCACAGAGTGCCCCATCCTGAAAAGCCT
>JBHIBA010000232.1:0-7513 GCA_046758845.1 Nitrospinota bacterium
CTAGCTTCGGTTTTTGTATGCCTCAAACACATTCACGGCATCCCTTTCAAGGACCCCCCGGATGACTTCAAGTTTCACGTTCATCGATTCTGCGAGTTTTTCGGCGGTGTAAGTCCTTTTCGGGCGGCCGAAGGCGCGCATCTGTTCATCCGAAGGGGCGCCGATGACGAGCGTGCCGATGGCGGCGAACAGGATGGCTCCGCAGCACATCGGGCAGGGCTCGCAAGACGCGTAAAGGGTGCAGTCCTTCAAGACCGGAGTTCTCAGTTTCGCCGCCGCCTTGCGGACGGCTGTCACCTCCGCGTGCGCCGTTGGATCGAGTGATGAATTGGCGAGGCTGTGCGTCCGGACGACGACCTCCCCAGCCCGGACGACGACGGCCCCATAAGGCTGTTCGCCCGCCCGGGCGCCGGCGAGGGCCTCCTCGATGGCCAGGGCCATGAATTTTTCGTGCTTGCCACTCATGGTATCTCTCCTTTTGTAACGGTCATTTTCCGGATGGAGAGGTTTTCCGTCGTGGGGCCATCGTGGGTTATGGAAGGATTCAACCTCTCAAGATAAATCAATAGTTCGAGGGCGAGCCGGGCACTCCCGCGCTTATGAAGCGGACAGCCCGGCGGGGTGCGGCTGGGGAGAAAGAAGATCGGCTTTCACACGGGGTTTCTATTTCTGGTTTCACCTACGACTCGAGGATTTTTTTCAAGTTTGCCATTTCTTCCACGTTCTCCGCAGTCCCCTCGCGGTGGTGGGCGAGATCCACGTCCCCTTCCCTGTCGTCCGTACGCTCGACTGTATGGAGGACATGGGTGATCTCCCCTTCTTGTTCGAGGTAGTAGGTGACAGTCTGGCCGGGTTTTTTTGCGGCGCCGTAGAAGTTTTGCCACACGATCTTCGTAGGCGGTTCCCAGACGATAATCTCTGAATCGCACTCACCGCCGTTCTTGTAGAACTGATGGAAGGTTGCACCCACGCCTTGGCGGCGCTCCGAAGTGTACTTCACCGATTGGCAAAAGGAAGCTATTTGGGGGTGGGTTTCGAGATTTGCGATGAAATTGAAAACGCGGTCGACGGGAGCCTTGATCTGTTGAAGCACAACAACCGGGACCATCTTAACTCTCCTTTTGATACCTGCTATGGGGGACAGTGATCTGCGCCGGGGATTGGCCGGCGCCCTCCAGGCGCAGACGATGGCTTCCTTCCCCCCGAAAGAATCTACCTTATTTTGGCCTGCCTGGTTGAACCCTCAAACCGGAATTTCTGATGGAATCCTCTCAGTCACACTGTTGACCCCGGTTAGCTTCAAGCGGGTCAATCTTGCCACAGGTTCGTGGACCTCCACCAGCATCTTCTCGTTCAACCCGGTGAGAAATCGCCCGAATCTCTTGCGCGGCCCCGCCGCGAGAAACTCCCCTAAGTTGACACCCCAGCGAGGATAACCGCCTCGAAAACGAACTCGGCGAGGCCCCCCCTGAGGCTTTGTCGGCGAGCAGTGAGAATTGCGTCCGGGGCAACCCTCGGGTTGACATCGATCGAGCGGCATTGATAGCCTTAGCAGCAGCCGCCCATTGTTTACCGACTTTGTAGATTGAGCCCCGGCAGTTCCCGGCATTGCGGGGATTTCCATGGCTTTGGGGGCGGGAGGGACGCCTTCCCCCACGTCTTCGTACGCCTCTAGGCCGATCACCCTGAGGACCCAGAACAAATGCCGGTGGACCTGAACGTGATCAACGGTCGATTGGTCATCCCGGAGGTGGGGTGCCTTGAAGGGGGTCTCTCTGTCTCCGGGGGGCGGATCGTCGCCCTTGGCAGGCGAGAAGACTTGCCGGCGTCTCGGCGGACCCTGGATGCCCAGGGGCGCCACATCCTGCCCGGCCTGATCGACCCGCACATCCATCTAGGCATTTTCATCGACTTCGCAAGTGAGTGTGAAAGCGAGAGCCGGGCGGCTCTCCAAGGCGGAGTGACGACGGTGGGCTGTCACCTGGCTCGGCCCGTTTCCTATCTTGAGGCCTACCCCGAGATCAAGAGTACGGCCGAGCGGAGGCTGGTCGCCGACCTGATGATCCACCTGATCCTCAATCAGGAGCAGCACCTCCGGGAGGTCGAACGATACGCCAGGGAGCTTGAGGTAACCTCTTTCAAGATGTACATGTGCGGTATCCCGGGTGTCATCCCCCACGTGGACGATGCCTTCCTCTTGGAGGGTTTTCGTCGTGCAAAGAAGGCGGGCCCTCGGTGTCTGGCATGTGTGCACGCTGAAAACGCAGACCTCGTGGAACAGGAAACCCTCCGCTTCAACGAGGAGACCCCGGACGGAACCCTGGTAGCCTGGTCCGATACGCGGCCCAACTTCGCCGAGGAGGAAGCCGTCCGCCGGGCCGTGTACTTCGCTCAGCTTTCGGGTACGCGGTTGTACATCGTTCACCTCTCTACGGCGGAGGCCGCGAGGGCCCTCGTCGAACTGCGGCCGTCCAGGAAGCAGGTCGCCGTCGAAACCATAACCCCGTACCTTTCGATCACCAAGCACGAGGACCTGGGACGTCTCGGGAAAATGGTTCCCCCATTTCGGGACCAGGCGGACATCGACGCCCTGTGGGAGGCCGTAGCCGATGACAGAATCGACGTTATCGGGACTGATCACATCGCCGTTCGCAAGGCCCAGAAGGCAGGGGCGCCGATGGCCGATGCGATCCCAGCGGCGCCGTGTCTGGAGACCCATCTCCCCACACTGTTGACGGAAGGATTTCATCGCCGGGGCATTCGGCTCGAGCAGCTGGTTTCGAAAGTCACGAAACGACCGGCCGAAATCTTTGGAATCTATCCACAAAAGGGAACCCTGGCAGTCGGTTCGGACGCGGATTTTGTTCTCGTTGACCTGGAGGCCGAACTCACTGTTGAAGCCGATCGGCTGGCTTCGGCTTCGGGCTTTTCCCTGTTAGAAGGCAGAAAGCTCAAAGGGTGGCCCTCGTTGACAGTGAAAGGAGGTGAGGTGGTTATGGAGGACCTCGAGGTCACAGCCGATCCCGGCATTGGCCGGGTGTTGTCCCGGTCCAAGGATGGGAAAGAAGGAGTTTGGGCGATCACCCCGGCTGGTCAAGCCGAACGTAGGAGGAGGAAGAGAGCATGAGGCGTAAAGGCAGGGTCACGCGTCGTGAATTTTTGAAAAAGGGTGTGGTGGCTTCGACCGCTGTGGCTACGGGAGTCTCGATTCTCCCTCGCCGGGCGTCGGCCAAACCGTCCCAGCTCGTTGTGGCCCTTTGGGGCGGCGCCTACGGACGGGGAGTCCACGCGGCCGTTGGCAAACGTTTCCAGAAGGAAACGGGAATCCGCGTTGTTTATGAGTACGGGGTGGGAGGTCCTCGACATGCCAAGCTTCGGGCAACCAGGGGCAACCCGGTCGTGGACGTAGCGTTCTTTGAGTTCTTCCGCTCCATCCCCGCTCTGAAGGAAGGGCTGATTGAGCCGCCGAACTATGAGGCCGGCGGACCGGTGCCGAACGCCGCCAAGCTCTCCAAACCCATGAAACTCCCGCAAGGATACGGGCTTTGGGGAGACGGATTCGGACTGGCCTACCACCGGAAAGCCAAGAAAGCCCCTCAGGCCTGGGCCGACTTGTGGGATTCGGCTTACAGGAAGGATGTGGGGGTTCACAATCCCTCTCAAAATCGGGGCCTGATGTTTCTTGTCATGGCAGCCATTGTGGGAGGCGGAGACGAGCGGAACATCGATCCCGGATTTGAGAGGCTGAAGGCCCTCAAGCCGAATACCGCCGCAGTCATCACCTCCATTGCCGAGGCCCAGACGGGCTTCTCTCAGCAGCTATTCCACGTTACCGGCTTTTGGAACTCCTACATCAACTCGTGGCGTGACGGAGGCCTCAAGGTTTTCTACAAGTATCCACGGGAACGCGCCGTCGGTATGTTCGATACCATCAGCGTGGTGAAGGGCATCTCCAAGGACCGACGGCAGTCTGCCCTGAAGTTCATCAACCTGGCCCTAAGCGCCGAAGCGCAGGCGCAATATGCATCCAAGTCCTACTGGGTTCCGGGCAATCCCAAAGCCCTTCCGCTCGTTCCACAATCCACGCGGGAACGACTCCTCTCCCAGGAGCAGATCGAACAATCCCGTATCCTCGATTGGGAACTTGTTATCTCCAACCAGGAAAAATGGGCACGGCGGTTCGAGAAGATCCTTTCTTAGTGCGCGAACAATCTTGAAGGGAAGGGAGGGCGGGGAACCCCGCCTCCCTTCCCACCAATTGCGTTGCCTTGAGCCCGCAGGAACGAAGACGCCGCCTACTCTTTCTCACCGGGATTGCGCCGCTGGTGCTGTTCCTCGTGCTTTTCCTTGCCTTTCCTTTGCTCCAGCTCTTCCAAATGAGTTTTTTCACGTTTGATCGGACGAATATGCGTCAACTCCCCGGTTTCACCCTGTCAAACTACCTCAAGATGATTTCGCCATACTTCTCGATGGTAACAGTTCGAACCCTTTGGATGGGATTTGCAGTGACCTTTCTCACGGCCCTTGGGGGCTATCCCGTTGCATACTTTCTTTCCCGCACCCGACTCCGCTACAAGCCGCTTCTTTTCGCCCTCGTGATCAGCCCGTTCATGATCAACGGGGTCGTCACCGCCTTCAGCTTCCTCGTCATCTTGAGCCCGACGGGCCTACTCGGGACTCTGGGGAGGATGGTGGGATTGTCCGGAATCAACCTGATGTACACTCAGACGAGCATGGTTCTGGGGATGAGCTACTTCCTCTTTCCGTTTATGGTTCTGCCTCTGTTTACAGCCTTTCAGGACATACATCCCTCCTTCGAAGAGGCCGCGATGAGTATGGGAGCCAGTCACTGGCATATTTTCCGAAAGGTGGTCTTTCCCCTGAGTATCCCGGGCTTCTTGGCGGGGACGTCTTTGGTCTTTTCAATGATGATGACTCGCTATGCCGTCCCCCACATGTTAGGGGGAGGTAATATTAAGGTGATAACCAACCTTGTCGCCGATTACACCCTGGAATACCTGGACTGGACCGGCGCGGCGGCGATTTCGATGTTCCTCATCTCCCTGATCGTGTTGGTTCTCTTCGGGTATCACATCTTGGCAGCCAGGGCGGGGGTGCGCCGATGAAGCGGAGATGGGGAAGAGACCCCTTCGATCTCGCTTTGCGGACGGCAGCGTTGGCCATTTTTTTGGCCCTCCTTTTACCCCTGCTGGTCATCTTGGGGACCTCCCTGAACCGCCTCGAAGTCGTTCAATTTCCGCCCCAGGGCCTTTCGCTGAGTTGGTACAAGGCCATCTTCGAGGATCCCTTCATCTGGAAGGACGCTTTTGGGTTAAGTCTTCGGATCGCCCTGATCACCGTCGCGCTCTCCCTACTCCTGGGCTATTCGGCGGCTCTTGGAATGCGCTATGCACCGGAGGTCGCCAAGGTCCTGGATGTTCTGCTTCTCTCCCCGCTGTTCGTCGGATTCGTCGTGTTAGGGCTGGCCCTTCTCATGTTCTTCAACCGGGTGTGGCCGACCCTGGGTGCGACCCCCGCCATCATCGTGGCGCATACATTGATCAGCGCCCCCTACGTTCTGCGTATCGCCAGGGCCACCCTTCACGCCTTCGACCCGGCGATGGAGGAGGCCGCGTCGAACCTGGGAGCCTCGGGCCGGCAGGTGCTGTGGAAGGTCACCCTGCCCATCATCCGGCCGGGAATCATTGCAGGGGGCATCTTTGCCTTTATCCTCTCTTTCAATAACGTCATGCTATCACTGATGCTGGCAAAACCCGGCCTTCAGACCCTCCCGGTTTTCATGTTCAACCAGATACAGTACAGTTTTAATCCTCTCTTGGCGTCCATATCCTTCCTTTTGATCCTGTTTATGGGCGTAACTCTGATCTTGGTTGACCGAGTCGTGGGGTTCGAACGCGCCCTTGGGCTCATGGTTTAAGGGAAAATCGACGCGTGGCGGTTGTAGAACTCCAGGGGGCGACGAAACTTTTTGGTTCGGTTGCTGCCGTCCAGGACGTGACCCTAAAGGTCCAGGAGGGAGAATTTCTGACCATCTTAGGTCCGAGCGGCTCGGGGAAAAGCACCCTTTTGCGGGCCATTGCGGGATTTGTAGAGTTGAGCAAGGGCCGAATCATCCTGGGAGGGCGAGAGATTACGCACCTGCCAGCCAATCAACGAAACGTGGGAATGGTGTTTCAGCACTATGCTCTGTTTCCTCATATGACTGTGGCCAGGAACGTGGGCTTTGGCCTGGAGGTGAGAAAGCTGCCCGCAGCGGAGATCCGACGCAGGGTCAGCCAAGTGCTAGAAATGGTGAATCTCAGTGGGTATGAAGACCGGTTCCCGAGACAATTGAGCGGAGGGGAACAGCAACGCGTGGCCCTGGCGCGGGCCCTGATCGTCGAGCCTTCCGTCCTGTTGTTGGACGAGCCCCTTGGGGCCCTGGACAAACGGCTCCGTGACCTGATGCAACTTGAGATTAAAAACCTCCAGAAGGCTCTCCGGATCACCACGCTGTTCGTGACGCACAATCAAGAAGAGGCCCTGACGATGTCGGATCGCATTGCGGTAATTGAAAGAGGCCGTATCCTCCAAGTCGGTCCGCCCGAGGAAATTTACGAGAGACCGGCCAATCCCTTCGTGGCAAATTTCATTGGGGAAATCAACGCGCTTGAAGGTACGATCGTCGGCTGTGGTGAAAGCGGTATGACCGAGATTCGATTCACGGATAAATTTTCCGCCCACGTCCAGGGCCCTGGCTGGGCCCAGCCGGGGCAGAAGGTCTATTATTTCGTTCGGCCTGAAAATGTCCGGGTCAATGTCCCAAGAGGTAACCTCAATCAGATCGAGGGAACTGTCCGCAACGTAGTTTATTTAGGGCATATCAGCCGGGTCAACGTGGAGGCGGAGGGAGAACTTTTCCTGCGGGCCGAGATGGGAAACCAGGCGAGAATGTCCACCCCGGAACCCGGCGAGCCAGTCACCCTCTCCTGGGAGGTTTCCGAAGGCTATCTTCTCCGCTCGACCGAGAACCTCTGAGCACCACTTAGATGGTCTCGCAGAAATAAACTTATCTGAGGCATGAAAAAGCTCCTACCTGCCGGCGGGGTACACATGGACCGTCTCGATGGCATGCTATCCATCAAGGTTGTAGCCCCCCTAGGTGACCTGTTCCAAGAAACCCCGGCCTTTCGGGACGGTCCCAATTCGGGAGATCGGAGATGTTTGTCCATTCCGGCCGGCGTTTTATTGTCACACGATTTGCAACTTGGTTTCGCCGATCTACCAATAATAGAGATACATCCTTCATATCGTGCGTCAATAAATCCTCTTATGAAGGGGAGCACTGAATATTTGACAGTCATGTCACCCTGAGCGAGAGTCACCGACTCGCGCGAAGGGTCTCGCAATTTGCGGGACCTACGGCGAGATTCTTCGTGCGGGCCAATGACCCGCACTCAGAATGACATGAACCTATCTCAAAATCCCATTTCCCATGCCTTGGGCCTTTGGT
>JBHIBA010000233.1:0-7505 GCA_046758845.1 Nitrospinota bacterium
AAAGGCGCCCCCCCACACCCCCCCGCAAAACTTTTGACGGCCCGGCATGCGGGTCAACGACCCTTATGGCCGGGCCTGCTGGGGCTGGGTGGTGGCTTGATTCTTTGGCCGGATGCCCGTCTGCCTGCGGCAGCCGCAGCATTCGGCCAACCAGCCACTTTTGGGCGAAAGAGGGCGGCCCTTGATGGGGCCGCCCTCTTTCGCAAAAGAAAAGTTTTCCGGGGGGTCCAGGGGGCCGGACGCACCGCGTCAGGTTTCCGCACTCGCGTGCCTGGTGAATCACCTCTCGGAGGGTGTGCGCCAAAGACGCACGGCTTGAGCAGACATGCCTCCAACCGCAGTCCGGCCGGCACGCCAGTGCCCAAAAAGGCCCCCCTGGCAATCCGGGCTCTCATCCCCATCTACCGCACAAAAAGAGCCGGGAATCGTTGCATGTCAGCTTTGTCGGCTTAGGACACTACAAAAGGACGGTTTTCACGTCGACGGACCTCAGACCGTCGTGCTACTCTTAAGGGACCTGACAAGGGATTCCTTTGGATTGCCCGCCTGCGGGTTTCAGGGCGTGATAGGGGGGGAAGGGTCATGTCTTCCTATGATGGCGTAATCGTAGGGGCCGGACACAACAGCCTCACGCTGGGGGCCTATCTGGCCAAGGCGGGCCTGCGGATCGCGGTGGTGGAACGGAACCCGGAGATCGGAGGCGGGTGCACCACCGAGGAGGCGACGCTTCCTGGATTTCGACACAATCTCCATTCCAACTTCTACATCGGTATCGAGGACGCCCCCATCCACCGGGACCTGGAGCTCCATCGCTACGGCTTTCAGCACGTCCTCCCACCCGTCCAGCACGCCGCCGTCTTCCGGGACGGGACGGCGGTCATCATCCATCGCGACCCCCGGAAGACCTTCGACTCCTTTGCCCGCCTCTCCCGGAAGGACGCCGAGACCTTCCGAATTCTTCACGATCGCTACGCCGTGAGGATGCGGGGCCTGATCAATTCCCTTCTTTACTCGCCCCCTCTGCCGCCTTCGGAACTAAGCGAGCGCATCAAGGGGGAGGAAGGGGCTGAGTTCCTCAGCTACGCGCGCTTGAGCATGAATGAGGCCGTGGACCAGCACTTCGAGGAGGAACGCATCCGGGTCCTTTTCAAACTCTACCTTCACGCCATCACCGTGGAGAACATCCCGGGGACCGGCCTCTTCTTCCCCCTTGTGGTCTCGAACAGCACCCGGCTCTCCCTGCCGGTTGGCGGCTCTCTCAACTTCTCCCTGGCCCTGGGACGGGTCATCGAAGCCCAAGGCGGCGCGCTGCTGCGGGGCAAGCACGTGCAGCGCATCGTGGTCAAAGACGGCGAGGCGAGGGGCGTAGAAGTAGATGATGGCAGCACGATTGAGGCCGCGCTCTTCGTGGCCAGCGGTGTCGATGCTCCCCAGACGATCAGACTGGCCGGAGAGGAGCACTTTTCCCCGGACGTCGTCCAGAAACTGCGGGACTGGAAGTGGGGCGCCCACAGCCTGGTCACCTTGCACCTGGCCCTGAACGAACCTCCTCGCTACTGCGCCGAGGGTTTCGATCCGGCCGTCAACGAGGCCTTCAACGTCTTCATCGGGGCCGAGGACAGCGCAGACATCCAAGAAACCCTGCAGGAAGTGGTGGAGGAACGGTTCCCCTCGAAGCCCATGGGCAACGGCGCCTGCAACACTCTCTTCGACCCGGGCTACGCCCCCAAAGGAAAGCACCTGGCGTTCTGGTGGCCTTTCGCCTCCTACCGGCTCGACGATGGGGGACCGGAGGGTTGGGACGCACGAAAGGGGGAGTACACCGCCCGGCTTGTGGAGGCCTGGCGAAAGTACGCGCCCAACCTCTCTGAGAAGAATGTCCTGGCCACCCTTCTTTTCACCCCTCTGGACGTGGCGCGTCGGAACCTCAACATGGTCCAGGGCAGTGTCCGCATGGGCGCCTACCACCCCGATCAACTCGGAATCAACCGCCCGCATCCGGAGCTGGCCCACTTCCGCACCCCGGTCAAGGGCCTCTATCTTTGCGGGTCCAGCAATCACGGCGGGGGGGTCAACGCCGGGCCCGGCTACAACGCCGCCAACGTCATCGCCGACGACCTGGGGCTCAGGCGGTGGTGGACTCCGATCGCCCCCCCGCAGTGGGAAGGTTGAACGAACGTCCTGGAACGCAGTGCGATAGATGGGGATGAGAGCCCGGATCCCCAGGGGGGCTTTTTTGAAAAACCGCCCCGCTGGACCCCCTGAAAAACTTTCATTTCGCGAAAGAGGGCAGCGCCGTTAGGCGCAGCCCTCTTTCGCCTAAAACTGGCTGGTTGGCCGGATGCTGCGGCTGCCGCAGGCAGACGGGCATCCGGTCAAGGAAGAACGCCACCGGAGGGTCACAGACAAGCCGCCCAGCCAAACCCACGCCCAACCCAAGCAGGCCGAGCCATAGGCTCGGCCGTCAAAAGTTTTGCTGGGGGGTGTGGGGGGGCGCCCTTCAAAAAGCGCCCCCCACGAAAAAGCCGGCATGTCAGCGCCCAAAAAGCGCCCCCCACAGAAAGAAGCGCCCCTCGCAGAAAACAAAACGAGTCTTTCGTAGAAGAAGGCCGTGACATGAGTTGGGATTTTCCATTGAACCCCCGGTTCTTCGGGGCGCGCGTGCCGCGGGTTGAGGACAAGCGGCTCCTCACGGGCGGAGGCCGGTATGTCGATGACATCCCGTGTCCCGGCGCCCTTCATGCTGCCTTTTTGCGGTCTCCGTACGCGCACGCCCGCATCGCGCACATAGACCTCTCGGGGTGCATCGCCGCCGGGGCCGTCGCCGCCTTTGAGGCGGAAGACCTGGGCACTGCCGCCCAACCTTTTCCCATCGCGCCCCCCCACCCGGCGATTCGCGGCCGGAACTGGGCCGCCCTGGCCCGAGGGAAGGTGCGCTTCGTCGGCGAGCCTGTGGCGGTGGTTGTCGCTGCGACGCGGGCGGAGGCCGAGGATGCCCTGGAAGCCGCCCGCGTGGACTATGAGGTTCTCGCGGCTGTGAGTCACCCGGCCCGGGCGCTGGAAACCGGCGCGCCGTGCGTTCATGACGACCTCGGAGACAACCGGACGGCCCGCGTGCAAGTGAAGATCGGGGACGCCGAGGAAGCCCTCTCGCAAGCCCCCCGTGTCGAGAACTTCCAGATTCGGATCAAGCGGGGGGCGGGCGGGTCGATGGAGTGCCGGGCTATCCTCGCCCAATACGACCGGGGCTTCGGTCGGCTGAAGGTCTACTCCTCCACGCAGGTTCCGCACCTCCTCCGCCAAAGGCTGGCGCCGCTTCTCGGCCGTTCGGAGGATTCCATCGAGGTGAGCGCGCCCGACGTGGGCGGGGGCTTCGGGCCCAAGGCGATCATCTATCCCGAAGACGCCGTCGTTCCCTGGCTCGCGATAAAGCTCGGCCGGCCGGTGAAGTGGATCGAAGACAGGCTGGAGAACCTTCAGGCCGGCGTCCAGGAGCGGGAGCAGATCCATGAGGTCAGCGTCGGATTCGATGACGAAGGGCGAATCCTCGCGGTGAAGTTGCGCTCGGTCATCGACACCGGCGCCTATCCCGTCTACGGCCTCGTCAACCCGATGCTGACGCTGCTGCACGTGCCCGGGCTCTACAGGCTCCGCCATTATTCGAGCGAATTGGACGTGGTCTACACGAACCGCGTACCCTGCGCGCCGGTTCGCGGCGCGGGACGGCCCGAAGGGACGTTTCTCATTGAGCGGACGATGGATCACATCGCCCGCGCGGTGGACCTGGACCGGGCGGAGGTGCGATTCCGAAACTTCGTCCAACCGGATGAGTTTCCTTACGAAGTGGGGCTCCCGGGCCGCTCCGGGGTCATGACGTACGACAGCGGCGACTATCCTGAGCTTCTCGGACGTACCTTGGAGAAAGCGGGGTATGATTCGTTGCGTCGTCAGGGGGGCCGCTGGAAGGACGGAAAGCTCATCGGCGTCGGCGTCGCCTGCAACATCGAGGAAACGAGTGTCGGCCCCTTCGAAGGCGCAATGATCCGAGTCGAGCCGAACGGGAAAGTGATTGTCGCTACGGGCGCCAGTCCCCAGGGACAGGGCCACGAGACGACGTTCGCCCAAGTGGCCGCCGATGCCCTCGGTGTGTCGCCGGAAGACGTGAGGGTCGTCACGGGCGACACCAACCACATCGCCTACGGCGTCGGGACGGTCGCCAGCCGGAGCGCCGCCATCGCCTCGTCGGCCATCCTTCTCGCGGCCGAGACGATACGAGAGAAGGCCCTCTCCCTGGCGGCTGAGAAATTGGAGGTCGGCTGGGAAGACCTGGAAATGGGAGAGGGGAAGGTGTTCGTCAAGGGTTCCCCGGAGCGTTCCGCCACGCTGGGGGAGCTGGCCCGTTTCTCCCTGGCCTCCCTGGCCGCGGCCCTTCCCGCCGGCGTCAAACCCGGCCTGCAGGCGGAAGAGTACTTCTCACCGAGCAGGCCCGCTTACTCCTCGGGAGCGCACGTGGCCGTGGTCGAGGTCGATCCGGAGACGGGGTTCGTCAAGCTCCTTCGCTACGTCGCCGGCCACGACTGCGGCAGGGTCATCAACCCGTTGTTGGTGGACGGTCAGATTCATGGGGGAGTGGCCCATGGGGTCGGCGACGTTTTCATTGAAGAGGTGGCCTTCGATGAGAACGGGCAACCGCTGGCTTCCACCTTTTTGGACTACTTACTCCCTCTCGCAACCGACGTCCCGCCCATCGAGACTGTTCATCTGGAAACGCCCTGCCCCCACAACCCGGCCGGCGTGAAAGGCGCTGGAGAATGCGGCACGATCGCCGCCATTGCCGCCGTGGTTTCGGCGATCGAGGACGCCCTGACGCCCCTGGGGGTCCGAATCCAAGAATCCCCCGTCGGGCCGGCGAGGCTGCACACCTTGATCCGGCATCAAGCGCGAAAAGAACGCGCATAGCCGGGCACGGATTCTCCGAAGACCTCCCTCCATCGGGGTCAATCCCCCGTGGCCGCTTCTTTTTAAGGGTCATGGCGACGGCAAGGATAGCTTAAGTCAGGGAACATCATCAGAGAGTTTTTCCAAACTGACCCGCTAGCCGCCGGGCGGTCGTGGGTCAGTTTGCTGAATGCCCCCTGCCTTCCTCCGTTGTAGCCGCGATTTGAGCACATTCGCTTCGCTCAGTGCAGGCTCCGCGGAAATCGCGGCCGGGCGCGCCCCGATCTCCGCCCGGACCTAGGCCCTCGCTCAGATCGGGGCTACACCAAATGATGAAAAAGCCGTGGGCAAAGCTGCGTACGGGGCTTCATCCGTCCCAAACTGACACACTGCCCGGCGGGCTCTTTCCTTGACATTCCTTCTTCTCTTGTTGTAATGAGTGTAATTTCCCAAACGACGGGAAAATCAAACACTTTCCAACCAGAGGACGCTAATAAGGCTCGGCGTTTCCGGAGGGGGCTACTTTTTGTTCTGACGTTTCATGAAAGGAGCCGCTCTTTCGGTCCATTGAGGAAGGAGGGTTGCAAGAACAAGCCCTTCATCGCCACAGCCGACAGAGGCCAAGATGACAACCAAACGCGCAGGTCAACGCTGGGTTCTGGATGCTCTGGTTGCCGTCGGGGGATGGGACATCCTCCACCCGGAGATCCGAGGGATCTTCGAGGAGCTGGGGTACTACCACTCCGACGTGGACCGCGTTTTCAGCAAGGTGGGTTCGACGCTTCACTTCGCCCGGGCATGGGCCACCACCGCCCAAGAGGTAGAACGCAAGGCCCGCTGGGCCGAGCGGCGGGGGTTCCGCACGGCCGCGCGCGACTACTACCACCGGGCGACCCTCCTTTACGGCCGGGCCCAATATGGCTTCTTCGGCGACGACCCCCGCAAGTCCTACTTCCACGCCAAGCTGGTCTCTTGCTACGGGAAGGTCATCCGCTACACACCGGGCGTGCGCATCGAGCGGGTTGCCCTCCCCTTCGAGGGAAAGAGCATCCACGCCATCCTCTTCGTCCCGCCGGGCGAGGGCCCCTTCCCGTGCATCATGCTCGGCCCCGGGATGGACATGTTCAAGGAGGACTGGCACGCGGCGTACATGAAATACTACCTCCCGCGCGGATTCGCCGCCCTGGCCATCGACGGCCCGGGGCAGGGAGAAACCCTCCTGCACGGCTGCAAGGTGACGGTGGACAACTACGAGCGGGCGGGCAGCGTTTACTTGGACTTCCTGGAGAGCCGGCCCGAGATCGATTCCAAGCGCCTCGTCCACTTCGGCGTCAGCATGGGCTCCTACTGGGGCTGCCGGATCGCCGCCCACGACAAGCGGCTGAAGGCGGTCGGAACGGCCATGGGCTGCTACTCCACCATGGACGTGATCTTCCACCAGGCCCAGCCCAATTTCAAAGCCAACTTCATGTACATGGCCGGCTACACCGACGAGGACAAGTTCGACAACGAAGTGATGCCCAACATGCACCTCAAAGGGATCGTCGAGCGGGTGAGGTGTCCCCTGCTCATGGCCCACGGCGAGTTCGATGAGCTGACCCTCCTGGACGACGCCCTGGCCACCTACCAACGCGCCGCCAAGCCCAAGGAGTTGTGGGTCTTCGGCCAGGAGTACCATCCCCTGGGCGGCGTCGGGGCCGATTTTGTCTCCCTGGGGGCGGATTGGCTCCTGGCCATGCTGGAAGGCAAGTACGACAGGAACATGGACCGGCGGTACTACATCGAGAAAGATGGAGCCATAAAGGAAGGCGACGGAAGACCCACGTGGTGGGGGGCACCGGTGAGCTCCGGGAAATCGCGTACCCGGAAATAGCCTGGAAACTCGGCGCAGGAAAATGGAAGAATCCAGGGCCCGATGATGTTATGATGGGCCGAGGGGTTCTCCTTTACAGTTGACCGGGAGGGCAGCGGATTCTCACTCTTAACGCGAGGAGGCGCGGAGATGGCTACCGTTGAGATTGTCGACCGTTCCGAAATGACCAACACGCTGATGGATAAGCTCCAATTAGAGCCGGAGAGGACAGCCATTGTCACGATCGATATGCACCGGGGGCACTTGGACCCGGAGGTGGCCACGATGCCCGCCTCCGCCGAGGACGCTGAGCGGGTCATCAAGAGCGCCGAGGAGGTCTTGGAGTTCGCCCGGGCCCACCGAATCCCCATCATCCACGTCAAGCTGGTTTTCCGAAAGATCCCGGATCTGGGAAGCGAGGGGATGAAGGTCCACTTCTGGAAGGCCCTTCACGACATCACCGACGAGAAGAACCGCCTGACACCGGGGCGCAAGAGCACCGTGAACGACCACAACCTCATGGGCTCCGTCCAGACAGAGATCATCCCCAGCCTGTTCGTGGAGGGCGACTACGTCATCGACAACAAGAAGCGCCTGGACTGCTTCATGGGGACGGACCTGGATGCCCTCCTCGATACCCTGGGCATAGAAAACGTCTGCCTGATGGGGATCAACACCAACACGTGCGTCCTGAATACGGCCTTCACGGCCTTCA
>JBHIBA010000234.1:0-7410 GCA_046758845.1 Nitrospinota bacterium
AGCGAACCGCCGGAGGTCCCCGTTGACACGTCGCGCTTTCAGAGATGACATGTCAGCTATTAAGCGCTCCTGTTAGTGACTCCGGGGCAGATGGCTTTTTCAGTGGAAATTCTAGGTTCCGGGTTCAGGGATGATCTTGCAGAGTCAGACGCAGGAATTCGGGCATCCATCCCCCTGGAGAATCTCTATGGCGAAGTTATGCAAGGCATTCGCTCTGCTCGCCCTTTTTTTCCCGATCTCCAGCTCCTGGGGATTCGAACTCTTTGTGACCCACAATGGCTCCGACACGGTCGGCGTCATTGACGGGGTCTCAGATGAGCTTGTGGCTGAGATCAGGGTGGGAAAGGGTCCCTCCGGGGTCGTCGTGTCTGACGATGGCGAGAGAGTCGACGTAGCCTTCTCGGCTGGGGTCGCCGTCATCGATCCGAAGACTCGGTCTGTTCTGAGAACCCTTCCCCTCGACCCCGCCCGGACAGGTCACGAATCGACGACAGATCTGGCCCTGACGCCAGGGGGAAAGCGTCTCTTTGTGGGCCTTCGTTTTTCCGGCGGCCCGGATGCCGTCGCCGTCCTGGATGCCGACCGGGGAGGACCCCCGAGGCTCATTCGGGTGGGAGAGTTTCCATTTAGCCTTTCCTTGAGCCCGGATAGAACTCAGATTTTTGTGGTAGACCACGATTCCTATCAGATCTCGGTCATTGACGCGAAGAAGGCCCGGCTCTCCAGGACCATCTCCCTCCAACCCCATTCGGGCCAAGGGGTCTTCGAGAAACCCCACTATCTCGCAGCCTCACCCTCGGGACGCTACCTGTACCTCCCCTTCCAGGGAGAGCGGATGATCCGCGTGGACATAAAGGAGGACCGGGTCCAGGTCTTTCCCATGAATATTCGGACCCATCAGCACGGGATTGCTATCAGCCGCGATGGCGCCCGCCTTTATGTGGTCAACAGCCATCTCAACCGTCGAGAGAAGAGTAGCCTCTCGGTTCTCTCGACTTCCAATCTGGCAGAGCTTTCGCGGATCCCCACCGGCGACGTCCACGAGCAGGTGGCCCTCTCCCCCGGCGAGGATAAGGCCTACCTGACGGGCGGGTTCTTCACGGGCTGGCACAACCACGTGACGGTGGTGGACCTCCGCAAGAACCGGGTCCTGAAGCGAATCAGCGTCGGGCCCCGGCCCCTTGCGATTGTTGTTCTGGATCGTTGAGCCTTCCGAGCAATACGAGTCGGGTCATTCAGAACCCGGTTTTGCCGGGGGGTTGGAACCGCAGCGTATCGCTATGCGAGCGTGAGGGACGCGGGACGCGTCAATCATGATAGGCATCGCGTCCGGAGCGGTCAGGACCGGCGCTTGAGTCTCGCCGGCAACGTCAGCGGCGCGCGAAACGTACGGGCCTCCGAAAATCCCCGCTCGCGGGGGGGGCGTTACGCGGTTGCTGCGCCGGCGGCTTCGATCCTTTCCAGGACAATCTGAGCCGCCCTTCCGACGTGCTGGGACATGAGTTGGCAAGCCGAATCAGCGTCCCGGTTCCTGATGGCCTTCGCGATTTCGAGGTGCTCATTGATGACATTTCTCAGGTCCTGCCGGGTGCGCTCGATTGACAGGATGTTGCAAAGGCGGAGTTGGGACTCCAGAGTGGACCACATCCGAGAAAGCCGCTTGTGCCGGGCGAGTTCGATAAGCTGGCCGTGAAACTCCATGTTCAGGCCCACCAGCTGACCGATCTGTTTCTGTGGGTGAGCCGCCAGAGATCGTTTCGTATCATCTTCCAGCGACTTGATTTCCTCATCGGTGGCCAGCTCCGCGCCACGCCGGATGGCCAGCGCCTCCAATGCCTCGCGCAGGGTGTAGATCTCCTCTACGTCGGCCGCTGTAGGCTTGACCACAAAGGTTCCCCGGTGAACGTTGATGACAACCAGGCCCTCGGCGGCCAGAAGGCGAAGGGCTTCTCGGATGGGACCCCGGCTGACGCCCAACTGCTCGGCCAGCTCGGTTTCCACCAATCGGTTGCCTAGTTTCAACTCGCCGTTGAAGATTGCCGAGCGGATGGCGCTCATCACGTTTTCGAAAAGGAGTCCTTTTCGCAGAGGTTGCAAACTGGAAATGGCCATAGGACGAGTCCTTCTTCAAGGGGGAAACACCTGCATCCTTTTAGGTGACAGCAGAATATTCCCAATCTTACAACATTCATTGTCGCCAAGCAAACAGCTGTACTGGTTCAAGACATATGAGACACAGGGGCCATGATTTTTGGTTTCACCAAGACCTTGCCCGGGTCATGGGCGCGAACGAGATGCAACCCCTGTGGAAAGTTACGCTGCCGGCCGCCATGCCGTGGATTCTCACGGGGCTCAAGATCGGCGTGCCCTTCGCCATCATCGGGGCCGTCCTCGGCGAGTTTATGGCAGCGAGCAGCGGGCTCGGCTTCATGATTCAGCACGCGAGCAACTTGTTTAACATCGCGGGCTCCTTCGCGGGCCTTGTCCTGCTCATGTTCCTCGTCCTTCTGGCCAATGCTGCCGTGAACCGCCTCGGGCGCTACCTCCTCCGCTGGCGGCCAAAGCAGGAAAGCGCCGACGCCGAGACGATGGAGGTCTAGTAGGCCGCGCCTTTGGACGATGTGGTAGAGGCCGCGTCCCGTAAGACGTTTCCCCCTTCGCCGGCCCTAGCGAAGTTTACGAAGAGCGGCCCCGGTTCCATTCTGCGGACGGGAAGCCAATCCCTCGGGCGATCTTCGTTTCAGGGGGAAGCGTCAGTCTGATTTTCTCGGTGCGGCGTTTTCCCAATCCAGGATGACGGATTCCGCGGCAAAGGCCGGCCCTTCCATGCACACCAGCCCGTATCGGAAGTCGCCCTTGCGCGTGAGGAGGGGGGCCGCGCAGCCGACGCAGATGCCCGTTCCGCAGGCCATCCGGTATTCCAAGAAGATGTAACCCCGGGCGCCGCCCTGCGCCGTCACCTTCTGCACCAGCCGTCCCATGCGCCTTGACCCGCAGGTGAAGAGGACGCCGAGCCGATTCGCCCGCATCCAGGAATCCACGACCTCCGCCGGTTTTCCAGCCGAGTCCCCCGCCTCGTCGGACGCCGTTTCGACCTCAGCGCCGAGGCCTCGAAGCTCCCCCACGCCCAAGAGGAGTCTTTCCTCCCGGGCGGAGACCAGGCCGTAGCAGGACAGGCCGATCTCCGCGCAGCTTTGGGCGATGCGGACCATCGGGGTGACGCCCGCCCCCCGGGCGATGAAGCCGACGCCCGGGGCGCATTTTGAGAGATCCAAAAGACACCCGCTGGGGCCCACCACGTCGATGGCGTCGCCCGGCCTCAACCGGGAGAGCGTCTCTGTTCCCTCCCCCTTGACCTTGATCAGGATCTCGAACGCCCCCCGGTCCGGATGGGTCCGGAAAACGTCAAAGGGGCGGCCCAGGAGAAGGCCGTCCCAGCTCTTCGGCCGGACCATGACGAACTGGCCCGGCCCCGCATGCTGGGCCGCGTGCGGGGCCTCGATTTCCAGCATCCAGTACGCCTCGACGACGTGATCGCAGCGGACGACCCGTCCCGTCTCCGCCCGCCACCGGGCTTCGCGCGGCAGGTCCAAGGGGGAGATGGAGATGGATTGGTTTGAATCTCCGAGCATGCGCGATCTCCGCGTCACGGGGGAAGGCGTGCGAATGTCTTGCATCGGGCCCGCCGCATCTCTGGCCGCATTCAGCGCGGGACGCAAGAAGGGCGTCCGCGACGTTTTTTAGTCTCTTTGCGATTTCCCGTCAAGGAGAGTTGCCCGGTCCCTGGGCGGACTCGGCCGGGAACGAGTTTGATCGTACGGCCGATGTTCCGGCGCCGGTCCTCCCCAGGGATGGCCGGGTCCATCTCCCGCTTCCCCCCGTGCAAGAATTCGGCAAATCCGAGGTCTATACAGGTGTCTTTATGGAGGAGGGCGGCTATATCCAGCCCCAGGGCGCCGGTTGCGCCGATTAAGAAACGAGGGAAATGACGACCGCGAAGGTCCGTTAGAGCGTGCGGATAGTCTGTATCGGATCGCCACCTGTCACGACAGGGGTGCAATTACCCCTTATGAAGCGGGGGGCGAAGCTGCATAAGGCCGAGTTCGAGCCAGCCATAAGGTAGAGGTGACTCATGCGTATCGAAGGCCCGTCGGTAGGAGATGGCGGAGAAGACAGGGCGCAGACTGAGGGGGAGCCCGGAACTCGATTTTCCATTTTATCGACGCTTCGCGCCCGGTTGCTGTTTCTGGCCGCCCTGGCCCTGTGTCCCGTGATTGCGCTGTTCCTCATAACCGCGCGCGAGCAACGCCTGCAGGCCATCGCGGACGTAGAATCCGACGCCCTGTGGGTGGCCCGCTTGATTACCAGCGAACGGGCGCGACTGATCCAGGAGATCTGGGAGACTCGCAGCTTCTTGGCGGAGCTGGCGAGTCATTCCTCAGTGAGAGAAGGGGATTTCGCGAAATGCCGCATGGCGTTCTCTCAACGACTCAAGGAATCTTCACCCTATCTCAACCTGGGCGTCATCCGGCCCAACGGCCAGATCGCTTGCAGCGCCCTGCCTGTTGACGGCCCGGTCAACCTTGCGGATCGGGCCTATTTCTGGCGCGCCCTGAAGTCCCGCGACTTCGCCGTGGGCGAATTCGAAATCGACCGCCTCACGACCAAGGCCTCGATCAGCTTCGGCTTCCCCATCCTCGACGACGACGGGAGTGTACAGGGTGTGGTCTTTGCTTCGCTGGCGCTCCCCCAACTGAGCAAATTCGCGGGTGAAACGCCTTTGCCTAAGCAGTTCATCGTCACGCTCATGGATCAGAACGGCGCCATTTTGGCCCGCTCTCACGATCCCAAGAAGTGGGTCGGGCAACACCTCTCCGAAGACCGGCTCTTTCGGAAGATTCTGACGCAGGGACAAGGGGTGCAGGAGCATTGGGGAGAGGACGGCCTACCGTACCTCCTGGCCTTTACGACGCTACGCTTCCAGCCAGACGCCGGCGGCCTTTACCTAACGATTGCCATCCCGGAAAAAATCGCCTTTGGCCACGCCGAACAGACGCTGATGCGAAACATCTTCACCCTCTTCTCTGTCACCATCTTTGCCTTGCTGGCCGCGTGGTTCGCGGGAAAGCGCATCCTCCTGCAACCCATAAATGCCTTGGTCGGGGCGACCAAGCGGCTGGCCTCCGGCGACTTGGGTACACGGACCGGGCTCCCTCACGGCCAGGGGGAGCTGGGCCAGTTGGCGCGTTCCTTTGACGAGATGGCAGAGAATCTGGAACGGCAAAAAGCCGAAGCCGAGAGGGCCAACAAAGAAATTCGGGAGACACAGGCCAAGCTCCTTCAGTCGGAGAAGCTGAGCTCTATCGGGACCCTCGTCGCGGGCGTGGCGCACGAAATCCTCAATCCCATGAACAATCTCTACATCAAGGTGCAGTTGATGCAGGAGGGAATCGGGACGGAAAACCCCGAAGAGCTGAAGGAGTCCTTCGGGTCGATGAGGATGGAGATCGAGCGCGCCTCGCGAATCACCAAAAACCTCGTCGACTTCGCCCGCAAGCGCGAGCCCCAACTCAAGAGGGTGGACATTCGGGGAGTCCTGGACCGGGTGGTGGGGCTGGTGGAATACCAGTACCGCGTGACGAACGTGCAGTTTGTCAAGGACTATTCCAAGGACCTGCCGCAATTAGAGGCCGACGAAGGCCAGCTCTCTCAGGTCTTCCTCAACCTGATGGGCAACGCCAAAGACGCCATGCCCGAGGGGGGCCAGGTCACGCTGCGCGCGCGGTCCTTTTTCCGGAATGAGGACCCCTGGGTCCGGGTCGGCGTGGAGGATACGGGCAAGGGTATCCCGAGGGACATCGTGAAGCGGATCTTCGATCCCTTCTTTACGACGAAGCCCGAAGGAAAGGGGACGGGGCTGGGCCTGTCGGTCACCTACGGGATCGTCGAAAACCACGGCGGAAAGCTCGAGGTGGAGAGCGAAGAGGGAAAGGGAACGACCTTCATGGTCGAGCTTCCGGCCACGATGGAGGTAGGCAACGGCGATGGCAAGAATCCTCATAGTTGACGACGAGGAGGTGTTTCGCAGCGGCCTCAAGACCTTCCTCACTGCCAAGGGGTACGCGGTCGAGGCCGCCCCGAGCGGTGAAGAGGGGGTCGAGGAGATGAAGAAATTTCGGCCCCAACTGGTCCTCCTCGACGTTCGGATGCCGGGCATAGGCGGCCTGGACGCCCTTCCCCGGATGAAGAATATCGATCCAAGCGTTCGAGTCATCATGGTCACCGCTATCCACGACATAGAGATCGCCCAACTGGCGGTTGAGAGAGGGGCCGACGATTACATCACGAAACCCGTGGACATGAATTACCTCCAGAACAGCATCCTGATTCAGCACTTCAACGGCTAGTGATGAGACTGGGGGGCCTCTCAAGGCGGTCCACGCAGGGGGCGGCTGTTTTTGAGCCTTTTCGGGACCGCGAGGACGCTGATGTTGCGCTTGTGGACAGAAGCTTTCACGGCTGACCTGCACAAAGACGCCGCCGGGGCTGGGGGGGCCAAGGGGGAAATCTTTTGAACCTGCGGCCAAAACACCGAACTCCCTTCAGATCTCCATTTTATTCTTCGCTGTTCAGTCTTGCCTGCGTGCTGGGCCTCGCTCTCGCAGGGGGCTATCTGGCAACGCAGTGGGAACAGTCCCACACGGCGGAGTTGCAGAGCAAGCGGATCGCGGAGCATGTGAGACTGGTAACGCAGAAGCTCTTCTCGGAGAGCGTCTGGACAGAGCCGTCCAGCCAGGAATCCGCGGCTGTATTCGAAAAACTCGCGCGGAGCAAGATGCTCCGGCATATCGAGAAGGTGCGAAAGGTCAAGGTCTGGGACGCCGCGGGCAGAATTGTCTGGTCGGATGACACAAGGCTGATTGGGAGGCGTTCGGCCGAGGAGGGGTTGAAAAGGGCCCTGGCGGGGACCGTCCATTATGTATTCGAGTTACCCGAACACGACGACCCGGAACGTCAATCGACTGGCAGCTTTGCCAGCATGGAAGTCCACGTCCCCGTTTGGAGAAAGGGCGGGGGAGGGGGAAGGCGGCCGGACCTGGTCATTGAGACCTACACAGATGCCACGGAATTCCTTGCGCATCTCAAAACCATCTGGAGTCGGATCTGGACGGTCATCGGCCTCACCGGTTTGCTGTTTTACCTGGTCATGCTGCGCGCCCTGCGCAGGCAGCGCCTCTACCACGAGTCGGTCGGCGTCGTCGGCCGGCTGTCCGTCCTCCAGGACTTGAGCCGCCAGATCTCCTCCACGCTCGAGCCCGAGGGGGTGTTCACCGCGGTCGTCCAGGGTGCGGTGGAGCTCCTAGGGGGCGATCGGTCCCGCCTCTTTCTGCTGAGTCCAGACGGCAAGAC
>JBHIBA010000235.1:0-7297 GCA_046758845.1 Nitrospinota bacterium
GGACAGTTTTCAAAATGTCCCCCCAGGAAACTGTGTCCCTTCAGAACAGCGACTGCCCGAAGCGGCCCCAGCGGACGTTTTGAGGAAGGAGGCAGGAGGGACCGGGCCTGCGGCAGGACCAGTAGATGATAAAGGCCTCACCGCGGATCTTGTCCTTGTCGAGGAATCCCCAGGCCCGGCTGTCCAGCGAGTTGTCGCGGTTATCCCCCATCATGAACAGGTGGCCTTCCGGGACGCGGACCGGACCGTACCGTCCCCGGGTCGCGAAAGCGCCCTGCTCGCCCAATTCTTCGTACTTGGCGTAGGACTCATTTATCGCTTCGCCGTTGATCAGGACCAGCCGGCCGCGCACTTCCACGACCTCGCCCGGAAGCCCGACGACCCGCTTGATGAAGTCTCGGCTCTCATCCTTTGGGAACCGGAAGACCACGATGTCGCCGCGTTTCACTTCCTTGAAGCGGAAATGGTAGTCGAAGGGGAGCAGGCGGGTGAGGCTGCGGATCGCATCCCCGAAGACGGGCACCACCTCGAACATCTCCGCCAGGTCATATTTGCTCCACGTCCGGTAAAGCACCTTGTTGACCAGGATGTGGTCCCCGATCTGAAGGGTGTCCTTCATGGAACCCGACGGGATCTTGAAGGCCTGGACCATAAACGCTCTCAGGAAGAGCGCAAGCAGGATGGCCAGAACGATGGCCTCGGTGTACTCGCGAAAGACGCTCTTTTTCTTCTTCGTCTTTTTGGTTTCCGGCGGCCGGCGGGCGCGCTTCTCTAAGGCATCGAGCTTTCTTGTCTTGGCCATTGTGTCACCGAGGTCGCTGCTACGGGGTCAGGATTTCGGAGCGCAGAGGGCGGCTTGCCCGTGCCTCCTGCCATTCATCACTCTCCGTGGGCAATCATTATACTTCCTTTCGCGGGCCGCAAGAGAGAGGGGGCAAGGTTAATTCGCTCCGCCCTTCGTGACGTTCAGCACCGACATGAAGGCCTCCTGGGGAACTTCGATCCGTCCCACCCGTTTCATTCGCTTCTTGCCTTCCTTCTGCTTCTCCAGGAGCTTGCGCTTTCGGGTTACGTCGCCCCCGTAACACTTCGCCGTGACCTGCTTTCGCAGGGGCTGAACGCTCTCGCGCGCGATGACCCGGCTGCCGACGGCCGCCTGGATCACGACCTCGAAGAGCTGCCGGGGAATGATCCCCCGCATCTTCTCCACCAGGGCCCGGCCGTGAGAGTAGGCCTTCTCCTTGTGAATGATCAGAGACAGGGCGTCCACGGGCTCGCCGTTCAGTAAGAGGTCCAGCTTCACCAGGTCGGAGGGCCGAAAATCCATGGGTTTATAGTCGAAAGAGGCGTACCCGCGGCTGATCGACTTCAACCGGTCGTAATAGTCAAACAGGATCTCGGACAGGGGAAGTTCGTACTCCAAAAGGGTGAGTTGGGCGTCCAGGTATTCCAGTCGCTTCTGGGCGCCCCGCTTCTCCTGGCACAGCTTGATGACGCCGCCCAGGTACTCGGAGGGAACGACGATGGACCCGCGCACGTACGGCTCTTCAATCCGGTCGATGCGGCCCGCCGGGGGAAGCCGGGTCGGGTTCTCCACATGCGTCACCTGCCCGTCGGTGGTGTTCACCCGGAAGGCCACGGTGGGCGAGGTGATCAACAGGGTGAGGTCGTACTCCCGCTCCAGTCGCTCGCGGATGACGTCCATGTGCAGAAGCCCCAGAAATCCGCAGCGAAAGCCGAACCCCAGAGCGGCCGAGGTCTCGGCCTCATAGGTAAAGGCCGTATCGTTCAGGTGCAACTTTTCCAGGGCCGCCTGGAGGGACTCATATCCGGTCCCCTCCACCGGGTACAGGCCGCAAAAGACCATGGGCTTGGGCTCCTTGTAACCCGGAAAGGCAGAGGCGGTGGGGCGGCGGACTTCGGTCACGGTATCGCCCACTTTGATGTCAGCGATTTGTTTGATGCTGGCCATCAGGTATCCGACCTCCCCCGCCCGCAAGACCCCGACGGCCCGCAACGCCGGCGTGAGCACACCCACCTCGTTGACTTGGTAGCGAAGGCCGGTGGCCATCATCTCGATGTCCATTCCCACCCGGAGGGCCCCGTCGATCATCCGGACCAGAATGACCGCTCCCCGGTAGGAGTCGAACCAGCAGTCGACGATGAGCGCCTTCAGCGCATCCTGGGGATCTCCATCAGGCGGCCGCATGCGCCGGACGATCGCCTCCAGCAGTTCCCGAACCCCCGTCCCTTCCTTGGCGCTGACGTTGAAAATTTCTTCTTCCTTCACGCCGAGAAGCTCCATCACCTGGCGCGACACCCGAACGGGGTCGGCCGTCGGAAGGTCGATCTTGTTGATGACGGGCAGGATGGTCAGGTCAGCATCCAGAGCCAGGTAGGTGTTCGCCAGGGTCTGGGCCTGGATCCCCTGGGCCGCATCCACCACCAAGAGAACACCCTCACAGGCGGCGAGGCTGCGCGAGACCTCGTACGTGAAATCCACGTGTCCCGGCGTGTCGATGAGATTCAGGACGTACGCCCGGCCGTCCTTGGCCCGATAGGCCATCCGCGCCGTCCGGGCCTTGATCGTGATTCCCCGCTCGCGCTCGATCGCCATGGAGTCCAGGTACTGGTTCATCATTTCCCGGGCGGTCACGGTCTGGGTGAGCTCGAGCATTCGGTCGGCCAGGGTGGACTTGCCGTGATCGATGTGGGCGATGATGGAAAAGTTTCGGAGGTGGGAGAGGTTCATTGCGCGGGCGAAGGGGCGGCGAGGGCTTTTTTGAGGTCCTCGATGGCGGGCACCGGCAACGGGTCCACGCGGTTCAGCACGGCGAGGTAGCAGGACACAAAGTCGCCCAGCACAACGAGAGAAAACAGCCGCGCCAGCCGGCTCTCCCCCCGGGACTGAACGGTGATCGTGCCGGAGACGTGGGGAGCGATCAGCTCCCGCGTGATCTCCCGGCGCCGCGCCATCCGTTCGCCGTCCTCCAAGTCTTCCAGAAAGATCACGTAAACGGCCTTTTGCGTCAGCCCTGAGAGGGACGGCCAACCGGCGATCTCGTTGTGATTCATCTCGGGCAGGACGTTGGAGGTCGCCCAATTCTTGCTGTTCTCGTGGAATTGGCCCCGCCAGCGCACTGCAACGGCGCCCGTCCGGCCCTCGACGCCGTAGACGGCCGGGACCCGGCCGTGAAGCAAGACCGCCAGGCTCTTGGCCGGGTTTCCAGCGGTCGGCGCCTCGGGTCCGTAAGCCCGAACGAGCTCCAAGAGAACCTCTCCGGTCTCCCCGATGGCGGAATCCTGATCGTTCGCGAGTCCCAACTCCTGCGCCAACGCGAGCACCGGTAGGAAGAGATAACTCAAAGCCTGACGCGGTGGAAGGCCCCGGGGAACCGGGAAAACCGCTTTGCCGGCCCGTCGGCATTCCTCCTCGAGGGCGCCGCCGGTGGTGACGCCGGCCACTTCCGCCCCCCGCTCCAGGGCGTCGGCGAAGGAGGATAGGGTCTCCTCCGTGTTGCCCGAGTAGCTGACGGCTATGAAAAGCGTGTTCGGGTTCACGAAACCCGGGCACGAATATGAGCGGTGGACGATCAGCGGGACGATCAGCGAATCGCCCAAACAGGACCGAAGCAGGTCACCGCCGATGGCCGAGCCGCCCATTCCGGAGATCACCACGTGGCGAAACCCGGAGGTCCTCGCTCCTTCCGGCAGCCGGACGCCCTGGGCCAGCGCGGCGGCGCTTCGCCACTGTTCGGGCCACTGGGCCAGCAGACCGAACATCCCGTTCGGGTCCTGGAGAGCGATGCGGCCGGGGTCGTCGAGGATCGCCGCTTCGGCCTTCCCCAATGTTAATGCTCCCGATTGTCCGGCAATCTCCCGCTTGGCCCGCTGAACCCGCCAAAAAAAATCCCTTTACAGCCGGGCGGCCAAGGGGTAAGGTCTACGTAATACCCGAAGGAAGAGTTGTCAAACCACAAGATTGAAGCATGAAAGCCCACCGCGGGAGCGTTGATCCCCGGCCCCGAGGGCTTTTGCTTCGTGTGGGTATTTATGAGAATGGGCCGGTTAAGCAGGTGTTTCCGACGTCGTCCTATCGCCCTTTTTCCCGCCGTTCTGGCCCTTTTCGTATGGCTCGGGCCTTCGGCCGGATGGTCGGCCAGCCGGGAGCACCCATTTGGAAGTCGGATCTTCGTCAAGGTCGCCCAGGCCTCCAGGAAAACCGTCGTCAACATCAGCACCACCGATAAAGTCCGCGGCTGGAAACTTCCCCGCCTGAGACGGTTCCTCGCGCCCTGGAAGGAGCGAGAGAAACCCAAGAGCTTCTTCGATCGATTCGCCCCCGACTTCGGCCCGCAGAGCCGCCGTGATTCGCGCCACAGCCTGGGCTCCGGCTTTATCGTCGACCCCAAAGGCTACATCCTGACCAATTACCACGTCGTCGAACGATCCGGGGCCATCCACGTCACGCTAGAGGACCGGAGCGAATACACGGCCCGGATCATAGGAGCCGACCCACAGACCGACATCGCCTTGCTGAAGATCGATGCCGGGCGCGCATTGCCGGCGGGCCGGCTCGGCAACTCCGACCGCCTGGAGGTGGGGGAGTGGGTGATGGCCATTGGCAGCCCGTTCGGTCTGGCCCATACGATAACCGTCGGGGTGGTCAGCGCCAAGGGCCGCGTGATCGGCTCCGGCCCGCTGGACGACTACATCCAAACCGATGCCTACATCAACGTGGGAAATTCGGGCGGTCCCCTTGTGAACACCGAAGGAGAGGTCGTGGGGATGAACACGGCCATCGTCGCCGAGAGCTTGGGGATCGGTTTTGCCATCCCCATCAACATCGCCAAAGCCATCCTTCGGGACCTGAGAATCTACGGACGCCCCCGCCGGGGATGGCTGGGTGTTTCCGTCCGGGAGATGGACCCCCAACTGGCCAAAACCCTGGGTTTGTCCGGCCGGGCAGGCGCCTGGGTGTCGGGGGTGGCGCGCGCGGGGCCGGCAGAAACCGCAGGGATTCGAAAGGGTGACGTGATCGTCGAGTTCAACGGGCGGCCCATCCGCGAAAAGCAGGAGCTTCTGAAATGGGTGGCCACTGCGCGACCGGGCTCCCGGGCGCGATTGAAGGTGTTCCGCAAAGGCCGGCGGCTGGAGGTGGCCGTCTACGTGCGCGCCGCGAAAGACGGCAGGGTGGTCACGAACCGGGCCAGCAGGCAACTGGGCCTGCAAGTGACACCGATGACCGGGAGGCTGGCCCGCCGGATGAGACTTGACCGGCCGAGGGGCGTTGTGGTTTCCTCGGTGCAGGACGGTAGCCCCGCGCAGGAGGGAGGCCTTCAGGAGGGAGACGTCATCTTGGAAATCAACCGCAGGCCCGTCCGCGACGTGAACGACTACAGGCGTCTGATCCGCCGGGCGGCCGAAGAGAAATCGGTGCTTCTGTTAATCCGACGGAATCAAAACTCCATCTTCCTCGCGTTGAGAAAGACCTGAACCCCGTCCCGCTTCTCCCCGTCTCCATGAAGCCCTGCCTTCTTTTCCCTCTTCCCGGATGCAGGACCATCTGCGCACTGCTTCTCCTGGCGGTGTCCGCGCTCCCGATCCGCGTCTCGGCGGAGTTCTCTCGAGAAACCCCTGTGGTCCTCGCCGTCCGGAAAGTCGGACCCGCCGTGGTCAATATCAATACCGAAGAGGTGGTTCGGGAACGGTCCCCCTTCGGCGAGCTGCCCGGTTTCTTTCCCCCCGAATTCGAGCGGTTTTTCCGGGGGTTCGGCTCTCCCCGGCAACGCAAGCGGCGCAGCCTCGGCTCCGGCGTCATCATCGATCCCAAGGGACTCATCCTCACCAACGAACACGTCATCCGCGGGGCCAGCCGGATCAAGGTCTCCCTCATCGACCGACGAGAGTTCGAGGCCGCGGTCATCGGGGCGGACTCCCGGTCCGACCTGGCCGTGATCCGAATCCCCGCTCAAGAGCCCCTGCCCTACGTCCAGATGGGCACTTCGGGGGACCTGATGCCGGGAGAGACGGTCATCGCCATCGGGAACCCCTTCGGCCTGGGCCACACCGTGACCACGGGCGTCATCAGCGCGGTCCACCGGGCCGTCCAGCTGGAGGGAGGGATTCAATCCGACTTCATCCAGACGGATGCGGCCATCAATCCGGGAAACTCGGGCGGTCCCCTCCTGAACATCAACGGCGAACTCATCGGCGTCAACACGGCCATCCGGGCCCAGGCTGAGGGAATCGGCTTCTCCGTGCCCATCGACCGGGTCAGGCGGATCGTGAACGACCTGATCCGCTTCGGCGAGATCCAGCAGGGCTGGATCGGCCTCGTCGTCCGGGACCTGACAGATCCCATCCGCCGCCAGTTCGGCTACACGTATCCTTTCGGGGCGTTCATCGTCCGCGTCATCCAGAGGAGTCCCGCCGAGCGGGCCGGCATCCGGCCGGGAATGATCCTGATGCGGATCGGCAAGAAGCCGGTGGAGTCCCGGGCCGTCTTTCTATCCGATCTGTCCGGCTACACCCAAGGCTCCGAAATGGTCCTGCAACTCTTCTCCGACGGCAAGGTCTTCAAGCGCCGGGTCCCACTGGAGGCCATGACCCCCGAGGCGGCCGGCGTCGTGGCACAGAACCGGCTGGGCATCGCCGTCCGCGACCTGACGCCCCGCATCAAGCGGCGCTACCACATCGCGGCTCCGGACGGAGTGGTCCTCGTCCAGGTCTTAGCGCAAAGCCCCGCCGGGCGGGTGGGTTTAGAGCCGGGGGACGTGATCCGGCGGATCAACAACCTTCCAATCCGCAACTTCCAGGATTTTCAAAAGGCCATCGCCTCCGGTCAGCACCTGCGCGACGTGGTTCTTCTCGTCCAGCGGGACCGCTACCGGGCCTTCGTGACGCTTCAATCAAGCGACTGACAGGGAAAACAGCTTGCGGGGGGCGCTTTTTGGGGGCAACGTGCCCCCGCGTATTCGCGGTGCCTCGGGTCAATGACCCTTCGGCACCGCAGCCGGGCTGCACGCCCGGCGAAAACGCAGCAGGCCGGGCCTGCCCCCCCTGGACCCCCCGGAAAACTTTTGTCTCGCGAAAAAGTGCGGCCCAAAAAGGCCGCCCTCTTTCGCCAAAAGCTGGCTGGTTGGCCGGATGCTGCGGCTGCCGTAGGCAGACGGGCATCCGGCCAAAAACACCGGCCATCGAAAGGACACAGACAGCCGACCCACCCAACCCCACCCCCCAACCAACCAGGCCCGGCCAGAAGGGGCAACCACCCGAATGCCGGGCCGTCAAAAGT
>JBHIBA010000236.1:0-7281 GCA_046758845.1 Nitrospinota bacterium
GCATTCGGCCAAAGAAGGAAGCCACCAATAGGCGAGAGACCAGCGGTCCAGCCAAACCCACGCCCAACCCAAAAGCAGGCCCGGCCATGTAATGCCGGGCCGTCAAAAGTTTTCCAGGGGGTAAGAGGGGGGCCGGTTTTCAAAAAGACCCCCCTCGATTTTCCCATGTAGTTGACACCTACTTTTTTGTGCTCTAGTGATCGGGGTTCCAGCCCTTGTCCTTCCCCCAAACCCCGAGGGGCTTTAGGGCGTCCCGGCCGATGCTGAAGTCCACCAGCTTCTCGACGTTGGGTTTCCCGCCCTTGTAGCGCTTGAACTTCACGTTCAGGTCGTTGGTCCAATCCAGTGTCTTGCGGGGCAGACCCACATTGACCGACCAGATCTTCTCGCCGGTAATGATGTCGTACGTCCTGGAGACGTTCTTTCGCGCCTTCTCGCCGCCCCGGACGTACTTGACGGCGATGTCCACGGCCTTGGCCTTGTGCTGGTACATGAACCGCGTCGCCTTGATCATGGCCCGGGTGGCCTTGACGTAGGCGTCCCGCATGGAGGAGACCTTCGATGCGGGCGCCGCGAAGGCGGCGTAGAAGTAGTGGGGCTGCGTCTTCCAGATCCGGGCGAGCTCATGGACCTTTCCCTTTGTTTTCGCCTTGGCGACGGCCACCTGCTCGATGTGGATCAGGACGGCGTCCACCTTCCCCGATATCAGGAAGCTGACCCGTTGCGGGGGAAAGGTCCGCACGTAAGTCACGTCGTCGTCGGTGATCCCGGCTGGCTGAAGGACCGAGAGCATCCCCAGGTGGGAGTAGCCGAACTTCCCCTCGACGCCCAGCTTTTTCCCTTTCAGGTCAGCGGCCGTCTTGATGCCGGCCCCCACGGCGAGGATGGCCTCGTTCTTGGCGGCGAAGGAGTAGAAGATCTTCTGGCCCGAGCCCCGCTCGATCCCTGACATCAAGAGGGGACCGGGGATGTCGGCCATGTCGAGGTCCGTTCCGGAGGCGGTTAGAGCCTGATGGGCACGGGTTCCTCCCCGGAAGGTGGAGATCTTTACGTCCAGCCCTTGCTCCTTGAAGAAGCCCATTTCTTTGGCCACGGAGGGCGGGATGTGGACCACGTTGGGCTTGGGCGTCGGCATGCCGATGTGGAGCTTGGTCGCAGCGTAGGCGGCGGGCGACAGGGCGAGGGCCAAGGCGGCCGCCATCAGAATAAGGAGAACCCACGATCTTCTCATCATGACTCTTACCCTCCTGGCTTGGAGTGGTTTCTTCCACCCCCCGTGTGAGTGACGGTTGGAAATTGCTCTGTAACGCTCCGGTCCTTGCATTTATTCTATCAATAATCGATCGTTTCGGTTTGTTCCCTGTTGGAAGCAAAATTTCCCAGCATCCGGGCGAAGTCAGCCTGACGCCTCCCGCAGCCAGTCCGCCGCGAGGGGCCGGTATTTGTAGGGGATGTTGTTGCACACGTGGTTCCCCTCGGGAAACAGAGCGAGCTCCTTCGGGCCGCTGGCTTCGGCCACGATGGCCTCGCCATGAGAGACGGGAACGATTCGGTCGAGCGCGCCGTGGATGATCAGGAGGGGGCAGGTGATCCGCCGGGCGATTCCTTTCAAACAGATCGCCTTTGACCTCTCACGCGCCTCTTCCAGGTCGGCTGCGCCCCAGGCGTAACGGAATCCTTTCCGCGTCAGTTCGGGCATGGCGTCCCAGCAGTCGGAGATGTCGAAGAAGCCGGCGACGCCGACGCAGGCCCGGATCCGTTTGTCGAAGGCCGCAGCTCTGGGGGCGTAGAATCCCCCTGTGCTGATTCCGCAGACGCCCACCCGCTCTCCGTCCAGGTCTTCGCGGCCTGTCACGAAGTCGATAACCGCCGAGACGGCCGATTCGTAATCCTCTCTCATTTTGATGCGGGGGTAAACCTCTCCCTGGCCGGGACCGTCGAAGGCCAGGACGGCCAACCCCCGGGCCAGGAAGTCCCCCCCGAAGCTGTAAAACTCCTCCTTGGTTGAATCGAGCCCCGGAATGATGAGGACAACCGGGGGCCGCCTTGCGCCCGGAGGTTTGCGGAGGTATCCCGGCAGCACTGTCCCTTCGAAGGGAATTTCTACCCACTCGACCGGCGGCTCCAAGTGCGCCAGCGCGGCGCGAAACATCTCGACCTTTTTGTCCTGCGCCTGTTGCTTCTGGCGAAGGTCTTCGTCCCACACGAACTGGGCGAAATGGTACGTGATGGAGGCGCGCAGGAAGGCTTCGGCCGCGGTGCACCTGCGCCCTCGGCCGATGGCCTCCCGCGCCAGGGATTCGTGGATCGCCGCCGTCTTACACCACTGCCGGCACCAGTCCCCCCAGGAATCGATTCGCTTCAGCGTCTCTTCGGCGTCGTTGTAGTCTACCCCATTGGCCACCATTCGGGGATACCAATTCCGCAGGGCTTCCTGCGTCGGGCTCACTGGGGACAGGGATCAGTCCTCCCGCATTTTCCAAGGGGCGATGCGCTGCTCGAACAGCTTGAGGCCCTCGCTCAGAACAATTCCCAGGGCCATGAGAATGATGATCGGGACGAACATCGTGTCGTTTTCCATGTCCGTCTGGGCGTTGACGATCACGGCGCCCAGTCCCGCGATGGAGGTGAAAAGCTCGGCGACCACGAGACCCACCAGCCCCCGCCCGATGGAGAGTCGCAGCCCCGCCACGATGTAGGGGACCGACGAGGGAAGGATCACGTCTCGCCAAAGTTGGCGCTCGGTGGAGCAAAAGGATCGCGCGACCTCCAGAAGATTGGCCTCGACGTTCTTCACCCCTTGGAACGTGTTGATCAAAACCGGGAAGACGCTGAACAGGAAGACGATGACGATCCGAGCCCGGACGGAGAAGCCGAACCAATTGATGATCAACGGGACAAGGGCGACGATGGGCGTGGCGTAGAGGGCGTTGACGTACAAGTCGGTGGCGTACTCGATGACGTAGGAGCGGGCCATGACCAGCCCGACGAGAATCCCCACGACAACACCCATCAGCCAGCCGGTGAACAGGACGGAGAGGCTCATCCGGCACGCCTCCCAGAGCTCGCCCGAAACGTACAGCCGGACGAACGCCTTGGCGATCGCCGTCGGGTAAGTGAACAGGACGGGGTTGATGTAGTAGCGGCCGTAGATCTCCCACACCATCATCACGACGATGAGCGAGAGGATGCGGATGATTGCCGCGCGTCCGAGGCGCCGGGGCCGCTCGGGCGCGTGGACGACCGTTTCGCCCAGGGGGGCTGTTTGTTCGCGTTCCAGCGTCGTTTCGGTCATCAGCTCGATTCCGTGCGCAACAGGTCCCAGATGTGATTGTGAAGCTCGGCGAACCGGCGTGAAGCGCGGGTCTCTTTGTGGCTTCTCGGCCGGGGAAAGTCCACGTTGAGGATCTCGCGGATCCGGCCGGGCCGGGCCGTCATCGCGGCCACCCGGTCCCCCAACAGGATGGCCTCATCGATGCTGTGGGTGATGAAGACCATCGTTCGCCTCTCTTGCTGCCAGATTCGCTGGAGTTCTTCCTGAAGGATTTCCCGGGTCTGCGCGTCCAAGGCCCCGAAAGGCTCGTCCATCAGCAGGACCTGGGGATGGACGGCCAGGGCCCGCGCCAGGCCGGCCCGTTGTTGCATCCCGCCAGAGAGTTGGTACGGAAAGTGGTTTTCAAATCCATTCAGGCCGACCAACTGGATGTAATGCTCGACCCGTTCTCGAACCTGGGCCTTGCCGCACTTTTGAACATTCAGGCCGTAGGCGACGTTCTGGTGAAGCCGTTTCCAGGGTAAGAGGCCGAAATGCTGGAAAACCATCGCCACCTCGGGCCTGGGGCAGTCCACCTCGCGCCCGTCGATGGAGATCGCCCCTTGTTCTAAGGGCAGCAGGCCGTCGATGGCCCTCAGCAGCGTCGTTTTGCCGCACCCGCTGGGACCGAGGACGCAGATGATCTCTTCGGTGTAAACATCGAGGTCGAGATTTTCAAACGCGACGACCGATCCGTTCAGGAAGCTCTTTGTCGCGTTTTCTATGCGGATCTTGACGCTGTTTGTGGTGATTTCCCCGTCTCCCGGCTCAGCCCGCTCGTCGCCCTTCCGGTTCGGTCCACGATTTTCCCGCCGTTCCCTTCCTACGCCCCCGGCCTGAGGCTGACGAGAATGGCCCCATCCCTTCGTTCTACGAAGGTGTCGTAGGCCTCGCGATATTCCCTCAGAGCAAACCGGTGGGTGATCAAGGGCTCGACCTGGATGGCCCCCCTCTGGAGTAGGGGAATGACTTCGACAGCGGCGTTCGGGTTGGCCCGGACGCCGTAGATGTCGATCTCCTCCAGGACGATTTTTCGATAGTTGAGGGCCGGGGCTTCACTGGGGATTCCCGTGTAAGCGACCCGGCCGCCCTTACAGGTCATATCGATAGCCTGACCCAGGGAGTCTTTCGTGGCCGCGCAGTCCACGACCGCCTCCGCCCCCCAGCCGCCGGTCATCTCCCGGACGGCCTGGACAGGGTCCGTCTCCCGGTAGTTCACCGTGTCCGCTCCCAACTCGGCTGCCTTTGCGAGCCGCTCGCCCGAGCCCACCATGATGACGCGGCCCGCCCCCAGGGCCAAGGCGCACTGGAAGGCGAAAAACCCCACCGGTCCCGGCCCCAGGACGACCACCGTCTCGCCGGGGTGGATTCCCGTACGCTTGACAGAATGAAGGCCGATGGCGGCCGGGTCGACGTTGGCCGCAATCTCGAACGGCATGCCGTCGGGTATTTTGTGGATACTCTTGAGGGTGTTGACCATGTACTCGGCGTAGGCCCCGTCGGTGACGTGGCCGTACTGGCGGTGGCCCAACTCCGGGTGGCCGTAGTTGACGCAGAGGTTGTACCGGCCGATAAGGCACATTCGGCAATAGCCGCAGCCGCTATGGGAGGTCCCGCAGACGCAGTCGCCCACCTGGAAACCGAAACCCTCGGCTCCCTCGCCGAAGGCGACGATCCGTCCGGCCCATTCGTGGCCGAGCGTCATGGGCAGGTGTTTGGCCCATTGTTTGTGCTGCCCTCTGATGATGGCGATGTCGGTCCCGCAGATCGTGACGGCCTCCACGCGGCAGAGCACTTCGCGAAAGGCGGGCTTTGGCGTGGGGACCTTCTCCACGCGGAAGTCCTCGACTCCGTGCAGGCGAAGGGTCTCCATCGAGGCGGGAAGGGTCTCAACCGTCATTCGGTCATCTCCGACGGGGGTGGCCTCTCGGCTCACTCGGCGACGATGCCCACCAACCGGCAGATGCAGGCCTCTCCGCCCATGAACCGCCAAGGAAGAGCCATGACGTAGATGCGCTTGCCGACCACCTTGTCCACGTCTCCCCCGATGTTGTCCACGTGCATCAGGTTTTCGTTCATCATCCGGCGGTGGCAGTGGAGGTAGTGGTCGTCGGGGTGAACCTTTTGGATCTTGAGGCCGGTCTTGGCCTCCCACTCCCGGACGAGGTCGGGGCGGTAGTTTTTGATCATCAGGTTCCAGGGGTGCTCGAAGGCCGGGGCGTCGCTGCCGACCCACTTCAGGCGTTTTTCGATGAGCCAGTCGGTGACGCTGGGGTCTGGTCCCGGGTGTTTACAAAAGAAGGTCTGTTCGTTGTGTTCGGGTCCTTCCCAGTTAAACCGCTTCCAGTTGAAGTAGATGATCAGGATGTCGTCTTCGCGGACCTCCTCGCCGGGCGGGATGTTCCGCTCGACCATTTCCCGGTTGAGGTAGGTGTATTCCTCCACCTCGTGGCTGAGGTCCACGACGAGGGCGGAGCCGTGGCAGCGCTCCAGGGGAATGTCCGCCAGGTCCCAGCCGCCGGCGTTGAAGTGAAGGGGCGCGTCGATGTGCGTCCCCGAGTGCATGTTGGTCTCGATGATGAGGCTGCACAGCCCGTCCTTATGGTGGTTGTGAAAATTCCAGACCTTCGAGGACGGGAAATAGGGCCAGGTCGGTACGCGGTTGTGCCAACGCTGGGTCATGTCGACGAACTCGAGGGCCTCGCCGCTCTGGATGAGGCTGGCCAGCGCTTCTTTGACGGCTGCTGTGGGCATTGAGGTGACTCCTTATTCTGCGATCGGGATGAAGGCCCCTCGGCCCGATCCGACAGCGGACGCGATGGCCTTCCCCCTGGCCTTGTCCAGTCAGCAACTTGAGGTTGAGACCTTCTCCGGTTTGGCGCCTTCCTCCAAAAGCCCCCACTCCATCATCCAGCGGGCCTGTCTGCCGTAGCGCTCGATGGGGTAGGGGCGCGGATAAACGTAGCGCAATCGCTCGACGTGGAGGTCGTCCAGGGTCATCCGCGGACGCAGGTCCTCGGGCAGGTCGTTCAGGAGCAAGTGGGCGTATTTCCGCTTGTCCTGGTTGATCAGGTCGACGGCCTGCCGGAGGACCGCCCGGATCTTTTCCATGGTCTCGCGATCGTGCCCCTCGCCGGCCACGACCAATCCATTGTAGTAAGCCATCGCGATGAGGTTCCCCTCCATTTCCAAGAAGCTGAGGAAGGGCTCCATGAGGGCCGCCGCTTTGACCTTCCCTTCCAGAACGGCCCGAAGCCGCATCGCCGGCCCGCCGACCTGCGCGACCTGGATGTCTTCTTTGGGCAGGAAGCCCTCGAGGACCTTGAGGGCCATGTAGTGGGAGCCCGTGTGAAGCTGGACCCCCACCGCAACGCCCGCCAGGTCATCTGGGTGCGTGATGCCGGTGTCCTTTCCGGCGACGACCCCCATCGCCGTGATGGATTCCCGGAGGTTCAGGATTCGCGATGGCCGGTGATCTTCCACGGCTGTTCGTTTGATGGCGCCCCACTCACAGACGTTGAAGGCGTCGAGTTTCTGTCCTTCGAAAAGGGCCTCCTTGTTGCGCCCGAACAGCTCGGGCGCGGTGTTGGAAGGGTTTTTCTCCGCCACCTCGACCTCGAGGCCCGCCTTCTCGAACAGCCCTTCCAGGATGCCCACATCCCAAGGAAGCGTAAAAACGGTGTCTTCATTCACAAAACGGAAGGGCTTTTTCGGCATTCCTGAGTTCCCTTAGAGGTCAATGGTCGGCGCTCGAAGTTCGAGCTTCTACCCGAAAATGGGCAATTGCTTCATAATAATGCGATTATCCCGTTCAGTTCAAGTTGAGGGATTGGGGGGCAGTGGGTCAGTTTGGAACGGATTAAGCCCCGAACGCGGCTTTGCCCAAGGCTCTGTCATCATTTTGCGTAGCCCCCTGGAGTTGACCCGGTTTCGTGGAGACCTGATGATTTGGGATTCAAAGGAGGTGT
>JBHIBA010000237.1:0-7229 GCA_046758845.1 Nitrospinota bacterium
ATTCGACCCAGGTGGGGGCGTAGGAGCCGCTACCATAAGGCAGGAGGGTGCCGTGGGTCTGGGAGGGGACGACGATCAGGTAGCGCTTTCCGATCGCCGCCGCGTTCACCAGGATTCCGGAAAGAACCATCACGCCCAATCGGTAGCGCCCGGTCAGAAACTGCGCGAAGAGCAGAACAAACGCCACTACCAGGGTGCCTACAGACAGCCAGAAGAGCCAGGCGTATTCCCCTACGAGCAGGGCGGTGGAGATCGCCACTTCATGGTGATGGGCCGCATACGTGGTGGTAAGCCATTCGACGACGGTAAAGTACAGGTACGTTACCGTCAGGATCATCAGGAAGTTGCCGAGCCACTTGAATACTTGCATGTCGAGTTGGTCCTGGACGCCCAGAGCCCGCCGCATGATAGCCCCGATGACGATGAGCAACCCCAGGCCCGACACGCCGGCCATGACCACGAACCCGGGCGCCTGAAGGGCGCTGAACCAGCCGGGTCGCCCCACCTGAAGGCCAAAGACGAAGCCGAGGGTGGAGTGGGCCGTGACAAGAAGCGGCAGGATGGCGATGGCCAGCCAGAAGCTGGTGCGGCGGTGGCGCTCCCGTTCTTCAGGGGTATCGCCATACCCGGCCGCCCACACGCGGTAGAAACGCCGAAGCCCCCCCCGACTCCGCTCGGCACAAAGAGCCGCGTCCCTTCGGCCCGCGAGGTAGAAGTAGACGAGGCTGGCAAAGAGATAGCCCGCGATGACCAGGGTGAACGTGCCGAAGAACGGTGACTGGGGACGGGCGTAGAGGAACAGGTTGACAATGCCCCGAAGCGGACGACCGAGGTCCAGGATGATGCTGGGAGCCGCGAGGAGCAGGCAGATCACCGTGAGCAACTCGGCCATGCGGGAGACCGGCCGTAGGTACTCCAGGTTGAGCAACCGGATCAGTACGGCTATCGTAATCCCCGCGAAACTCACCCCCACGAAGTAGATGGCGATGGTGATGTAAAGCCCCCAGGTCGAGCCGCCCATGGTTCCGATGTTGCGCATCCCGGTGACGATCAGCCCCTGGGCGAGCTCGCGGGAGTACGCGATGACACCCCACACGACCAATGCCACCAGGATCCCAACGAGGGCATACCACGCGCCCGTGAAGCGCCCCACACCATAAGGCAATTGTTCCGCTCGCGCAGCCATGTCTCACGGCCTCCCTTTGACTTTTTCGATCTGACGCACATCCGGGCTCGGGGGTTGCCCCCCTACGTAGGAGACCCGCGGCCGAGTCCCCGCCTCCTCCAGGAGCCTGAAAGCGCGCTTCTTGCGGAGAAGCTGGGAGACGCCGCTTTTTGGGTCTTCGAGGTCGCCGAAATGGAGGGCGAAGAGGGGACAGTTGGCCACGCACGCCGGCTGAAGGCCCTTCTCAACCCGGTGGGCGCAGAAGGTGCATTTCTCGATGACGCCTTTATAGTGCCCGCCCCCGGCGATTCGCCGCCTCTCCTTTCCGTACCGGGCATCCAGGTCGGGGTTCTTGTACGGGGGGCTTGCGCCGTTGGTGGCCTTTTTCAGGTCCCGGTCGCCCCAGTCGAGATACTGCGCCTTTTTCGGGTCCTTCCAGTTAAAGTAATTGACCCCGTAGGGGCACGCCACCTCACAGTAGCGGCAGCCAATGCAGCGATCGAAGTCGGTGGCCACTAGGCCGTCCTTTCGCTTGTATCGCGCCCCGACCGGGCAAGCCTTCACGCAGGGCGCGTTGTCACAATGCATGCACGGGCGGGGCAGGAACCAGGTTTTGGTATCGGGGAACTCCCCCTCCTCGAATCGGAAGACGTGCATCCAGAAGTGAGCCTGGGTGGTATTGTTCTCCACCTTGCACGCCTCCATACAAGCTCGGCAGCCCGTGCACCGGTCGAGATCGATCACCATTGCGTATCGCGCCATGGGCCTCTCCTCCCTCAGGCCTTAGTGACCTGCACCTTCACGTGGAAAGACTGGTCGGCCGAGTTGGACACGTAGCCTTCCCCCGTGAAGAAGATTTCATTGGCCGAGGGACCCTGCCCCTTGGCCCAGGGGTGAGTCCACATCCCGTAGTGGTGCGGCATCCCGACGGTGTCGGGCCGGATCCCCTCGGTGTACCGGGCGCGGACCTGGACCCTTCGGGTCTCTGCGGTCACGGCGTTTTGGGATTCCACCCAGACCCTGTCACCGTCCCGAATCCTCCTGGCCTTCGCCGTCTTGGGGTTGATGTCCAGCCTTTGCTCCGGAGCCAGCTCGGCCAGGAGAGGGATGAAGCTCGATCGGGACTGTTTGAACTCGATCATCTTGTAGCTGATCAGGTAGAGGTCGTACGAGGAGGGAGACCCATCCATGGTCAGGGCCCTCCAGGTCGGCAGCGGCGTGTAGTCTTGCCAGTAGATCTTCTCCGCCCCTTTGGCCTTCATCTCCTCGCGCATGCGGAGGAGAGACTCGCCATAGAAGCGGTGCTTGAGGCCATTGAAGGGCGGGTTTTGGGCGAAGCCATAGTACTTGCTGGCTTTGACCGCTCCCTTCACCAACACCCCGCTCTTCTCGAAGTAGGAGACCCCCTTTTCGATCCCCTCCGACTTCGCCCAGCGGTCGAAGATCTCCCTCACCGGGGTCTTCCTGTCGAGGGGCAGCTTGTAGGGGTCCTTGAGCTTGAGGGCCTTATTGATCTGGTGGAGGTAACCGCCCTTGCCGTGCAGGATGCCCACTTTCTCGCACAGGTCCAGGTAGATGTCGATCTCCCCCCGGCTCTGAAACAGCGGTTTCATCGGGGGGCACCTGAGCGAGACGGCGTCCACGTACTGGTCCGTGGCATTGAGCGGGCCCTCATACTTCTCGATGGTGGCCGCCGGAAGGACCACATCGGCGAAATAATCCGCCGTCTCCGAGAGCCAGGGGTCGATGGCCGCCACGAACTTGAACTTCTTGTAGGACTCGATGAAATCCGGCTGAGAGGCGAAGGACCCCAGGGGGTTCGCCATGTGAAGGATGAGCACCTCCGGCGTGTAGTCCACCCCGTATTTCTCGGGGTTCTGCATCACCTTGGCCACCACGCCGGAGAGGTTGCTGTTGATCGGGAAAAATTTCGAGTCCTTCAGGTAGATGTTGTACGGCGGGTCTTTGACCTTGATCTTATCCAGTTTCTTGTAGTTTTTGTGGGGTTTCCATTTGAAGTCGACCCGGAGGCCGCCCACGGCTTCGACCGCACCCAGGAGCATGAAGACCATCAGCATGGCCCGGATGGTCTGGAAGCCCAACTCTTGCTGCGACATGTGGTAGGCCATGCACGACACAGGACGATAGGGGAGCGTCACGCCATCCACGACGGTGGTGCTCCCGATCATGGCGTTCTGTCCCAGCTCCCCGGCCACCCGGCGAATGGTCCCCGCCGGTATGTCGCAGATCTTTTCCGCCCACTCCGGGGTAGACTGGTCCACATCTTCCTTGAAGAGCTGAAAGGCCGTCTTCACCTTGACGTCCCCGACCGTGTACTCCCCCTCGAGGGCCGGCTCCACGCCGTCGGCGTCGAACGGCTTGGCCTTCCCTTCCGCCGGATCCCAAACCAGCTCTTTCCCGTCTATGCGGATGAAGAATCCGTCCTCTTTCACGAGGTAGGGGGCGTTTGAGTAACGGACGAGGTACTCGCGGTCCACGAAACCCCGGTCAATGAGCTCGCGAGCCAGCGAGAGGGCGAGGGCCAAGTCGGTCCCGGGCTTGATCGGCAACCACTCGTCGGCGAAGGGACCGGCGGGCCTGCTCCGGGGGTCGATTTGCACCAATTTCATCCCCCGGTCTTTGGCCTGAGTCAGCTGCTGCGGCCAGGTGAGCCAGCAAAACTTGTTTCCACCGGCGTTGGTGATGTTCCACCCCCACGACAGCAAGTACCGGCAGTGGCGGAAGTCCGGGTGACAGACCCCGTGAAGCCCGATGGTGTACTCGGCCGCTCGGTAGCCGGCGTCGGAGCAGTAGGCGCCGTGGTGGAGCTTGGTCGCTCCCGACGCCTTCACGAAGGCGTCGTCGTAGAACTTCTTCGCCTTGCTCCGCCCTTTCTGCCAGACCAACAGCCGCTTGTCTTTGGCCCGGACCTCCTGGATCTTTTTTGCGACCAGCGTCAGAGCCTCGTCCCAGGAAACCTGGCGCCAAGTCCCGGGCCCGCCTTTCTCGTTCGTCCGAAACAGAGGGGCCTTCACCCGATTGGGGTCGTACACGGCCATGATCTGGGCGACCCCCTTGGGGCAGAGGGTCCCCCGATTCCTCGGGTTTTTGGGATGTCCTTCGAACTTGACGACGCGCCCGTTGATCCGTCGGGCCAGAATCCCGCAGTCCTGCTTGCCGATCCAGCAGGTCGTGGGCACCCACTCCTCTGTGACGCCCGCTGCCGTCTTCTCGGCGCCGGCGACCAGTGTCTTGGGTCCGCTGGAGAGGAACGACGCCAAAGCTCCCCCGCCCGCCGCTCCGGCCGACCCTTTTAAAAACGTCCTCCGGGTGATTCGACGGCTGCGTCCACTTTTTCCGGCCATCTCGCGGCCTCCTATGGGATGAACTTTCCGCGCCAACAGCTGCCGGCGGTGGAGCCAAGCCTCAGCAAATTCTCATGACGAATCCGCGCCGGTCTCCTTCCCGAGAACTCCGTTGGCCCGTCTGCGACTGAGAAATCCGGAACGTAGGGGGCAGCGACCTTTTCCACGTTTCCGGTCGTAGCCTTCCGCCGACGGGGCTCCTCATCTTGTGAACCTTCAATCCGCATCCTTCCCCCCTCCGGGGAAACAGGACATTCTACTCTTGGCGAATAGCTCCGCTGGCCCGGATTCACCATGATCCAGGTCAGCATTTTGTGAGAATGTTCACAAAGTTTTCTCCTATGCAGGGCAGACCGCCGGATTTGCAGGCCGATCAACAAACCAACGGGACCGCCACGAGGTTCTCGCGCACGACATCCATGTGGGCGAGCGTCCTTCGGGCAAGGTACGGAGGGCGAAGGGACTGACGCGAACGTCCCGGAAAGCGGATGGGATTCTTGCTGCCTTACCAAGATTGTTGGCGGGCTCGCGCAAGGAAAACCTACCGCGTGGAACTACTCAGCCGTGGGTTTTCTGTCTTTGTCACGGAGTCCTCGCGTCAAGCGCAGGTGCTCCAGAATCCGACACGGAACGTTCTACAGGCGAGCCATTCGCGCAAATCACGGCTGGGTCTTTTCTGAGCAGGTGTGTAATTCGGCTGGCATCCCCTTGCGACGAAGCCCGTTGCGGGCTTTCGAGTTCTGGGCAGAAACGCCTGCCCTACGTAAGGGGATGTGAGTCGTAAATTGTCCGGCGTGGGGGTCTATTTCCCGTTTACGCCCCGTAAGGCGAGCCTCACTTTCACTCCTCTTTCACTGAGAGGAGAGGATGGCATGCCATTCCTGGAGGGCCTGCATCATCGTCGATAGGCCCTGGGTGGTCGTTGTGAGGAGAATGGCATGCTCAATTTCATCTGGGGTCACCCCCTCTTCCAGTGCGAGGCGGATGTGGGTCGCAAGAGGCGTCCTCTTCCTCGAGCTGGCCGCTATGCCGATCCTCACAAGGAGGGCCGTCTTTCGCTCAAGGGGGCCAGCCTCAAGGCAGGCCTTTGAGAGGTCTTCGTGGGCCTCCCAGATTCGAGGGTGCCGCTTCTGCAAATCCTTCAGCGTCGGAGGGAGTTCGCGCATGATGGCCTCCTGCATCATTCCTCAAGAGAATGAGGAGAAGAGAATCGGACCCGCAGGATCTGACTTCGGTTATCGGGCGTTTGGGGAAAGATTCTCCATCCCCCGGACAGCTATCAGATGAGCGGGGCGAAACGTCCGGCCCGGATGACAGACAGCTTTGAGCAGAAATTTCCAACCAGTAAGAGCGTGCCCATCGGGATGAAAGCCGCCACGGCGAGGTTCGAGCCCGCTACGTTCAGCGCCACAAGTCCCAGGGCGAGGGGAATGATCAGCCCCAGCAGACACGTGCCCAGGAGAAAGACGCCCTTCAGCGATCCGCGCAGAAGGACGCGCAAGGACTCGCGCGAGGCCTCGCGTCCGTAGTGGGCGTTGAGCAGATGCGCGCCGATGGAGAGGAGAGAAAGAAGCGTCAACAGGATGACCGAGAGGCTCAGCACGCCGTCTACTGTCTTGGGCTTCGCCAGAAGAACCAGGCCCAGTGCGCTCCCATGCGCAAAGGCGAGGAACTGAACAGGAATCAGTGTGGTGTTCCAAAACGGAATCGCCCGAGATGCGGCCAGCACCATCCCCGGATAGATGATCACCACAAACGCCGCAATGCCCGCAACCGCGGCAAACGTCACGCCCAGCGGTGTTCCCGGACCGGTGGGCAAGCCCGCCAAAGGTTTGGCTCCGTTCACCCACGTGAACGTCGGGAGGATGTAGAGCCCATCAAGGAACAGAAAGACGAAATCGCAGATGGCTCCCCAGGTGATCCAAGAAGAGCGCACGTTGCGGAACGCCTGCAGAAACCGGAAGGGTTTCCCCAGATCGGCGATCAGGACCAACCCGCCGATGCCGATGAGAATCAAACTCAAAAGGTGCGAAAGGCTCAGGCCCAAGACGTGCCCCATCTCGATTCCGAAAATTACCTCGTTCAGAAACAGGCCGCCCCCTATCCCCATGGTCGTGAACCAGAACGCGTGGGGGACCCGCCAGGTGGTCTGAGGCTTCGGCTCAATGACAAGCCGGTCGGTAAAGGGGTTGACGGATTCCATTGTCATCTCTCCTCGACTCTCCCCCTATCGGAGGTACATGACGCAGGGCTGAGTCTCCGCTTCGGGCCGGAGCGGAAAGCCGTTCTTTTCCCGTACGAGCTGGGAAACCTCGCTGCGCGGGTCATCCAGGTCGCCGAAGTAGCGGCAACCGGTCGGACAGGTCTCTACACAGGCCGGCCTGAAAACGTCCCGGTCGATCCGGTGGGAGCAGAAGGTGCACTTCATCACCGTTCCCGGTTCGGCCTGGGCATAGGCGCGGTCGCCGAAAGGCGTGCCTCCCTGGGCAAAGTCTTGCTGATCGCCGTGGAAGAAATGCAGGGCCCCGTACGGACAGGCGTTCATGCACGCCCGGCTTCCGCAGCAGCGTTGGGAGTCCACCTCGACAATGCCGTCCTCCCGCTGGCGGAGCGCTCCCGTGGGGCAGGCTGTGACACAGGGCGCATCGCGGCAGTGGTTGCAAAGGGTGGGGACGAACAGGCGCCTCACCGTCGGATAC
>JBHIBA010000238.1:0-7223 GCA_046758845.1 Nitrospinota bacterium
CTGGCTGGTTGGCCGGATGCTGCGGCTGCCGCAGGCAGACGGGCATCCGGCCAAAAAATCAAGCCACCGGAGGGACACAGACTGCCGGATCAGCTAAGCGCACACCCACCCAAAGCAGGCCCGGCCACGCAGTGCCGGGCCGTCAAAAGTTTTCCGGGGGGTTTTAGGGGGGCCGGTTTACAAAAAGGCCCCCCTAACCCGATTTGGCTTCACAGAAAAAGCGCCCCCGCAAAAAGGCCTCGCATCAGTCCCCCGGGTCGCCAAAGCCCAGAGTCGGGGTCTCCGATTCGCGGTATCTCTCGAATTCGTCGAGAGCGCTCAATGCGGCCGGCATCCCGCCGTACACCGACATCTGGAGAATCACTTCCCGGATTTCCTCGTCCGTCGCCCCGTAGTTCCGGCAGGCCTGGAAGTGGGCCCGGAGTTGGGGGAAGCACCCCCCAACGGTGAGGCCGGCGATCGCGCAGAGCTCCCGCGTCTTGTGGTCGATGACCTCCCGGTCGTAGAGACCCCCGTAGACGAAGGACTGGAAGAGTTCAGAAAACTCTGGGTCGATGGAGTTCAGCCGGTCCAGGACGCGTCGGGTGTAGACCTCGCCGTAGTTCTGAATCCCCCGGGCGAACGCCTTCGGGTTGTACGGCGACTGCGTGGACTCATTCATTGCGTTTCCCTCCGTGCGGTGACGGCCTGGGTGGGCCCGTGCGGAGCCCGCCGGGCCTATTTCCCCGGTCCCAAGGAAGTTCCCTTGCGGGTCCGGCAGACAGCAGGCGAAGTGGAATCAGCAGAGTTGGCGTGGGTTTTTCGTTAAATCTCTTGAAAGCGGGCTTCCGCCCCTTCTCCTTCGGTTCCGAAGCGGCCCCTCAGCGTGCCAGGTCCGGGTAAAGCTCCGGGCGGCGGTCCCGGTAAAAGCCGTACGTGTTTCGCATTTCCTCAATCAGAGACACGTCGATCTCCCCGTAGACGACTTCATCCCCCTGGTCTCCGGCGCAAGCGAGCACCTCCCCCTGGGGGCTGACCCACATAGAACTTCCGTAGTAGTGGTTCTGATTGTTCACTCCCCGGTCGACCCCCACCTTATTGACGCCTCCGACGTAGTAGACGTTCTGGTAGGCGTACGCCCGCAGCTCAATCTCCCAAAGGGGCCGGTAATGCGCGCCGAAGGAGGCGGTGGGGACCAGGAGAAGGTCTGCTCCCCGGGTCCCGATGATCCGGGGGCCTTCGGGGAAGTGGCGGTCGTTGCAAATGACAATCCCGAACCGCATCCCCCAAGGGGTGTCGAACACGGGGTAGCCGAGGTTGCCGGGCTTGAAGTAGAGTTTCTCATTGCCGAAGGGGTTCTCGGGACGCTTCGCCATGGGGATATTCGTCTTTCGATAAACCCCCTGGAGCGACCCGTCCGGCATGATAACGGCGGCTGAATTGTAAAGCTCCCCCCGGATCACTTTTTCATAGAGCGGGAGGACAACCACCATCCCGTACTCTTTGGCCACCTCGGCGACACACTCCGTCGCTTCTCCCGGGACAGGCTCCGCCAAGGCGCAGTGCGCGTAGTTCTCCTCATAACAGAAGTAAGACGTCGTGCAGAGCTCATGAAAGCAAACGAGAGCGGCCCCTTGGTCTCCCGCCTGCCGAGCGTACCGCAAGACGTTTTGGATGTTTGGCTCTTTCTCCACGTTACCCACGAACTGACAGAGCGCCACCTTCATCGGCCTTGGCCTCCTGAACCGGTCCGGGACTTCCGGGCGCGGTTTAATCCTTCCGGAATCGGATCTGACCCTCCAGCATCACCATCTTGATGCGATGGACGTCCTGAAGGATTGTAATGTCTTTCAAGGGGTCGCCGTCCACCAGGATGAGGTCGGCCAGCTTTCCCTTTTCGACCGTTCCGGTATTCAAACCGAAAAACTCGGCGTTGAGCTTCGTGGCCGCGACGATGGCCTCCATCTCGGTGAGGCCGCAGCGCACCTGCATCTCCAGCTCGAAGGCCTCCTCGCCGTGGGGGTCCGCCGGAGTGCCGAGGAAGTCGCTGCCCGCCGCCCGCTTGACGCCGATCTTCTTCGCCCTCGGCATCGTGTCGGCGATGGACTCCACCGCCCGCTTGCACTTATCCACGTAAACGGGATGCAGGTTCAGCTCCTTTCCATGTTCGACGGCGCGCTGGAGATAGGCGATCGTCACGACCCAGGTCGCGCCCTTCTCAGCCATCCGCTCCAACGTGGGGTCGTCGATCCAGTAGCCGTGCTCAATGGCATCCACCCCGCCCTCCAGGGCCTTATGGATTCCGGTCAGGGGCTCACCCATCAGGACGTTGTTGTGGGCCCGGAGCTTCTTTCCCACGTTATGGGCCACCGATGCGATGGCGCTGATCTCTTCCACGGTGAAGGCCGACTCGGCCACGATGAAGGATGGGTCGATCCCGCCCGTCGTCCCGATCTTGAGTTCCGTCGCGCCGTCGCGGAGCTGCTCCCGCCCGGCCCTCAGGCACTCCCCCACACCGTCCACCAAGCGGCAGAACCCGCGGCCTCCTCTGCCCTCCATGGTCTCGATGGGGAGGAAAAACAGGTCCGGGATACCGCCCGTCTGGCACATGAACCGCCCGACTGCCCGTACGCGCGGCCCGACGATGCTGCCCTCCTCGACGGCCTTCTTGATGAACAGGGCGTTGTCGCTCCCTAGATCGCAGATCGTGGTGATGCCCGCCTCCAGGATGCGCTGCACCTCGTAGACGCTCCGGATGGCGTGCATAGCGGGAGGCTCCATGGCCCAGCCGAGGAATTCGTAACTTCGGATGCCGAAGAGGTGCAGATGTGCGTCGATGAGACCGGGCATCAGGGTCTTGCCTTTGGCGTCGAGGACCTCCGCCTTCTGAGGGACGCGCACGTCCTTTGCCGGACCCACCGCCGTGATGGTGTCCCTTTGAATCACGACCGTGGCCCGGTTCACCGGCGGGGCGCCGGTTCCATCGACGAGCCGCGCGTTCTTGATGACTTTCGGCTGGGGACCCTCAGTCGCCATCCCTGCGCCTCCTTTTCTGGCAGTGGGTCCGTTTGGAACGGATCAAGCCCCGTACGCAGCTTTGCCCACAGCTCCGTCATCATTTGGTGTAGCCCCGATCTGAGCGAGGACCTAGGTCCGAGCGGAGATCGGAGCGCGCCCGGCCGCGATTTCCGCGGAGCCTGCACTGAGCGAAGCGAATGTGCTCAAATCGCGGCTACAACGCAGGAAGGCAAGGGTCATTCAGCAAACTGACCCACTACCCCTTTTCTGGATTCCCAGAAGTTCAATCGGACGTGTTGATCTCCCGGAAAAAATCCTCGGCGACTCTGAGAAGGGCGTCGATCTCCGCTTGTCGGGTCACCGTTGAGAGGCATCCCCGGGCGAGCGAATTGATGAACACCCCCCGGTTCAGGGCGTAGAGAAACATCAGCCGCTCCAGCTCCCGGTCGGAGGTATGCGCGGAGCGAGAGTCGACGACCTCCTCAGCCGTGAAGTGGAGCTTGAAGAGGGACCCCTCCCCTGTGAGCTGGGCCGGGAATCCCGCCGGGCGAAGGAGCTCTCTCAGGTTTGCCCTCAGGTACTCCCCGTCGGCCGCCAATTGCTCAAACGCCGGCTCATCCAGCAGCTCCAGCGTCGCGACGCCCGCCGCCATGGTCACCGGGTTGGCGTTGAACGTCCCCGCGTGAGGAACGCGCGCCCGCCCTGCGCTCGGATCAAAGATGGCCATGATGTCGGTCCGGCCGCCGAGGGCCCCGACGGGGACACCGCCCCCGATGATCTTCCCCAGGCAGGTGAGGTCGGGCGTCACGCCGAAAAATCCCTGCGCCCCCTGCCGGGAGAGCCGGAACATCATCACCTCGTCGAAGGCGAGGAGGACGTCCAGCTCCCGCGTGAGGTCCCGGAGTCCCTGGAGAAAACCGGGCCTCGGGGGAATCATCCCCGCAGTGCCCATCATGGGCTCGACAAGGACGCCGGCCACCTCCGCTCTCAGGGTCCTGAGGCGTTCGCTGACGGCCTCCAGGTCGTTGAAGGGAAGGACCACGACATTCCCCAACAGCCCGGGGGGGATGCCCTCAGAATCGGGCACAGGGTGAGGAGACCTCCGGTCGCCGGCGGCCTCGGCCGAGGGGTGAACGCTGAGGCTCACTTCATCGAAAGACCCGTGGTAGCCCCCTTCGAACTTGGCGATCTTCGGCCTTCCGGTGATGGCCCGCATGGCCCTCACCGCCAGCATGGTGGCCTCCGTCCCGCTGTTGCAGAAACGGATGCGTTCGACCGACGGCAGCCGCTCGATCAACATCTCGGCCAGGCGGACCTCCCATTCCGTGGCGGAGGCGAACGACGTCCCAAGGGCCGCCGCTTCCTGAACGGCCCGGACGACCTCGGGGTGGGCGTGGCCGAGGATGAGGGTAGTCGCGTTGTTGAAGAGATCGATCCGGACGTTTCCGTCCACATCCCAGATGCGCGGCCCCTCCCCCCGCGACACATAAAGGGGAAAGGGGGCAAAGTAAGTAAGCTCGCGCGTGCTTCCGCCGGGAAGGGATCTTCGGGCCCGTTCATGGAGTTCGCGAGAGCGCGGATTGCGGGCGGCAAAGGCGGTTTCCTCCCTTACCCGGATCTCGCTGAGACTTGTCATGGGTCCGGCCTCATTGTTGTGGAATCCAGTCCCTCTAAAGAACGGGCTGTCGCGTCCTCTGCCCCCCAAGCGCATCTTCGGCTCACTTCCGCCTCGGCGATCACCTTTCCGCGCCGTATGACGAAGCGCCGGGGAGGGGCCAGCCGGAAGGCGTCCCGGACGTTCTCTACCGGCGTTACGACCAGGTCGGCACGGCATCCGGGGGCCATCCCGTAGTCAGGAAGGGCCATAACCTTTGCGGCCTTTTCCGTCGCCATGTCGTATAGCGTTTCCAGCTCCGCCAGGCTCCCGAGCTGGGCGGCGTAGGCAGTCAGGAAGCCGTTTCGCAGCGGGTCGGCGTCGCCGAAGTTCTCGTTGAATGGATCGAGGACGTTGTCCTGGGCGAAGGCGATGTTGACTCCGGCTTGAAGGAAATCTTTCACCCGCGTGATCCCCCGTCCCCTGGGCTCCGGATACAGGCGCGCGCCCAGCATCGTCGTGGTGGGCGGACAGGTGGTGATGCTGATCCCGGCGCGCTTGACCACCTCGATGACGTGCGCCGCTTCGTAGGGATCGTAGTAGGCAAGGGCGGTCACATGGCCTGCGGCCACCCGGCCGGCCAATCCCTCTCGGAGGGTCTTCCAGGCGCAGTAGTGAAGATAGCGAATCTCGCGAGAATAGCGAATGTCCAGGTGCATGTCGATGGGGCGGTCGAACTTCCTGGCCAGGTCGAAGACGAGGTCGATGTGCCTCCGACCGGCCTCCTCGTGAAACTCCTCCTCCGGAAAACCCCCCACCACATCCGCTCCCATCCGCAGGGCCTCTTCCAAGAGCTCTTCCGTGCCGGGGTCCGAGAGGATGCCGTGCTGGGGCATGGCGACGATCTGGAGGTCCACGTATTCGGCCATCTGTTCCCGAAGGGAAAGCAGGGCCTCCAGCCCCGTGAGGCCGGCGGAGCTATCCACGTCCACGTGAGATCGTACGGCCGTCACGCCCGCCGACAGGGCCCAGCCGAGGACAGTCCGCGCGCGATCCAGGACGTCTTGCACGGTGAAGCGGCGCTTCTCCTCTCGAAGGTTTCTTCTGGCCTCCTCGGAGGACATGGTCGCGTTCGGCGGCATCCGGTCGCTGATGAGGGCCTTGTCGAGATGGGTGTGAGGTTCAACGAAGGCGGCCGTCGTCAAGGACCCGCCGGCATCGAGGGTTTCCCGGCCGTCGGGGGGAAGGTCCGGGGCGGTCTCGGCGATTCGTCCGCGCCGAATCCCAACGCACATGAGATCCGCATGACCCCGAAGACGCGCATTTCGAATTATAAGATCCATGAGCGCCCTAGCGATGGGTGAATGATCTCAGGCCCAATGCCTGAGGAGAATCTGTGCAGCCCGTTTCATCCCTGAGATTCGCAGAAGGCCTCAAGCCCCGATGAACCTTCTTAAACCCTGAAGAGAATCCGTCCGAGCGAGTGCCGATTTTGCGGGGAGCGGGCGCTCCCTCCACGGGGAGCGCTTGTCGATCCGCAGAGAAAATGCTAACGTTTATTGTTTCAAACTTCAATAATTCCAATAAGAAGAGGTTTTTTCCGCATTCCCAATGGAACCGAGTGCCGGTCATTCGGTTGGAGGGATTCAGTGGTGGTAAGCTTCGGGGCCTTTCTCCCCGCGTTCGGATATCCGGCCATCACGATGGAGTATTTGAAGGAGGCCGCCCAGGAAGCCGAGGCGCTCGGCTACGAGACTGTTCAGGTGGCCGACCATCCCATCTATACCGAGGGGCTCGCCGCTTTCGGCCAGAAAGGGATCTATGACCCCATCGTCACCCTCTCTCAGATAGCGGCCGTCACCCAGCGAATCAGGGTCGGCGCGGCCGTGCTCCTGGTCCCCCTTCGACACCCCTTCATGTTGGCAAAATCCATCTCCACACTGGACCGGGCTTCAGGCGGCCGCGTGGACATGGGGGTGGGCGTCGGCGCTTACGAACCTGACTACCATTCGACGGGAAATCCATTCAAAACCCGAGGGCGGGCTTACGACGAAAGTCTGGAGGTGATGGTCCGCCTGTGGACCGAGGACGAGGTGACCTATATTGGGGATTTCTACCAGCTGGACAAAGTCACGCTCGAGCCGAAACCGGTCCAAAAACCCTATCCCGCTCTGTGGTTCGGAGGAGGGGTCCCGAAGACCTGGGAGCGCGCGGCGCGTTTTGGCGCGGGGTGGGGCCCCTGGGCGCCCAGCCTGGAACACATGACCGAGGGCATGGCGGCCATCCGGAAGAATGCCGGAGAGCTCGGCCGGGACATCTCGGATTTCCGATTCATCTGCGAGGCCTGGACGGCCATCGACCCGGACATGAAAAGGGCCGAAGAGGCCGTTCGTCCCGCGCTGGCCTATTTCCAGAAGCACCACGCCATGGACATCGGCATGGAATTCATGCACACCAACTCCTTCATCGGTCCCCCGGAAAAGATCGCGGACCGGATGCAGGAGTTCATCGACATCGGCGTCAACGAGTTTCACTTCTCCTTCTGTCCGTGGGAACGCTGCCGGGAAGGAATTCGGTTGATGGCGGAGGAGGTGCTGCCCCGCTTCAGCTAAAGGGGGCCCGGGCGCCCACC
>JBHIBA010000239.1:0-7198 GCA_046758845.1 Nitrospinota bacterium
AGGGGCGGGTCTCCGTACCCGCCCGAATAAAAGTTTTTCAGGGGGTCCAGGGGGACGGTTTTTCAAAGCTTGTCCCGAGCGCAGCCGAGGGAAAGTCCCCCTGGAAAAATTGATTTCCCTTCCTCAAACAGGGTCCAGGTGGATGAAGGCCTCGCTCACGGGCCGCAGCCTTTCCACCGCAGTATGGACATCGGCCGCGATTTCGTGGGCCTCTTGAGCGCCCATGTCCCAGTCAATTTCCGCATGGAGCTCCACGTGGATAAGGTTGCCCACATAGTGGGCCCGCAGGTCGTGAACGCCTTTGACGCCGGGAACGTTCAGCGCCGTTTGTCGGATTTCCTCGATGAGTCTTTCCTCCGGCTCCTGTCCCATCAGGTAGCCGATGTTCTTCATCCCGATCCGGAATCCGGTCCGGATGATCCAGAGCCCGATGAAAAAGGCCGCCGAGGCGTCGAGCCCTGTCCATCCCAGCGAGCCTCCCAATACACCGACCAAAGCGACGGCCGAAACGAGGATGTCGTTCCTGGAGTCCGTGGCGCTCGCCAGAAGGGCAGGGCTATCCCACCGCCGACCGACCCGGTGCAGCTGGAATGCCATCCCCCCTTTCACCAACATGGTGATCGAGAGCGCCAAGACGGCAATCCAGCTCTTCGCGAGGGGGCCGGCGCGCCAGAGGTTCTCCACTCCCAGCTTCATCATCTCAAAGCCCATGACCCCGGCCAGGGTAGCGATGACGAGGGCGGCGACCGGCTCAGCCCGACCGTGTCCGAAGGGGTGATCAGCGTCGGCTCCCTTTCGGCCGACCCGGACACAGATCAAGACGGCGATGGAGCCAAAGGTGTCCGTCAGGGAGTTGAGGGCGTCGGACAAAACAGCAAGGCTTCCTGTCAACCACGCGGCCACGGCCTTAAGGAGGAACAAAGAGCCATTTCCCGTGAGGCCGAGGCGAGTGGCCCTTTCGGGCGCGCTCTCTATGAAGTTCCGCACCGGCGACTTCATGGCCGTCTCACTGCGTTCGTGCGCCTGCCCACAAACGGTCCCCCCCCTGCACGAAACATTCTCCCCGTCCCGGGGAACTGCAAGCATTTTCCGGACCTGGGATGGAGCGGCCACCCTGTTCAATTGACACAATCCTCGGTATGATACAAATCTTGGATGCTGGAATGTGACAACGCCTCTCATCGAAACCCCCGATCGGTGAACCAGCCTGTCACCCAAATCGGTTCAGTTCTTCGCCAGGCGCAAGAATTGCGAAGGGCGATTCATCCTTTCTCCATCAAATGGGACGGAGATGAGCCGGAAAAACCTTGAACTCCCAGTCGAATCGTTGAAGTGGAATTGCGACCCTGAGCTGTTTCCCTTCGAGGACACAAAAGAGTGCAAGCCGCTCGAAGGCATCATGGGGCAGGACCGGGCTACCCGGGCGCTGGACTTTGGCCTCAGCATCGACAAGCCCGGCTACAACATCTACGTGGCGGGCGTCCCCGGCACAGGCCGCACCACCATCAGCCAGGAATACTGTAAGGAGCGGGTGAAGGGGGAGCCGGTTCCCAATGATTGGGTCTATGTCCACAACTTCCGTCATCCCGACCGGCCGTTGGCTCTCTCCCTGCCGGCGGGACGCGGCGAACAGCTCCGCAAGGACATGGAAGAGCTTGTTCAGGACCTCCTCACGGACATCCCGAAGGCCTTTGAAGGGGAGGATTACGAACGGGAGCGGAACCGAGTCGTGGAGGAGAGCCAGACCAGGCAGCAGGCCCTTTTCCGAGAGCTTGAAGAAAAGGCGAAAAAGGAGGGTTTCGCAATCCGGCCGACGCAGCTCGGTTTCGTCCTGGTTCCCGTGGTCAACGATCAGGTCTTGGACGACGAGCAGATCAATGCGCTCAACCCGGAAGTCAAGGAGCAGATCGACAAGAAACGGGTGGCCTTCAATCAACAGCTGGGCGAGTTCTTCAAAAAGATGAAGACGTTGGAGAAAGAGGTGCGGGAGCGGGCGCGCGCCCTTCAGCGTGAGGTGGGGCTGCGGGTCATCACCGTTCTCATGGATGGGTTGAGAGAGGCCTACACGGACACTGCCGAGATCTTGGACTACTTCGATCAGGTTCAGGAGAGCATCCTCTCGCGCCTGGACGAGTTTCGCAAGGGCGTCCAGGAGGTCCCACAGGAAGGCCCGCCGAGCAAGGAAGAAGGCGAGGGGGGCGGCGAGGAGGCCGTTGCGGCGCCGGAGGGCCAGGGATTGCGCATGACGCCCCCGGGGCGCGATCCCTTCTCCCCGTATCGGGTGAACGTCTTCGTGGACAACTCGGAGCTTGAGCATCCGCCGGTGATTTTCGAACACAACCCGACCTATCAAAACCTGTTCGGAATCATCGAAAAGAAGGCGTTCCTTGGGACCTACTTCACCGACGCCACGATGATCAAGGCGGGATCGGTGAGCCAGGCCAACGGAGGGTATCTCATCTTCCACGCCCTGGACGCCTTGATCAATCCGGGGGTCTGGAGCGCACTGAAGCGAACCATCCGGACGGGTGAGCTTCAGATCGAGGAACTGGGCGAGATGTTGGGATGGTTCACTCCCGGCGGCATGAAGCCCATGCCCATCCCCACCCGGTTGAAAGTGGTGATGATCGGCAACCCCTACGTCTACCATCTCCTGTACCAGTTCGATGAGGACTTCCGCAAACTCTTTAAGGTCAAGGTCGATTTCGACTTCCGAATGAATCGGGAAGACGGCCACCTGTTGGAATACGCCGCCTACATCTCTTGCCGGTGCCTCCAGGAGGGCCTTCCGCCCTTCCACCGGGAGGCGGTGGCCCGGATCATCGAGCACGCGGCCCGCTATGCCGACGACCAAAAGAAGCTCTCCACCCGTCTGAGCGAGATTCAGGACTTGATGTATGAGGCCAGCTACTGGTCTCAGCAGAGCGGCAGCCGGTTGGTCCGCCGCGAGGATGTCCAGCGGGCCCTGAAGGAACGCAAAGACCGGTCCAACCTCACCGAAGAGCGGATCCAGGAGCTCATCACAGAAGACGTCCTGCTGGTCGATACCACCGGGGAAGCGGTCGGCCAGGTCAACGGACTCGCGGTTTTCGATCTGGGGGATTACCGCTTCGGCAAGCCCTCGCGCATCACCGCCCAGACGTACATGGGAGAAGAGGGGGTGATCAACATCGAACGCGAGTCCAAAATGTCCGGCCGGATCCACGACAAGGGCGTCCTGATCCTCTCGGGTTACCTGGGCGGGCGATACGGACATGGCCGCCCCATGTCGCTGTCGGCCAGCATCTGCTTCGAGCAGTCTTACGAAGGTGTCGAAGGAGACAGCGCCTCCTCCACGGAGCTCTATGCGCTGCTTTCGAGCCTTTCCGGACTTCCCCTCAGCCAGGGGATGGCTGTGACGGGTTCGGTCAACCAACATGGAGCTATCCAGCCCATCGGCGGGGTCAACGAGAAGATCGAAGGGGTTTTCCAGGTCTGCAAAGCGAGGGGTCTGACTGGAGATCAGGGGGTCATCATCCCCAAACAGAACGTCGGTCACTTGATGCTCGATGATGAAGTGATCGAGGCGGTCGGCAAAGGGCAGTTCCACATCTACGCCGTTTCTCACGTGGACGAGGGGATTGAGATTCTCACAGGCGTCCCGGCCGGCGAGCGCCGGGAAGACGGAACGTACCCGGAGGGAACGGTTCACGCAAGGATTGATGCGAGGCTCCAGGAAATGGCCGAGGGCCTTCGCGAGTTCGGGCGGTTCGGGGGCCAGGCGGACGGAGCAGGGGAGGTCGTGACTCGGGAGGAGAAGCCGGTCAGTCCCCCGACTCCCCAGGGTCCGGGGACAGAGCCTGTGTTTCCGGGCTTGCCGTTTCCCGATGTGGAAGGGGATGAAGACCCAGAGGAGTCCGATGAGGACGAAATTGGGGGGTGAGAATGGGGCCCCCGAGCGCGCGGACGGCAGAGGGAATTTCGCTTTCCGGAATGTTTTTCCCGGCGAGAGGGAAACGGGGGAGACCCCATGAATCCCCGGGGAGAACGCCCAGGAATTTTTTCTGCCAAAACGTGTTTATGCAAGGAGGCGACCGATTTTTCAAGAGAAACGGAAGAAGGCCGTGGGTTCCAAAGTGCGGTTTTCATACATCGGCCGGTGGATCCTCATGGCGGGCCTTCTGGCCTTGCTTTTGGGCGTGCGGGACTCCGAATCGGGGTCTGCCGGGCTTCAAACGGCCGCGAGGACGAAGGCGGCTTCTGATTTCGTCCTGCCGGCGCTGGATGGAACCCACGTTCGTTTGAGGTCCCTTCGAGGCAAGGTCATCCTGCTGAATTTTTGGGCCACGTGGTGCTCCCCCTGCCGGTACGAGATGCCTTCGATGGAGACGCTCTATAACCGGTTCAAAGGGCAGGGTTTCGAAGTCCTGGCGGTCAGCATTGACTCGAAAGGGAAAGAGGCCGTCGCCTCGTTCGCCAAAGAGTTGAATCTGACCTTTCCGATTCTCCTGGACCGGGATATGGCCGTCATGGCGCAATTGGGCGTACGGGGGCTGCCGACGACCTATCTCCTCGACCGGAACGGCTTCATTGCCCAGGTGGCCGTGGGACCGAAGGATTGGGCGGGGAAAGAGGGTTCTGACCTGGTCCGCGGACTCATCAGTGAAAGGGGACAAAAGTAATGTCCCGGCGAGCGTTTCACCGAGGCATTTCTCGGGGGCTTGGAATCCCTTGGGCGGCGCTCTTGTTCCTGATGGCCGTACTCTCTCTGAGTCCGGCGCGAACAGCCGCCGACGGACACGCTTCCAAAGGAAACCCTTCCAAGGACAATCGCTCTGCCTCGCGTCCCGTAGACTTTATTACGCGGGTCTCCCTTGGCATTCAGCCTCTGGACGGAAAGAAGGCCCATGATTTCGCCCTTCGCGATTTGGCCGGAAATGCGGTCCGGATGAGCGACTCCGGGGGCAAGGTGGTCTTTTTGAACTTTTGGGCCACTTGGTGTCCGGCCTGCCGGGTTGAGATGCCCGCCATGGAAAAAGTCCACCGGCGATTCAAAGCTCGGGGTTTGGCGGTTGTCTCCGTCGCTGTGGACGCACAGGGCAAAAAGTCGGTCTCCCCGTTTGTGAAGGAGCTTGGACTCACGTTTTCCGTTTTGCTCGACCCCAAGAATGAAGTCATGGACCGCTATGGGGTGACGCTGATACCGACCACCTTCCTCATTGGACGCAGTGGGGAACTCCTGGGGAAGGTCATCGGCCCCAAGGAATGGGATGCGAAGCAGGCCACCCGTCTTTTTGAAGACTTGCTCAAGGCGACGCAGGGTCCCCTATCCCGAGAATTTGGGGCGAGGGTCCGGGAATAATGATTCTCGCGCGGCGGGGCTGCTCGTTGTTGATTGAAGTAGGTTCTCGCCTTGTTTATTCGTCAAATTGAAGTTTCCTTCGAAGCGCTGTGAGATTATTCTTCTGAATGATCGCTGCGGCCGATAGGGCCATGCATGCGGAGTGAGTAAGGAGCGGCTGCGGCCAAGGGGGCGGGGCGGCGAACATGGGCAAGGGGTTCAAGGGGGCGCTGTGGGCGGCGTTGGCGCTCGGAGTGATCGGCTGGGTTGGCTTCGGCCTCTGGTCTTTGAAAGGGGATGAGGGAGACGGCGGCCTGCCCACCTATTCCTCCGTTCCGGATTTCTCCCTCGTTGAGCGCACCGGCGGGCGGATCTCCCGCGCGGATCTTCTGAATACGGTCTGGGTCGCCGATTTTTTTTACACGCAATGCCCGGACACCTGTCCTCTGCAAACCGCGGAAATGGCCCATCTTCAGGGGGAGTTCGCCTCTGAGAAGCAGTTCCGCCTGGTCTCCTTCACCATCGACCCGGAGCGGGACACGCCGGAAGTGCTAACGGCGTATGCGAAGAAATTCGGGGCAGACTCCGAGAGATGGCTGTTTCTGACGGGGAAGAAGCGGGAGATTTACGACCTTGTACGAAACGGATTTCGCCTGAGCGTGGCGGTTTCAGAGGAGCCTCACGGGCCGGCGAGCCTTAATCATCGCCCGCAGGACATGCGGCCCGGTGAATCCCCAAGCGCAACCGGACGGGTCCGTCCCGTGTCCGCCGGAGGGCTTTGGCACGTCTTTCTCCGGATGCTTGAGGCGTCCCCGGCCTGGGCTCATCATCCAGCCGACGTCGATTCCCGGTTCACCCACAGCTCTCGGTTCGTCCTCGTGGACCGGAAGGCGGACATCCGGGGCTATTACCACAGCGACGACGCCGAGGTCCTTAAGCGCCTCCGCCGTGATGTGAGGAAACTTCTCCCACAAAATTGAGTCGGCGGGCTTGCAAGGGCCTCCTTGCCGGGATGACGACCCGTCCGGGCGCATGAACCGTCAAGGTCATCCTCTGAACGGGGGGATGTTTTCATGCCTGAGCACGGCGACGCCGCTCCCGATTTCTGTCTCCCGGATGGGCAGGGAAGGCTCCACCGCCTCTCCGACTTTCGAGGCAAACGCGCCGTCCTCTATTTTTACCCCCGTGACATGACGCCCGAGTGCGCGAGCGAGGCCTGCGGCTTCCGTGACCATTTCGCCGCCTACACCGAAGCGGGGATCGAGATCATCGGCGTGAGCGTCGATCCCCCGGAAAGTCACGAGAGATTCGCGGCCGAATATAACCTGCCGTTTCTCCTGCTTTCGGATGAGAACGGGGAGGTCTCCGAGGCCTACGGCGTCTTCGAGGAGAAAGACAGGCGCGGAAAAAAATCCCGGGGGGTCCTGCGCACGACCTTCGTCATCGGCGTAGATGGGAGGGTCGAGAAGGTCTTCCGCGACGCCCGAGCGGAGACGCACGCCATCGATGTCCTGCGGGCCCTTGAAGACACCGCCCCGGACAGCCTTCACGGTAGATGGAGATGAAAGCCCTGATTTCCAGGGGGGCCTTCCTTCGGCTTCGCTCATGACATGTTTTGAAAGGCGCCCCAGGCTCCCAGGGGGGCCTTTTTGGGCACTAGCGTGCCGGCCGAACTGCGGTTGGAGGCATGTGGGCTTAAGCCGGGCGTCTTTGCCGCACACCATCCGAAGAGCGATCAAGCAGGCTCGCGAGTGCGAAAACCTGACGCTGTGCGTCCCGCCCCCCTGGGAACCCCCTGAAAAATTTTTGACGGCCCGGCACTGCGTGGCCGGGCCTGCTTTTGGGTTGGGTGCGGATTTGGCTGTGCCGGTTGTCTGT
>JBHIBA010000240.1:0-7181 GCA_046758845.1 Nitrospinota bacterium
GCGACAGGAGCTGTGCATATTGTTCCTGTTTTTGGCGAGAGAGGGGCACTCCTGTACCGGCCCGAAAGAAAGATGCGGGTGGGAAATCCACGGAATTCCGCTGGACTTTCGGCCGTTGCACTCCCCCCGGACGCACTGCATTGAGGACATTCTTTCTGCAGCCCTCAATAGCTGAGCTCGTCCCATGAACAAATGGCTTTCTGTTATTGCGGTTCTCCTTTTGGCTCAGTCGGTCGCGGCGTGGGCTCAGCCTGCGACGCCTACCCAGTTTCAGAGCCTCCCGGCCGATCTCTCCGAGCCGGACCGTGCCGCGATCCGCGCGGTCATCGAGGACCAGATGGCCGCCTTTCAGCGGGACGACGGCGGCGCCGCCTTCTCCCACGCATCCCCCGCCATTCAGGCGCAGTTCGGGACGCCCGAGAACTTCATGCGCATGGTCCGACAGGGATATCAGCCGGTCTACCGGCCGCGGCAAGTGGAGTTCCTCGATCTGGTCGTCGCCCGGGGGGAACTGGTTCAAAGAGTCTTCGTCGTCGGTCCCGACGGCCTGGATGTGATCGCCCTGTACTTGATGCAGCGCCAGTTGGAAGGCCAGTGGAAGATCAACGGCTGCGTCCTCGTCCGCCCGGAAGGCAGAAGGACTTAACCTTCCGATCGAACGGGTCGGCTATCGCCTGAACCTATCAAAATGCGCACCGAAAAAGGAAATCGACGACTTTCGACGCTCTTTCGGGGCCGCTCTCTGCGTCTGTCCATCACGAATCGGTACATTCATTCAATTGACAAGAACGGGCGGGGTTGTTAATTTTCAATGAGTGCGCCAATTCCGTGCCAGGCGTTACCTGAGTTGCGGATCGGGGGAGTGGTAACGGCAAATGTTATCTTACTCAAGCCGGCTCACCGCACGTCAGCAAGAAATCCTGATGGGGGTGCTCACGAGTTTCGTGGAGACTGCCGAGCCCGTCAGCTCCAAGACACTGGCGAGGAAGTACGTGCAGAATCTGAGCCCCGCAACCATCCGAAACGAACTGGCCGAATTGACGGAGATAGGCTACTTGCAACAACCGCACACCTCGGCCGGACGCATCCCGACGGACAGGGCCTACCGGTTTTACGTGGACCAGGTCCGGCGCCTGCCCCCCCTTTCCAGTCGCGATATGGGGCGAATCCAGATCGGTTATGGCGAGGCCCGGCCTCTGGCGTTGGACGCCCTGCTGGAGCAGACGTCCAAATTGCTATCCACGTTGACTCGCCAGGCCAGCCTCATCCTGCTGCCTAACCTGTCCAAGATCGTCTTCAGCCAGGTGCGGTTCATCAAGGTTCGACCTCGGCTCGCCCAAGTGATTGTGGTGGCGAAGAACGGGCTGGTCCAAAACCGACCCGTTGAAATGGACGAAGACCTCTCCCAGGAGTTTCTCGACAAGATCGGGCGGTACCTGAACGAGGAGTTCAGGGACCTCACTCTGGGCGAAGTTCGCCGCCGCGTCTCCGCCCAGATGCTGGAGCACAAGCGGGAGTTCGATGTCCTATACCGCGAAGCCCAGAGAATGAGCCAGAAGGCCTTCCTGGAGGCCCCGGCGGAGGGGGACGAGTTCTACCTCGGGGGAACCAATCACATCTTAGACCAGCCCGAGTTCCAGGCCGACCTGGACAAGATGCGGGCGTTGCTTGAAGCGTTCGAAGAGAAAGAAAGGCTTATTTCCATTCTGGACCGATGCATGGAGGCTGAAGGCCTATTCGTCAGCATCGGTTCGGAGAACGAAGTCGACGCGATGAACGATTGCGCCCTCGTCATGAGGACTTACGGGGACGGCTCGCAGGACCTGGGGACGCTGGGGGTTGTCGGCCCGAAGCGGATGGAATACCCGCGAATCATGGCCCTGGTCGACAAGACGGCCTCCACGCTGAGCCTCTTCATTGCAGCGGAATCCGGCCTGTAACTTTCACTTTTTCCCTTTACAGGCAATCAAACACCCTTTGGCGCTGGTATCGCTCGAGCCCGGGCGATACGGTTTGCGTTCGGTGGATACGAATTGTGGATGAAAGGCCTGGGAATCCCCAGGAAAGATTCGTCGCCAATCCGAAAAATCGAAGAGGGCATCCGTGAACGAGGGGCGCACAAACGAAGGACGCGAAATACCTGTCACCCGTCAGGAATCGGACGATGAGGCGGTCTCCACGGAGCCATCCGGGGAAGAGGCTGCGCGGCCCGAGCCCGGCGGGGAGGACACTTCAGCGCAAGAGGCAAAAAGCCCCGAGAATTTACAGCGGGAGTTCGATGCGCTTCAGGACCAGCACCTGCGTCTTCGCGCAGAATTTGACAACTTCCGCAAGCGGACGGCCAGAGAACACCGACAAATCCGAGAGCGGGCGAGCGAACAGGTCATTAAGGACCTGCTGCCCGTCATCGACGGCCTGGAACGCGCCCGCGACACCATTCCGGCGGAAGACGAAAACGGAACCGCCGTGAAAGAGGGCATTGAGTTGGTGCTCAAATCCCTCCGGGATATCCTCGGGCGTCACGGACTGGAGGAGATCCAGGCCCTCTCCCAGCCGTTCGACCCGAATCTGCACGAAGCGGTGATGGTCGTCGAGACCGAGGACCATCCGGACGACACGGTCATCGAAGAAATCCAGAAGGGATACTCCCTTGGGGATCGGGTGATCCGGCCCAGCCGCGTGGTTGTGGCGAAGCCCGTGTCCAAGGAAGAAGAATGAGAGGCCGAAGCCACCGGTGGCCATCAGCATGGGGCGCAAGGACCCGTATCAGATCTTAGGCGTCCATCCCTCAGCGGACCACGAGGAGATCAGGCAGGCCTACCGCCATCTGGCCAAGCAGCACCACCCCGATTGCAACCCCGGCGACAAGCATTCCGAAGACCGGTTCAAAGAGATCAGCGGCGCCTACCAGGTCCTGCGAGACCCCAAGAAGCGGGCGGAATTCGACCGGCGGGGATTCCGTCCGTCGATGACTCATTCGGCTGGCCCCTCACCCTTCGAATCTCGCGGCAACTTCGCCGAGATATTCGATCACCTCTTCTCCGACATCTTCCCATGGCCCGACGCGGACCTCGACTCGCGGGCGGAGCGCGGAAAGGATCTCAAGTACCAAGTGTCCCTCTCCCTCGCGGACGTCGCGCGCGGGGCCACGAAGCCCCTGCAGATCACCCGCCAGGAGACATGTGAGCAGTGCGCGGGAATCGGAACGAGCGCGCGCAACCGGCCCCAACTCTGCGTGGTCTGCGGCGGCTTAGGGTACGTCCGCCGGCAGCACGGCCTGCTGGACCTCAAAGCGCCCTGCCGAGCCTGCGGGGGCACAGGGGAAGTGATACTGGACGCCTGTAAGCGCTGCGGGGGAACGGGAAGAATCCGCAAAGAGAGGGCGCTGAACGTCAGAGTCCCTCCCGGCGCGGAGGAAGGACTGCGGCTGAAAGTCCGGGGAGAAGGCGACGAGGGCGTTCGGGGGGGAAGACCGGGCGACCTTCTCGTCACCATCGGCGTACGACCCCACGAACATTTCCGGCGGGAAGGAGGGGACATCCACGGCTCTCTCACTGTGAGCATGGTCGAGGCGGCCTTGGGCTGCGACCTCCAGGTCCCCACCCTCGACGGTTCGACGGCCATGAAGCTCCCGGCCGGCGTGCAATCCGGAGCCGCCTTCCGCCTCCGGGGCAAGGGCCTGCCCAAGCCGGGCGGCGGGCACTCGGGCGATCAGGTCGTCCGCATCCACGTGGAAACCCCCACCCGAATGAGCCGAAGACAACGGGAACTGCTGAGAGAATTCACGCAAACGGTAAAGCCCCCCGAACCTTCCCCGGACTCTCCCAAAAGATCCCGAAGCCTCTCCGTTTCCGGCCTGTTATCGAAATTGAACCAGTGGTTTCGCGGCCCCCGGCGCGGGTAACGCTGAGGCTGGAAGACGCACAACCATTCTATCCTCTAAGAAATCGGGAGTGGGCAAGCCGAAAGCGGAATCCGCCGCAGCCCCGAACTGCGACAGGTGGGTGGAGGTCAAGCTGAAGGCCGGCCCGGAGACCCTTGACGCGCTGTCTTCCCGACTGATCGATTTGGGCTCTCCGGGAGTGGCTCTGGCTGCCGAGCGGGAGAACGAAGTGCAGGGGTATCTTCCCGACGACGACGTCCTGGGAAGGGCCCTCGATGAAATTCGCCGTTACCTGGAATCCCTGAGGCGCCTGGGCTTTTCCGTTGCCGGCATGACGACCCGACCCGTCCCTCAAGTGGACTGGGTCCGCGATTTTCAGGAAAGATGCACGCCGCGAAGGATCGGCCCATTCCATATCGTGCCCGAGTCCCATCGGACCGGCACGGAAAGGACCCGCCGAGGAGCGCGCGGTGAGAAGGCAGCGGAAATCCTCCTCTCTCCGGGGATGGCCTTCGGGACGGGCGAGCACCCGACGACCCGGCTATGCCTCAAGGCCCTCGGCCAGTGCGTGAGCCGGCCTCCCCCCAGGCGGGTGCTCGACATCGGTTGCGGCTCGGGTATATTGGGCATTGCGGCCGCCAAGTCATTCCGGCGCTGCCGGGTGACCGCCGTCGACATTGACCCGGCCGCTTATCACGTTACGCGGAGAAACGCCCGGGAAAATCGCGTGGCTCACCGGATGACAGTCCATGAAGGGTCCTTGGAAAAGGCCCGAGGGACCTTCAACCTGATCCTGGCCAATCTCTATTTGGAGCCTCTTCGGGACATGACTCCCGGGATCGCACACCGCTTGGCGGCTGGGGGGCTGGCCATTCTTTCGGGGATTTTGACTCGGCAGACAACCGGGCTCGAAAGATCCCTGGAAGCCGCGGGCCTCCGGGTCAATAAACGCCGGAGCGAGTCGGCCTGGGCCTGTCTCACGGTCCAAAGGAACCCGGGCGACAAGAACCCGCTGGACTAGTCGGTGCTCGCGGCCGTCACAGCCTGTGTAGCCGCGGTTTGAGCGAGGGTCACCGACCCGCGCGGAAATCGCGGCGCGCGTGTCCTGCCCCGATCTCCGCTACGGAATGAGGCCCGCGGATTCCGCAACCCTCGCTCAGATCGGCGCTACGATGTTACGCGAATCTTCGAAACCAAACACCCGACGGGGCTATCGGCCCTCACGGAAGGCCAGATAGAAGCCTGCCCGAACCCGCTGCGATGCCTGTTTTCCGCGTAGACCCGAGAAACGTTCGCCCCGGAAGGGTGAGATTTTCGGCCGAGGTGGCCAAGCACCTGCGCGCTCTGCGTCACAGGAAGGGCGACGTGATCCGGGTCTCGGACGGGGTTTCCACCGAATATGAGGTGATCCTCACGGAGTTAACCCAAAGGGGAGCCGCCGGCGCAATCCGCGCCCGAAGGCAGACCCACGAGAACCGGGTCGTCATCCACCTGGGGCAGGCCGTCCCCAAGGGAGAGAAACTGGACTGGGTCGTGGAAAAGGGCGTCGAGCTCGGGGTCGGCGTGATCTACCCCGTCCTCGCGGAGCGGAGCGTCCCGCGTCTGGATGAGAGCCGAGCGGCGGACCGGCTGAGCCGATGGCGGCGCGTGGCCGAAGCCGCGCGCATGCAGTGCGGACGCGTGTCCGGGGCGGAGGTCATGCCCATCGATTCGCTCGCCGCCTTTCTGGACGCCACTCAGGGGGCGGACCTCAAGATCGTTCTCCACGAAAAAGCGACCGCCGGCTTGCGGGAAATTCTGGCCGATGCGCGAGAACCCGCCGCCGTGGCGCTCCTGGTGGGCCCGGAAGGCGGATTCTCGGAGGCGGAGATTCGGGCTGCGCGTGCTGCGGGTTTCATTTCATCCGGCCTGGGGGCGCGGGTCCTCCGGACCGAGACAGCCCCGATCGCCGCGCTCGCGATCCTGGGATTCGTCCTCGGAGACCTCGGCGAGCCGGGGTCCCAACCCGGGGGCGAAGCTTCAAACAGCGCGGAACAAGCGGAAGAAACCGGGCGATGAAGGTCCTCATCGTCGGAGGCGGAGGGCGAGAACACGCCCTGGCGTGGAAGATCCGCCAAAGCCCGCGGGTGGATGGACTTTTCATCGCGCCGGGAAACGCGGGAACGGCCCTGGAAGGACGAAACGTCAACATTCCCGCCGAAGACGTTGAGGGTTTGCTCCGCTTCGCCGAGAAGGAGGGCGTCGACCTGACCGTTGTCGGGCCCGAGGCGCCTTTGATGGCCGGCATTGTCGATCGGTTTGAATCGGCCGGACGTAAGACTTTTGGACCCCGCCGGGCGGCGGCCCGCATCGAAGGTTCAAAGGCCTTCGCGAAGGACCTTTTCCAGCGGGCCGGGATACCGACTGCGCCCCACCGCACTCTTTCGGATTCCACCCAAGCCCTCGCCTACGTGGAGAACCTCCCCGAAGGCCCACTGGTCGTGAAGGCCGACGGCCTGGCGGCCGGCAAGGGAGTCATCGTCTGCGATTGCCGGAGCGAAGCGAAACAGGCCGTCCGGAGGCTCATGGATGAGGGCCTCCTGGGAAAGGCGGGAAAGACCCTGGTCATCGAGGAGAGGCTCTCCGGAGCCGAGCTTTCCGTGTTCGCCTTCTGCGACGGCCTCAAAGTCGCCTATCTCGGCTCGGCGCAGGACCACAAGCCCATCGGCGAGGGCGACACGGGAGAAAACACCGGAGGGATGGGCGCCTACTCGCCCGTGCCCCTGGCGGACGAGGAACTGGTTCACGATGTCGTCGAAAGATGCCACGCCCGGGCGGCCGCCGCCTTGGATGCCGCCGCCACTCCCTACCGGGGAATGCTCTACGCGGGATTGATGATCACGTCTTCAGGCCCGCAAGTCCTGGAATTCAACGCCCGGTTTGGAGACCCGGAAACGCAACCCCTGATGGCGAGGCTCGATGAGGACATCGTCCCTTGGCTGATGGACGTTGCCGAAGGCCGCCTGAGGGACGGACGGGCGGTCCGTCTCCGCGATGAGGCAGCCGTCTGCGTCGTCATGGCCTCAGCGGGATACCCTGGAAGGTATGAGAAGGGAAGGAAAATCATCGGTCTCCGGGCAGCGCTGGAAATGGATGGCGTCCATCTCTTCCATGCCGCAACGGCGCAGGCCGACAATGACACCGTCACGGCGGGCGGGCGCGTTCTGGGAGTCACCGCCACCGGAAAGGACCTGGCGACGGCCATTGGCCTCGCTTATGAAGCCGTCGGGAAGATCCACTGGGAAGGCGTTTACTACCG
>JBHIBA010000241.1:0-7165 GCA_046758845.1 Nitrospinota bacterium
GCGAAAAGAAAGTTTTCCGGGGGGTCCAGGGGGGCCGGTTTTCAAAAAGGCCCCCCTGGGATTTTCTCTTATTCCAGAGGGAACGTCTCATATGCTTCTGAACCTGTTCACGCCTCAGTGTTCGCTGCGGAATTGGGCTCAGGGCGGAGCCGGGGCGGAGTTGCATCGAGAAAAACCGTTCGTTCTGGATGATCCCGCTAAATCGTTGACGCATTTCCGCCCACGTGGCAGACTTGCTGGAGGATTGCCCGGAAAACAACTTTTTGGACCGGATCCGGAAACCCCGCAATTGCGAAAGGCGCCGTCTCACCAAACCGTTCACCGGACAAGGCGACCGATCTCATGATCATCGATGTTCACGCACACGCGATCAGCGAGGAACTCGCCGGCGAGATGACCCGCAGCCCCTGGTTCGGCCTACACTTGGAAAAATTGGCGGACGGCGGATTTGCGCACCCGAGCTACGGTCCTTTGGACCCCCTCGTATTCGATCTGCAAGGGCGGCTCAGGAGCCTTGAAGACAGGGGGGTCGGCCTCCAACTGATCTCGCCGCCCATTTCGATCTTTCCGGATCAGAAACTGGCCGGGGGCGTCGAGCAGGCGCGCCGGATCAATGAATACACCGCGAAGCTCGCCGAGGAGAGCGGCGGCCTTCTCGGCGGATTGGCGGTGCCCTGTCTGACGGAACATTCACGCATTCCCGACGAGCTGCGGCGGGCGATCGAGATGTATGGATTCAAAGGGGCCGCCCTCCCCACCACAGCGGCCGGACGGTTCCTGGACAATCCGGATTTTGAGCCGATGTTCGCCGCGCTTGAGGACCTTGGACTGTTGACTTTCCTGCACCCATACCCCAACCTCCGTCACAAAAGCCTCGAAGACTATACGCTGGTCACGCTGGTAGGCTTTCCAACGGAGACCACCATTTCTGTCGCGCGCCTGATCTATGCTGGCGTGCTCGAGCGGCATCCCGGCCTGAAACTGGTCCTGGCCCACGGTGGGGGCACTCTTCCCTTCCTGAGCGGCCGTCTCAACCTCGGCTACTTCGCCCCCAAATATGAATTCAATCCTGACTGCCGAAAACACATCTTTAAGCCCCCGGGGGATTACGTCAAACAGCTCTACTACGATTCGTTGGTCGCCAGCGGCGAATCCCTCCGGTTCCTGGTTGAGCTCGTCGGCGCGGACCGGGTGATGTTCGGGACGGACTTTCCCTTCGAAGTCGGCGATCGAGAAGGCAGGCTGGCGCTTCCGGCAATCAACGCAATGTCCGAGACCGATCGGGAAAAAATCCTGGGGGGAAACGCTACCGCAGTGCTGGGAGAGGCAGGCATCAGGGGATGAGCCTGTGTCCCGATTTAGATAACAGTAGCGCCGTTGAAGCGGGTCCGGCGCATTTGAGATTCCCGTGGAGAAAGAGAGCGGATGGGAGGCTTCTGGTCCGAAGGGGCAAGGTCCTAACGATGAATGAAAAGGGAATCCTCAAGCGCGGCGCCCGGGCGACCAACCGTTTGTATGATAGGGCTGGTATAAAGATCCCGATTGCCTGGCAGGTGGAATGAAGTTTCGATTTAAATGCACGGCATCCCGGGGATGCCTTCCCGCCTCGTACTCAGGGGAGCAATTTATGAGTGACGTGTCATTCTGCGCGTGGGTCATCGACCCACGCGAAGAATCTCCCGCTTCGTCGTGTCGAATGCCGGATGACCATACGGCAAGGGCGGCGGCGAGACCCTTTGCTTCGTTGCGTCTTCCAGCCTTCCTTTCCGGTGAAGGGAAAACTTCCCTCCTAAAGATCCACGCGATTCGCGAGATGCTACCCGGAGACCCGAGAGCCCGCTTTACGGACTGCACTGGATAAAGTGATGGGTTCCCTCACCAATTGTGCCTCTGAAGTTGAGTGGGAAAAATCCCGTCAGTGGACCTACGATGCCATTTTCCGAAACGTGAAGTCAGGGCATGTGACTGGCGGGAAGATGTATGGGTACGCCAACGTTGAGATACTCCCTCCAACACTTGGACCGGATGGGCGGCGGAAACGCCTCCACCTTGTTCGCCGGATCAACCCCGATCAGGCCGGTAGAAAGTCGAATTGACCTCGACGGTTTTGAAGAAGCGGCGCATTCCACTTCACCAGTTCGCTCACCCAGTCGAAACTGCCACCTTCGCGGAATAGGACGAGCAAGCCCCCAAAAGACCAAATTATGGATTGTAGACCTGAACCCTTAGGGGTTTTCCGGTCGAGGGGCAGGCGCTGAGTCCGCAAAGGGTGTCCATTTCGGCCACAAAATCAATGTAATCCTCCGGCTTGCTTCGGCCATCTACAATACCCATGGATCTTTTTTCCATGTCGAAATCCACGGTCTGAAAAAGATTCAAAGGGTCGGGGATATCTTCTGGGGCGACGGGCCAGTCTTTCAGGGCCTCCTGAAGGACTTCATAGCAACCAAAGGGAGGCGGCCCGAGAGGCCCTCCGACAGTGAAGCGGTCGGTGATTCCGTGGAAGTTCTTCCCCATATTTTGGAACACCCATGCGCTACACATCCCGTACTGGAGGTCGTGAGTGCCATAGGTGTCTTCCGTGATAGTGAGGAGGATGTTGTTGTCCCGGGTGAAAAGATGGTCACCCGTAGAGACCATAAACTTTCCCTGGTCAGCCTTAGTCCGAGCCTGGCTGAAGCGCTCCTTCAGGTTGTTGGCATTAAAAGCCACGAAGTCGCCAATCTGGCCGCCTTCCACCTCGATTACGCGGATATGTTGTCCTTTCTTTACCACCCACGCCCCGCCCTTTCGAGCGGGAACCACCTCATCCGTTATGATCTTCATGGTGAATCTCCTTAGAATTGGTGAGCTGCCCGAGCGGCTACCTTCACAAATTTACGGATCCGATATGGAACCCCCCAGACAGTCGCCTACTCGACTCCAAGCTCTCTCAATAATTTCCGGTACTCGAGGGTGACAGCGTCCGGCCCCTTGAGATGTAGCTCCTCGCCCAAGTCCAGCGGTAGCTCCCCGGCCTTCCCGAGCGCCCCCGCTTCACCCGCAACCGATGTGGGTCTAGGCTCCCTGTGACATGCTCCGCCCCGGACGTTTGCCCCAAAGGCCGCTTCGAGCCCGTCCGAAGGGACATCGGTTAGAAGGTGACCTTTGAAGGGACCCAGTCGTTTGTGTAGTACCGTTGCGCGGGCAGCGGGTTCTTCATCCCGGCGTACTTCGAAAGGATTTGGAGCGTATCCTCCCAATCCTTCTCGGCCATCCACCCGAGGGGCTTGCCTTGGGTGTTCTTGGTGTGGAGCAACGAGAGGTAGCCGTCGAGGATCTCCCGGGCGACCTTCGAATCCTTGACGGTCAGCGGAGCCGCTTTCTTGAGAGCGGCCACGGCCTCATCCCGATGGTCATTCGTGTAGAGAAAGCTTTGGCTCACTGCGCGAAGCAGCTTACGCACGAGAGATGCCTTCTCTTTCAGAAATGACGCCGTGGCCGTGATCCCCTCTCCCACTGTATTGGCGCCGAGGTCTGAGTATCGCAGGAAATTCACCTTCGCACCTTTGGCGCGAAGGTTTGGGACGTTATCCGGGAAGTGGAGCAGGATGGCATCCATTTCACCTTTGAGAAAGGCCGTTGCCAGCGTCGCCCAGGTCGCGTTCACCAAGGTGACCTTAGAGAGGTCCAAACTGTTCCGCTTGGCGACGGCCGGGAAGAGCGCTGTGTTGGAGGAGGCGGGCACCCTTCCGAGTCTCTTGCCCTCCAAGTCCTTGGCAGACCGGATCCTCTTGTCTTCGTGAGCGATGACGCTCATCGGGCTCATTTGGTAGTAGATGTAAATGACCTTGCCGGCAAATCCTTGCGTGATGAACTGGGCCGCAGTGCCGCTGTCGGCAAGCGCAATCGGAAGCTTCCCAGCGGCGAGAAGCTGCAAGTTTTTCCTGGAGCCGCGCCCGTCTTGGAGCTCAAGGTCAATCCCCGCCGCTTTGAAGAATCCTTTTTCTTTTCCCATGAAAAAGGCGGCCTGAGAGGGATTGAATATCCAGGTCGTTCGCAACAACAACCGCTCGGCCTGCTGGCTCCACGCTGACGGAGGAAACATCAGACACAGAAAAAGCACTGCCTGTGCAGCTGCCCAACATGACTTTTTCCCTCGATGGGTAACCATGACCCCCTCCTTCGCTTCAAACGATAGACGCCTGTCTGCCCCGATTGCAGGGAGCAGTGCGGATCCGAAGAAATCGGGTTCCGTGAAACGTAGCGATTTTTGAGCGGATCGGATCGTTGACTATAGGCATGAGGCACATCGAGACCTGATCGGCTCGCCGGTCACCTAATTTTGATCGTCTGAGAATTAGCCTGGAATTTCCCATCTCTGGGAGCGCGCTCCCTTTCAGGCTCTATTGAGGCTTGCTCCCATTAGAGCCACTTCCAATGGCCCTGTCAACAGATTCTCGAAGCGCCGAGAACCGTCGTCGAGGGCTGGCCGTCATGGCAAGAAGGCAATCCCCACCCTCCGGTAACCGGCCCTGACGGATCAACCGGTGAAGAAAAGACCCTTGCGTCCGCAAGAACTTTGCTGCGAAAGGTCAGATGGACACGGGCCATAATCGGTTGATCCGCCCCACGATCTCGGCGAACACTTCCCTGGACACCTCCACCTCAGACAACTGAAAAAGGAACTCTTCGCCCTCTTCCCGGAGCGGATGAGTCGGTTACGCCTGGTGCCCGGCTGACCGCCCACGGTGTATACAGGTGTCGGTGCGAAGGAGCAGTATGCCCCTTCTAAGAACGATGCACCGGGAAGCAGGGCTAGGAGGGGTCATTGCGCGCCGTGGCTTGGTGGATGGGCGTTGACGCGTGGGATCGTCCGTCGCCCGGAAGGCCCGCTCGAACGATTGGCGTACATCTATGAACAGTAAAAAATCGTTCAAGGGAGAACATCGAGAAGCTTCTGCATATCCTCCAGATTATTGTAATAATGAGGTGACACTCGAATCCCTTCATTCCTTACCGCAACAATAATTCTTTTTTCTCTAAGAAATGCACAAAGGTCTTGCGCAGGGTATCGTCCTCCACGAAACAGGAGAATGCCGGAACGCTCTCCCTCTCCGCGAGGACTCACGACCTCATATCCCTTCGCCCTTAAACCTTCAGCTAAGGTCCCCGTCAATCCGAGGATCCTCGACTCTATCCTCTTTATTCCCAATTCCTGGATCAATTCGATAGACGCGCCAAGTCCGACGATTCCACCGATGTTTGGCGTCCCGGCTTCAAATCGACCCGCCGAGGGTTTCGGTCTTTGGGTATTATCCCTGAAATTTTCGGGCTCAGCAACGCTTCTCCAACTAAAACTATTCAGCTGGATCTCATCGAGAACCCGTTCCGAACAGAAGAAAATACCACTCCCCCTCGGTCCCAATAGCCACTTGTGTCCGCCCGCTGAGAGAAAATCTATGCAGCTTTCGGTCACGTTCAGCTCAAGGGCTCCCAGTCCCTGAATTGCATCCACAAAGAAATAAACGCCCCTCTCTCGACACAACCGGCCAAGGACCGTCACGTCATTGCGAAACCCGTTTGCATACTCCACAAAGCTCAGGCTCATAAGCCGAGTTTTGTCGTCCATAAGGCTTTCAATAGCTCCAGGATCAATTCGTCCGTCCTTAAATTCAACGATCTTCACCTCAACCTCATGCCGAGAGAGATTCCTCCAGGGGTAAACGTTCGCAGGAAATTCAATGTCACCAATAATGCAGTTATCCCCTTTCCTCCACGGGACGCCATTCGCAACGGCCAGGATGCCTTGAGAAGTGTTCGCTGTAAATGCGATCTCCGCCGGTTTCGCTCCAATGAGGGAGGCTACGCGAATCCTGATACCCTCCACCTTGTTCATCCACGGTGCGAGATCCGCCCCGCCGGTTTCCATCACAGTTTCATTGTATACTTTAATCGCCTGAAAAACCCGAAGAGGTATTGGCGAGCACGCGGCGTGATCAAAGTAGACGCATTGTTTCAAAACTGGAAACTCAGATCTTACTTCTTCAAAATCCATCCCAGCGCCTCTTGTTTCCTTATGGGGCGCGGCTGCCAGAGTGTACAGATACCTCTCCCGAGTTCAATTGGAGATTCACTTCATTTCCGGTCATTGTACTAAAGATGTTCCTCTCCCAGACAGGGTCTTCCGATGGATAGTCCACCCGAAAGTGTGACCCCCGGCTCTCCTCTCTCATCCAAGCCGCCCAGCAAATCATTTCTGCCGTATCCATCAATGCCTCATTCTCGAGCAGACGCTTCAATTCTGAAAAAGTCCTGGCATAACTTGAGCTCATTTGTTCACTCTTGATATTCTTTAATTTCTTCAAGGCCCTTTCGAGTCCTTCACGGCTTCTCACCCAAATTGCATAATCCCACATCGTCTCCTGAATCTTCGCACGGACGGCCACAGGATGACCCACCTTAGTTCTTTCCGCCTTCAGGCATTGACGAATTTTCTCCCTGGAGGAATTCACTGAATCAGCGGGAATTCTCATCTTGGGGATGGTCAAGGTATATTCGGAAGCGCTTTTTCCTGCGATCGCGCCGAAGACCAAAGCCGCCGGAAATTCGTTCGACCCCAGCCGATTCGCACCATGTATTCCTCCGACAACCTCTCCCGCCGCATATAAGCCCGGCACACTCGTCCGGCAAGAGGCGTCTATTTTGATCCCGCCCATAAAATAGTAACCGGTAGGGGTGACTTTGAACGGTTTATCCCCAGGATCGAACCCGTGCCTCAGCATCTCATTCTTGAAAGCCAGGAAGTCATGCTGCTTCCAGACATCATCCGTCATCCGGGTACAGTCAAGAAGGAGTACTTCATCCTGCCCACAGGCACGGGCCAACTTATCCCTGGTGATCTCTTCGATCTTCGTAAAGCCTTCACGCACGAGAACATCCTCTCCTTTGATATTGTGCAAAAGCGCCCCGTTCTCGAAGAAGTACCAGTAAGGCAGATACCAATGAGGAACTCCTGGTTCAACGATCGAAATTGGATAGAATTGTACAAATTCCATGTCAAAAAGCGAAACACCCTTTTGAAGGGCAAGGCGATATCCGTCACCGGTCATGTCCGGTGGCGTGACGTTATACTTGAAGACTTCGCCGGCCCCGCCGGTCGCCAGAATGACCGCTTTTGACTCGA
>JBHIBA010000242.1:0-7163 GCA_046758845.1 Nitrospinota bacterium
TTCCTGGCGGGTCTGGCCATCAACCTTCTGCCGACCCTCATCGGGGGCCTCGACGTTCCCGGCGGCCTTCTGGGCGATCCCTACTCCACCCGGGGCAAGGCGGCCTTTGGCCGGAAGTATCGATGCTCGGTCAGTCCGGACGGGCACATCGTCCAGGGGGCCATCGGCGGGGCGCGAATGGGTGGCGGACGCGTCGGCGGTTGTTACCCGCCTCGAAAGGCCCGGCCCCCCCTGACACCGGAGATGTTCGAGCTCCTCCCGGTTGGCCCCTTCGGGTTCATCTTCTACCTCCTCACGTCCGAGTACGAAGAGAAGTACAAGCCGCCCCCCTTCCCCAAGATGCTCATTCACTATCATTCCAACATCGCCAAAACGTCGGGGCCGCCCGACGTGGTGGATCGGTTTCTCAAGCGCATCCCCTTCATCGTCTCCATCGTGCGGCGCATGGAAGAGACGGCCGAGTTCGCCGACATCGTCCTGCCGGATCTCCATCACCTGGAGCGGCTGGTCCCCTTCGTCTACAACAACTACGGGGCCGGCGAAGGCCAACTCACGACCTACGGGGCCAAACCGGTTGTCCACCCCCCCTTCGAGCATCCCTTCGAACCGGAATACGTGGACGTCATGCAAATCCTGCTGGAGCTTGCGAAGCGAGTCGGCTTCCTGGAGGATTTCTATGAGGCCGTCAATACCATCGCGGGCCTGAAGGGCGAGAACGAGCTGGAGCTGGAAAGGGAGTACACCTATCCAGAGATCGTTGATCGCCTCTTGAAGAATGAGCTCGGTCCGGACAAGGGACTCGATTGGTTCGTGGAGGACGGCCTCTGGAGGGACGACAAGAACGTCGAGGAAAAGTATCCCCGGCCTTTCGTCACCGCCCGTACGCATCTCTACTACGAGTTTATGAAGCGGGCGGGCCAGGACGTCGAGCAGGTGACCCGGGAGCTGGGCATCCCGTGGGATACCCAGGATTATCAAGTCCTGCCTGACTGGAAACCGGGACCGGCGTTTCAGCGCGAAGCCCCGTACAACCTGTACGTGATCAACATGAAAGTCCCGAACCACGCCCTCTCGCACACGCACAAGAACCCGATGCTGCTCTCGCTCTCTGCGCGCCACAACGACCTCCGCACCGTGTGGATCAACACCAAGACGGCGGCGGAGCGGGGAATTGCCGAAGGCGATTCGGTCGTCATCGAGACATTTGAGCGGAGGCGGCAGAGCGCCATTGCGCGTGTGACCGAACTCGTCCATCCGGAGGTGCTGGCGACGCAGGGTTGCGGTGGGGGTTGGGTGGACACGGCCACGAAGCAGGAGGTCAACTTCAACGCCCTCCTGGCCATCGACGAAAATCACATCGACTTTGTGAGCGGAGCGCTCGATTGCGCCATCTCCGCCCAGGTGTTCAAATCCGAGTAGGACAGGGAGAAGCCCGATGCCCCGCTGGGGGATGGTGATCGACATCACAAAGTGTGTCGGCTGCGACGCTTGCACCGTAGCCTGCAAATCGGAAAACCAGACCCCCGGAGATATCTGGTACGCGCCGGTGATCCATCAAGAGGTCGGGGAATATCCCAACGCGCGCATGGTGTTCATCCCGACCCTCTGTATGCATTGCGAAGACGCACCCTGCGTCAGGGCGTGCCCCACGAGCGCTCTCATGCGGCGGCCCGACGGGATCGTCATGTACGAAGAAGACAAATGCTGCGGCTCTCGGGCGTGCGTCACCGCCTGTCCCTACGACGCGGCCAAGTTCTTCGAAGGGGAGTCGGGCGAGAGCCTGTTCGGCCAAGAGCACACGTTGCCGACGGTGGCCGACCGAGGCGCCCGGCTCCGCTATGACGCTGGCACGGTTCAGAAGTGCACCTTCTGCGCCCACCGGGTGGATTACGGGAACGAGCACGGTCTGAAAATCGGCATAGACCGGGAGGCGACTCCCGCCTGTGTGGTCACGTGTCCGGCCGAGTGCCGCATCTTCGGGGATCTGAGCGACCCGGAAAGCAACGTCGGCCGCTATCTCCGGAAACGTGGGAAGACAGAAGTCCTTCGCCCGGATGCGAAGACGAACCCCAAAGTCATCTACGTGGTGGACTGAGCCATGGCGGGTGTTTCAGGAGCGAAAAGGGCGCAACAGACGGCGTTCGTCGGATATCCCCTGGATTTTTCCGGCCAGTGGCGCATGCGGAACCGGGTCCAAAGGGTGTGGGATATCCCGCACGCGACCTGGTTCACCCTCATGGGAATCGGGGGCGGGGTGTTCGTCCTCTCCCGGCTGATGGGAATCTCGCACGACCTTGGTCTCTGGTTCGGGCTTCCGGCAGTGGACATCGTGAGTTTCGTCGTGATCGGCATCGGGGGCTTGGTCTTGATCGCGGACCTCGGGAAGCCATTCCGGTTCATTCGCGCGTTGATCAACGTCCGAACTTCGTGGATTTCCCGCGGAGCGATTGCCGACTTCGTTTTCTTGATTCTCGCGACGCTGCTGATTTTGCCCAATTTGAAGATCGGCTCGGCGATGCCTCTTTCCGCCCTGCCCTGGGAATCGGAGGCCATCTCAGGGCTGGGGAGGTTCTTCGAGTTCATCTCTATCGTCGCGGCCATTGTCGTGATGTTTTACGCGGGCGCTGTTCTGTCCGACCCGAAATCCATTCCTTATTGGAATTCGCCCTTGGTTCCCGCACAGTTCCTGCTTTCATCCTTCGCCATGTCGGCCGGAGTCCTCTCTCTCTTTTTCCTGGCCGCCGGGAAGGCCATCGGCCTGGGATTGGTGATTCTAGAAATTATTTTTGTGGCGTTCCTCTTGGTGTCGATGCTGTGGCACCTGGCCACGCGCAGAGAGAACCCGGCCAAACGCGAAAGCCTCTTCTTGCTGCTGAGGGGCAGGTACAAGGGCCTCTTTCTGGGCCTGACGCTCGCGGCGGGGACGGTCCTCCCACTCGCTCTCAGCCTGTTCGCGGCGGTCTGGGCCGGCGCGAGGGGACCGATGATGGGGATCACGGCCATTCTGCTGTTCATCGGGGGATTCTACTTGCGTCTCCTGACGCTGCGCGTCGGGATTTACCCGCCGATGCGATAGGGAAAGCCCTGTGAGCGCCGTCGATATCAAGATCAGTTTTATCGGTCCCCTCCGCCGGGTCATGAAATGTGATGAGGAGCGCCTCCATCTCGAAGCGCCGGTGACGGTGCGGACGGTCCTGGATCACTTGATTCGGGCGCACCGGGATCACCTGAAGGACGTTTTCTACAACACGCAAGGGTGGCTGGATCCGCGAATCATGTTCTTGATCGACGGCAGAGGCCCGAGGCGCGGGACGGACTCGACACACGCCTCTCGGGCGACGAAGAGATCCAGATCGTCATGGGCATCCCCATGAGCGGCGGTTAAAGCCGGCCCATGAAAAAGCTTTCGATCGACCCGGATTAGAGGATTGCCATGGACGGGCTGCGGGTCGTCGGAAGGCCCATCCCACCTGTCGACGCACCCGAGAAGGTTGTGGGACGCGCTCATTATGTCGGGGACATGACCCTGCCCCGGATGCTTGTCGCCAAGGTCCTTCGAAGCCCCCACGCCCACGCCCGGATCCTGCGGGTGCGAACGGAGAAAGCCGCCCGGGTCCCAGGCGTGGCGGCCGTTTTCACCGGCCACGACGTGCCGAGGAAACCGTGGGGCATCGTGCACAAAGATCAGTATGTGCTGGCCACCGGAAAGGTCCGATACGTGGGCGAGGAAGTGGCGGCTATCGTGGCCGAGAGCGAGGAGGCCGCACTGGATGCCCTGGAAGCGATAGATGTCGAATATGAGGAGCTTCCCTCCGTCTTCGATCCCGAGGAGGCTCTGGCCCCCGGTTCGCCTCTGGTCAACGGGGGGGAGAGCAACATCGCCCGGGAGATGCATATTCGCAGGGGCGACGTCGAACGTGGCTTTGCGGAGTCGACCGTCATCCACGAGGACTCCTACACCACGCCCTACCAATTTCAATCCTATATGGAGCCCCTTGGGGCCCTGGCGGACATCGACGCCCAAGGCCGCCTGACCCTTTACGCCCCCACCCAGTCCATCTACCGTACCCGCAAGTGCGTTTCACAGGGCCTGGGCCATCCCTGCGCGAAGCTCCGGGTGATCCAGCCTCACATCGGAGGGGGTTTCGGCGGGAAGTCCAATGAGGACGCGACCGCCCTGATAACCGCCTTCTTGGCCCTAAAGACGGGCCGGCCCGTGCGCCTCCTCAACAACCGACTGGATGAGTTCGGCGCCTCGAGGCCTCGTATGCCCACAAAGACATACCTCAAAATGGGCCTTCGAAAAGACGGGACCATCGCCGCAAAGGAGACGAGGATCTACGGAAACAACGGGGCCTGTTCCTGTCTTTCTCCAGAGGTCATCCAGTGTATGGCCACCCGGATGGATTCGCTGTACCGGATGGAGAACGTCAAGACCGACGCCTACCTGGTCTATACCAACCTTCTTCCGGCGGGCGCTTTTCGTGGGTTTGGCAACGTTCAAATGGCCTTCGCCCTGGAGTCCCAGCTGGACGTCCTCGCGAAAAAGCTGGGGATGGACCCCGCTGAGCTTCGCCTCAGAAACGTCATTCGACAAGGGGAAACAAGTGTTCACGGGTGGCAAATGGATAGCTGCGCCATCGATGAGTGCATCAAAAAAGCGGTCGCCGCTGTGGATTGGAAACGGTATCGGGGGGTTCCCAAGGAAGGGACCCTTCGGACGGGTGTCGGCCTAGCGTGCGCCATCCACTCAACCTCCGTTCGCCAGCGCTCGACCTTGGAGGGGGGGGAGACGTGGGACGGTTCGACGGCAATCGTTCAGGTCAACGAGGACGGCAAGGTCAAATTGATCTGCGGCGAAGGAGAGATTGGCCAAGGGGCGAAAACGGTTCTTGCCCAAATGGCGGCGGAAGAGCTTTGCCTGGATTTCCAGGACGTGGAGGTTTCGGAAGCCGATACGGAAAACACGCCCTTTTCTCTTGGGGGTTATGCGAGCCGCCTGACGATGGTCGCAGGAAACGCGGTCCGAGAGGCGGCCATCGCGTGCCGGGAACGCCTCCTTCAGCTCGCGGCAGAGCAGCTTGAGGTCAACCCCGGTGACCTCTCCCTTGCGGGGGGCGACATCTTCGTCAAGAGCGCCCCCGAAAAGAGGATCGCCCTGGACGAGGTTGTAAGAGCACACTGCTCGCACTCGGGAGGGGCCGGCGTCTCCGCACAGGCCAGTTGGGACCCGCCCACCGAGCTGCCTGATCCGGAGACCTTCTACGGGAGGAATACCACTGCCGCCTCCTTTGCGTGCGTCGCCGCCGCTGTGGAGGTGGATTGCGAAACGGGAGGGGTCCGGCTGAAAGACGTTGTCGTGGTCGACGACCTGGGGCGGGCCATCAACCCCCTCACCGTCGAGGGCCAAGTCCACGGAGAAATGGCACAGGGCTTCGGGTTCGCCTTATTCGAGCGGCCCGTCCTGGATGGCGGGAGGTTTGCGAACGGCAACCTGGCGGACTACTCCCTGCCGAAGGCAGAGTCCCTACCCAACTTCACCTCCATCTTTGTAGAGTCCATCGATCCGAACGGCCCCTTCGGCGCCAAGGGATGCTCCGAATGTGCCTTGAACACCTGCGGCGCCGTGCTTGCAAACGCCGTCTACGACGCCGTCGGCGTCCGCATAAGGGATCTGCCTGTCACACCCCAGAAAATCCTTCGGGCCCTTTGGGGGGAAAGGGGGATGAAAGGGGACGAAGCGTTGAAGTCTTCTGCACGCTGACGCTGGGCGCCCTCATCGGGCCGCACGCTGGAGGTGCAAGAACGCATGATGGACCGACCCTGGACGGAGTAGAGATCTGAATCGTCGCGCTGTGACCCGAGGAAGCCTGCACTCTGAGCGCTTGGCCGCCGGTAAAGCCTTGTAAAGGTGTGATGGGAGGAGGAGATGGTTCAATTCTCAGTGATTGGAAAGCCTCTCCCTTTGATGGATTCAAAAGAGAAGGTGACCGGAGCTGCAAATTTCGTCGCTGATCTTAAGATCCCCCGTATTCGCGAAGCTGCTCTTCTTCGAAGCCCCTTGGCTCATGCTGGGATATTGAACATCGAGAAATCAAGGGCGGAGAGACTTCCCGGCGTTAGAGCGGTCCTGACAGGAGAGGACACTCCGAAAAATCTCTGGGGCCAGACTATCCAGGAACATTACCTCCTGGCTGTGGGAAAGGTCCGATTCATTGGAGAGGAAGTGGCAGCGGTGGTGGCCAGGAATGCCAGTACCGCCCAAGAGGCCCTGGAGTTGATCAAAGTTGATTATGAGCCGCTTCCGGCCCTCTTAGAACCCGAGGACGCCATGAGGCCGGATGCGCCGCAGATTCACGAAGGAAGGAGCAACGTCGCTCTTGACGTTGATATAACTCGCGGGGATGTTGAAGCCGGGTTTAGAGCCGCACACTTGATTCACGAGGACACCTATCAAACCCCCTACCAATATCAGGCGTACATGGAGCCCACCGGGACGGTGGCGACCTGCGATGTCTCCGGGAAGGTGACGGCCTGGTCCTCCACGCAGGTCACCTTCTTCACGAGGGATGCTATCGCCTCGGCCTTGGGGCTTCCTCCTTCCAAGGTCCGCGTCATCCAGCCCTTTGTCGGAGGGGGGTTTGGCGGCAAACTGGCCGAAGACCCCAACGCGCCTATCACGGCCTTCCTGGCCTGGAAGACCGGAGAATCCGTCCGGCTCCAAAACACTCGCACTGAGGATTTTGCGGCGGGCCGGCCGAGGACGCGGCAGAAGATCGCGCTGAAGATGGGCCTCTCTGAGGACGGAAAGATCGTTGCGAAAGATACGCGGATCATTGTCGATAATGGAGCCTACACGGGGATCACGAATAGCATCACCAAGACCTCGGCCCGCCGGATGGATTCCCTCTATCGGCAGACCAACGTCCGAACCAGGGCCTACCTCGTCTACACAAACAAGGTCCCGACGGGGGCCTTCCGTGGTTTTGGGAATCCGCAGATGGCCTTTGCGTTGGAGTCCCACCTCGATGCCATGGCCCATCTCATCGGCATGGATCCCAAGGAGTTGCGTATTCGGAACGCCATCCAGGAAGGGGACACGTCGATCCACGGGTGGAAAATGGGAAGTTGTGGGCTGAGGGAGTGCATCCAGAAAGCGACCG
>JBHIBA010000243.1:0-7152 GCA_046758845.1 Nitrospinota bacterium
CCAGGGGGGCCGGTTTTCAAAAAGGCCCCCCTGGGATTTTCTCTTATTCCAGAGGCTTGAGATCGCCGAGCGCGGTGGGGATCAGCTCCGACACGGTCGGATGAATGTGCATAGCCCGGAGAATCACCGTGTAGGGCGCCTTGGCGTACATGACATCCAGGACGGAATGGATCACTTCGTCGCCGCCGACTCCCAGTATCGCCGCGCCAAGGATTTCTTTGGATTCGGAGTCCACGAGAAATTTCATGAACCCTTGCGTTTCGCCCTTTTCCACTGCGCGGGCCACCGCCGTCATTGGTCTCTTGGCGATGAGCGCCTTCCGGCCGGAATTTCTCACCTCCCTCTCCGTCATCCCAACCCGTCCCAGGGGTGGATCGATGAACAGGGCGTAGGCGAAGATTCGGTCGCTCACGCGGCGTGGGTCGTCATCCAGTAAATTTCCCGCAACGATCTCGAAGTCGTTATAAGAGGTGTGAGTAAAAGCCCCCTTTCCGTTGCAATCCCCCATGACCCAAACACCTTGCACGTTGGTCCTCAGCTGGTCGTCCGCCTGGATGTACCCTCTTTCGTCCACCTCGATGCCGGCCTCCTCGAGTCCGATGTCATGAGTGTTCGGTACGCGTCCCGTTGCCACCAGCAGGTGGGACCCCAGCACCTCCGTCGGCTCGCCGTTGCACTTCGTGTTGACCGCAACCTGCCCGTCGCGATTTTCCACCCGCTGATCGGTGGCGTTGTTCAGGACGTTTACGCCCTCATTTTCCACGATTTCCCGGACGGTTGTAGAAACGTCCTCGTCTTCGCGCGACAGGAGATGCGGCCCGTGCTGGATCACCGTCACCTCACTTCCGAAGCGGCGGTACATTTGCCCGAACTCCAGCCCGATGTAGCTTCCGCCCAAGATAACGAGATGCTCGGGCAGAAAGTCTACGTCCATGATGCTGGAGTTGGTGAGGTACTGAACGCTGTCAAGGCCGGGGATGGGCGGCACGCTCGCCCGCCCGCCCACGTTGATAAAGATTTTGTCCCCCTCCAGCAGTTCCTCACCCACCCGGACGGTGTGGGGGCCCTCGAAGCGCCCGTGGCCCTCGTACACTGTCAGGTTTTCGGTGGACTTGAGCCATTTTTCGATACCGGTCGTTGAGCCGAGCACGATCTTGTCCTTGCGGGCCTTGATCTGCTTCATGTCCACAGAGATGGGGCCGTCGATTATCACCCCGAAACTAACGCCTCGCCTCGCCACGTAGGCGGCTCGGGCGCTGGCCACCAGGGTCTTTGTCGGGATGCAGCCAGTATTCACGCAGGTTCCACCGAAACGCTTGCGCTCGATGATCGCCACCTTCATCCCCGCGCCGGCCAACCGTCCCGCCAGGGAGGGACCCGATTGCCCCGTGCCTATGATGATCGCATCATACTGGGTCGGCATGATTCTTCTCCTTTTCGGCGAGGTTCTCAGCTTGGGCGCCGCGCTTTGTCGCCGACATTTGTAAGAGAAATCAACCATCCTACCTATAGGACATACCTCTCGTTCAGGCAAGCTTGTGCTTTCAAAAGAGCCCGCCCTTTGAAAGGCGAATTTCTTGAAGGCCAAAAGTCCGTAGGGTTTAAGCGGGAAAATATATGATTGGAAAAACCTCCAGAGGGCTTAAGCTCTCACATTAGATATGAGGATTAAGTGAATGAGGTTCTGTACGGGGACTGGCTGCTTTTTCAATCCCGCCCCGAAGCGCCCGCCACAGAATGCGTGGCTGGAGCAGGCTCGTCGGGGGCGGGGGAGTGGCGCCATCAAATTCATGATTTTTGGAAACGCGCAAATGGTCTCATGCAATGGCAGACTCGTCCGGTTACCCAAGAACTGGAGTTTATCCCGTAACCTCTTGACGCAGGGGACCGGGTAGGTTTCCCTATTTGGAACCGGTCAAAAGGGAAAGGCTGCCACAAATGAATGAAGAATTGGTCAAACTCACTGAACGGGCGAAGGCGGTATTGGATGGAAACTGGCTGGGCCATTCCACCAAACCGTCCCCGCATCTATATCCCCATCAATGGAACTGGGATTCGGGATTCATCGCCATCGGTTATGCCCGGTACAATCAATCGCGCGCGCAGCAGGAGCTTTCCTCGCTCTTCACCGCCCAATGGAAGAACGGGATGCTCCCCCAGATCATCTTCAATCCGGATGCCTTGGGGGGCTATTTCCCTGAACCCGACTTCTGGCAATCCGAGCGCTCCCCCCACCACCCCGGCAACGTCCTGACTTCCGGAATCACAATGCCTCCGGTCCACGCCATGGCCGCCCTGAGAGTCTTCACCCAGGCCACGGACCCACAAGCAGCGCGGGATTGGCTGCAGGATATCTTCCCAAGGATCCTGGCCATGCACGAGTATTTCTACCGGGAGCGTGATCCCAACGGGGAGGGCCTCGTTTACATCCGCCACCCCTGGGAATCGGGATTGGACAACGCCCCGACGTGGGATCCTCCGCTGGAGGCGATTTCAATCGACAAAAAGAAGCTTCCAAAGTATCAGCGCAAAGATTTGAAGAAGGGCATCCCGGCGTCGCAACGCCCCTCGGATGAGGATTATGACCGTTACGTCTTTCTGGTCGATCTCTTCAGAACGCTGGACTACAACGAGGAGGCCATTTACAGCGAATGCCCCTTCCTCATTCAAGACCCGCTCTTCAACAGCATTCTGTGTAAGTCAGGTGAGGACCTTATCAAGATTGGGGAGATCTTGGGAGAGGACATGACTCAGATTCAGGTATGGACTCAGCGCACCTGTCGAGCCCTTCGAGAAAAGATATGGGATGCTGATCACGGCGCTTATGACGTCTTCGATTTGCATGCCGGCGAGCGTGTCGGAACGTTAACCGCCGCGGGCTTCATGCCCCTCCTTTGCGGAGCCCCAACGGAGGAAGACGCCCGGATCATCTACAGCTTTCTTGAGTCCAACAGCTACTGTTCGATGCATGACGGCAGCTGCTTCTCGATCCCCAATTACAACTTGCAAGGGGATTACCTGGACACGACGAATTATTGGCGCGGACCCGTCTGGATCAACACCAACTGGCTGTTGATGCAGGGACTCCGGCGGTATGGGTTCACGGAAAAGTTTGAGAGCGTCCGGCAGGACATCATTGAGCTGGTGAAGCGCTGGGGGTTCCACGAGTATTTTGATCCCTACACGGGAACCGGATACGGAACAGACAACTTCTCTTGGACTGCTGCGCTCTTTCTCGATGCCGTATTGGAAGAGCGGGACAATTCGTGACCCGCTAGACGGCAAACGGAAACGGAAAGTAAGGCTGCATAGCGACCCCGAACACGCGTGCCGCCGGCGCGGCAAAGGTTCCGTCGAACTGATGCATCATTCCGCTGCGGGACGAATCAAGGAGAACGAGAGATGAACGCCGCTTTCCAAGAAGGGCCATTACCGGAAGTCGTGATGCCGTCGAATCCCATTCACAAGGTCTTGAAAGCACAAAAGGCGCTGGTGACCGGCGCCAATTCGGGCATCGGCAGGGCCGTGGCGATTGCCCTGGGACAGGCCGGAGCGAATGTGGCCGTGAACTACGTTTCCGGCGAAGAGGAAGCTGAACAAGTGGTCGAGGAGATCCGCTCCAGCGGCAGCCAAGCCTTTGCCCTCCCGGCGGACGTATCCAAAGAGGATCAGGTCCAGAGCATGTTCCAGCGGATGGTCCGGGAATTCGGGACGATAGACATCCTTATCAACAACGCGGGCCTTCAGAAAGACGCCCCTTTCGATAAGATGACCCTTGAAGATTGGAACTTGGTGCTGAACGTGAACCTGACCGGCCAGTTTCTCTGCGCGCGGGAGGCGGTCCGGGAATTCAAGCGCCGCGGAGTGGTCAAGGAAGTTTCCTGCGCCGCGGGAAAGATCATCTGTATGAGCTCGGTGCATGAGGTGATCCCCTGGGCGGGGCATGTGAACTATGCGGCCTCCAAGGGAGGCGTGATGCTGATGATGAAGAGTATCGCCCAGGAGGTGGCCCCCTACCGGATCCGGGTCAACAGCATTGCGCCCGGGGCGATTCGGACGCCGATCAACACCACCGCTTGGAGTACACCCGAGGCCTACGAGTCGCTTATGGGCCTGATTCCATACAAGCGAATCGGCGAGCCTGAGGACATCGGACAAGCGGCGGTCTGGCTGGCTTCGGACAACGCGGATTACGTGAACGGGACCACGCTGTTCGTGGACGGTGGGATGACCTTGTATCCCGGTTTCGCTGAAGGGGGTTAAGGTCTGGGATAAAGTTGCTGACTTGAGTTGGGCGGCCTCAGTCGAAGATCGTCTCGGAGTATTCGCGGCCGTCTACGAAGGCCTCGATGACCGTCGGACCTTTCGCCTGGAAGGCCCGCCGGATGGCCTTTCGAAGCTCCCCCGGCGACCTCGCCCCCACACAAGGGACGCCGAAGTAATGCGCAGGGGGCCGAGGCGCTTCGGAACCGCCCGTCCCCAGGACCACCCCGTAAACGCCCAACCCCTTCCGTTCCTGCTTCACGCGAATGAGTCCCAAGTCGCCGTCGTTCAGGACGACGAACGGGACCTTGAGCCCCAGGCGCCGGGCCGTTGCCATCTCGCCGGCCGTCATCTGAAAGCACCCGTCTCCCAGGATGGCGAGGACTTCTCTTTCCGGTTGCGCCAGCTTCGCCGCCAGCGCAGCCGGGATCGCATAGCCCATGGAAGACCACCCGTTGGTGGACAAAACCGTAAAGGGCTTGCGGGCCGTCCACTGTGTCGCGATCTGGTGTAAATGCCCCCCGACGTCGTAGACCATCAGACCCTCTTCGGGAAACTCTTCGTGAAGAACGTCCAGGGCCTCGTGCGGGGGAAAGTCGTATCCGGAGGGTCGAAGTTTAGTCTCGAGCCGTTTCCGGTGTTCCGCGAGGTCTCCCTGCGTCCACTCGGTCCTAGCGGCGGGGAGGTCGCGGAGAAAGCGAATTGACTTCGCCAGGTCTCCGGCCGCGTGCGCCTTCAGGTTGACCGAGCCGTCCACATCCGGAGGACGATAATCCACGGAGGCCACCGGGACGCCGTCGCGGACCCATTCCTCGTAGTTGATTTCGATCGGATCGTAACCGAGACCGAGGATGAAATCGGCTCGATCCGTGAAGCGCCGGACGTCGCTCCTGCGCGCGCGCCCGATGGCGCCGGCGCTGAGCGGGTGATCGTCGGGAAGAAACCCCTTCGCCATCAACGTGTTGACGAACGGGAGGTTTCGGTCCTCCACGAGGGCGAGCAGGTCCTCCCGGGCCCGGCCCCCGCCGAGGGCGCGCGTGAGAGAAAGACCCAGGATCGCGACGGGTTTTCGGGCGGAAGCCAGGGCCTCGCCGACCTTCCGGAGATTGCCGGCCGGGGCCGGCGGGGGGCGCTCCGGTTCTTTCAGTCCGGGGACCGGCTCGTTTGCCGGGAGTGCGGCCACGTCCTCGGGAAGGTCCAAATGAACCGGCCCCGGGGGCTCCGACAGGGCGATGCGGATGGCCTTTCCCACCGTCTCGCCGACGTTCCCCGCCTCCAGCGTGAATGAGGCCTTCGTCAGCGGGGCGAAGAGGGCGCGATGGTCGATCCGCATCTGAACGCGCCGCCTCAGCCAAGGCGTGGAAACGGTACAGGTAAAGGCAAGAAGCGGGGCGGCGTCCAGGAGGGCGTTTCCGACGCCGGTGGAGAGGTTCGTCGCGCCCGGCCCCAGCGTGGAGATACAGACCCCCGGAGCCCCCGTGAGCCTGCCGGTCGCGTCCGCCATGAACCCGGCCGTGGCCTCGTGCGCCACGAGGACGTATTTCAGCGGGCTGTTTCGCAGGGCCTCCATCAGGGGAAGGGTTGGACCGCTGGGCACGCCGAAGGCATGCCGCACGCCCGCCCTCTCCAGAATCGCGACAATCAGTTCTGAATGATTCATCGATCTGATTTCCGGAAGGCGGGTTTCATCCGGGCCCGCCTTCCACCGTCAGGTTCCGACCCGGAGGTGACCGACAATTTCTCTCAGGCTCGCGATGATCGACATGGCCGTCAGGCGGCCGGTCCTGGGGTTTTCCGTCGGGATGTTTTCGATGTGAACCGTGAACCGGCCGGCCTCGCCTTCGAGCTCGATGTCGTGGAGGTTCCGCTCGATCCGGGGGTCGGCGACGATGCGGATCTCCGTCCTCTCGGGACCGAGCCCAGCCAGGCTCAGGCCTGCACAAACATTGAGGTTCTCGGGAAAGCCCCGGCAGGCCTCCAGGGCGCATCCCTCGAAGACGACCTTGGGTTCGGCCAGTCCTTCCACCGAGATGCCGTTCTCCACCAGATGGGGCGCTCCGGAGAGGGCGCGGGGCGGCTTGCGGGTCGTCATCACCACCCGGTCGACCCGCCCCGCCGCGGCGGACTTCACACCGTCAAGCCCCGCCAGGGCGCCCGTCGGCACGTACATCCGCCTCCCTTCCCGCCGCGCCCTTTCCAGCAAGTCCCCCCGGTCCAGGAGCGCGCCGACGCTGATCACCATGAGGTCTTTTCCCGCGTCGAAGACGGCCTCGGCCAGGGCGGGGACGATATGTGCGCCCGCCGCTTCCACCACCAGGTCCGACAGGTCGATCAGTTCGTCCAGCGGGCCCCAGCGAGGGGCATCCCGCAGGGTTGAGAGGAATCCTTGCGCCTTTCGGCCGTCCCGGCTGATCACCGCGGCGATCTTTGCGCGAAGCATTCCCGCCTCCACGGCCAGGCAGATGGCCCGGCCGATGGCCCCCAAGCCCACGATGCCGATCGTCAGCAAAGAACCGTCTCCCTCATCGTCCCTGCGGACTCTTCTCGTTCGGGGAAACGCTCATCCCCTCCCGAAAGATTCTCTTTCGGTGGAGCGCACGGGCGCAGGACTTATTATCGGGAGCAATAATTAGTACTCCCGGCCGGAATTACGGTGACGTATTGCGATGTCCTCCAGCTCAGGCAACGCGTTGATCCACAGGGCACTTTTGCACAAAAGGCGTAGCCGCGATTTGAGCGCAGCGGAAATCGCGGCGTGTGAATCCACCCCGATCTCCGCTACGGGCTGTGCCCGCGGGGTCTGCGACCCCTCGCTCAGATCGGGGCTACGACCTTAAAATTTGTATGCGAATTTATGAACAGGAGCACTCGTTGACACCCTTGTCACCC
>JBHIBA010000244.1:0-7150 GCA_046758845.1 Nitrospinota bacterium
GCACTGGCGTGCCTGGTCGATCACCTCTCGGAAGGTGTGCGGCAAAGACGCACGGTTTAAGCGTACGGGCCTCCAACCGCAGTCCGGCCGGCACGCAAGTGCCCAAGAAGCGCCCCCCGCGAAGCGAAGGTTTTCACGGGCCGCCCCACTCCTGCGGGACGGCTTGGCTGTCGCGTCTTGGAATCAGGACATGGCGGCGGAGTGAGAGGACCTTCTCACCTTTCTGGTTATAGGCCCGGGTTTCCACGTACACGACCCCCCGGTCCGCTTTGCTCTTCGATTCCCGGACCTCCAGGACCTCGGACTCGGAGTAGAGGGTATCGCCGTTGAACACAGGGCCGTGATGCGTGATCTTCTCGTAGTCCAGGTTGGCGATGCACCGCTCGCTGACGTCGGAAACGCTCATCCCCACGGCGACGGAGAAGACCAGCGTCCCGTTGACCACACACCGGCCGAACTCGGTCCTCTTGGCGTAATTCTCGTCGAAGTGAAGCGGGTGGGTGTTCATCGTCAGGAGGGTGAACCAGGTATTGTCGTTCTCGGTGATGGTGCGGCCAGGCGTGTGCTTGTAGACGTCGCCTACGCGAAAGTCTTCCAGGTATCTTCCACCCATTGGGGTTCCCTCCTCAGCCGAACGCCCGCGGATATTCCCGTTCCGGGAGGTCTTGCCCGAAGCGGCTGTCGCGCGTGTCCTCAGATGGCATACTTCTCCACGAGCCGGCGCGCGATGAGCAGGCGCTGGATCTCGTTGGTCCCTTCCCCGACGGTCAGGAGCTTGCAGTCGCGGAAGTAGCGCTCCACGTCGAACTCTTCGATGTAGCCGTACCCCCCGTGGATTTGGATGGCTTCCGACGCGCAGAACTCCGAGGCTTCCGACGCGTGGAGCTTGGCGATGCCGGCCTCCAGGTCGCACCGCTCGCCCCGGTCCTTTTTGGCCGCGGCCTGATAGGTCAGAAGCCGGGCGGCTTCCACCCGGGTCGCCATCTCCGCCAGCTTGATCTGGATGGATTGATGCTGACAGATGGGCTTGCCGAACTGAACCCGCTGTTGGGCGTATTTGATGGAGTCCTCGAAGGCCGCCCGCGCCAGGCCGACGCCCCTGGCCGCCACGTTGATGCGGCCCGCTTCCAGTCCCGCCATGATGTAGTTGAAACCCCGGCCCTCCTCACCGATCAGGTTTTCGGCCGGAACGCGGCAGTCCCGGAAGACCAGCTCACCCGAGCGCACGCCCCGGTACCCGAGCTTCTTCAGGTGGCGCCCCACCGTGAAGCCCTCCATGCCTTTCTCGATAATGAGGCAGGAGATCCCCCGGTGTTTGGGCCGGGCGTCGGGGTGAGTCCGGACAAACACGCTGAACGTCGTGCCCATCTCCGAGTTGGTGATGAACATCTTCGTCCCGTTGACGATGAATTCGTCCCCCACCCGGCGTGCCGAGGTCTTCAGTGAGGCGGCGTCGGAACCGGAATCGGGCTCTGTGAGGGCCATGCCGGAGCGGCGAATCCCCTTGGCCAGGTCGGGGAGGAACCTTCGCTTCTGTTCCTCAGTGCCGTAGTTTTCAATGATCCAGCACGTCATGCCGTGGCTGCCGATGACGCCGCACAGGCTCATCCAGCCCCGCGCCAGCTCTTCCATCAGGATGACGTAGCTGACGTAGTCCATCCCCGAGCCGCTGTACTCCTCGGCGATCAGGAAGCCGAAGAGCCCCATCTCCTTCATCCGGTCCACCAGGGGGTGGGGATATTCGTCCTTGTGCTCGTACTCGCTGGCGACGGGAAGGACTTCCTTGTTGACGAAATCGCGGATCGTTCGCTGGACCTGGCGCTGCACCTCGTTCAGCTCAAAATCCATCTCGGTTCACTCCCGGTCAATTTCCCCCACCGCAAAGTGGGGTCCGGGCGGGGACTGGCCGAACGCCCGGCTCACGCCCTCACACGGCGCCTTCGCGCCGGAGTTCTTCGACCTCCAGGGCGGAAAATCCAAGCTCGGCCAGGACGGCGTCCGTATGCTCTCCCAATCGGGGCGGGGGTTCCAGCCGCGTCTGAGCCCGTGAAAACTTCACCGGGAAGTCAAACAGCTTCAGTGGATTCCCACCCCCGTTCCCTCCGGTTGACGAGACCTCCCGAAGGAGCTGTCGAAATTTCGCCTGCGGGTGATCGATGACCTCCGGGATCCGGTTGACCGCCCCGCAGGGGATTCCTACGGCCTTGAGCTTTTCCATCCACACTGCCGCATCTTCTTTCTCGAAGGCGGCTTCGATCTCCCGGTCCAGGGCCTGCAAGTTCTTCACGCGGTCCGGGTTGGTCTCAAAGCGCGGGTCCTCCGTCAGATCCGGCCGCCCGATCAACTCACAGAAGGTCTTCCACAGCTCGGGCGTCGCCACGGAAATGTTAACGAGCTTGCCGTCCCGGGCGGGCCAGGGGCCGTAGGGAGCGATCAGGTGGTGACGGAGGCCGACTCTCTGCGGCTCCTCGCCGCCGTACAGATACTGGTAGGGAAGATAGCCCAGCAGGGAGACCAGGCAATCGAACATTGAGACGTCAATCTCCTGGCCCTCGCCCGTCCGCCGCCGCTGCTCGAGGGCCGCCAGGATCGCGACCGTGGCGAACAGACTGGCGGAGGAGTCGGCGATGGAAAGGGCGACCTTGGCCGGGGTCTCGGGCGGTCCGGTCAGGTAGATGGCGCCGGCCTCTCCCTGGATCAGCATGTCCAGGGCCTTCATGTCGCGATAGGGGCCGTCCTGGCCGTAGCCGGAGATGTGGCAATAGATGAGGCGGGGATTGATGGCCTTGGCCCAGGCGTAATCGATGCCCAGTCTCGCCACCACGCCCGGCGAGAAGTTTTCTAGGAATACGTCGGCGCGGTCCGCCAGCCTCCCGAGGGCCGCCCGTCCCTTGGGCGTTTTCAGATTCAACGTGATAGACCGCTTGTTGGGATTGCACCAAAGGTGGGCGGAGCTGACGCCCGGGAGCACTTCGTCCCAGCTGCGGGCGAAGTCCCCCGTCTCGGGCCTCTCCACCTTGATCACATCGGCGCCCATGTCCGCAAGGAACCGGGCGCAGAGGGGCGCGCTGACGGAGAAGCCCAGCGAAACGACCTTTAATCCTTGCAGGGCGCCGGACACGGAGAACGGCTCAAGCGGGCCGGCAGACGGCCATCAGCTCCGAGACCTCAGAGAGCGCTTCCAGCCGGCCCACCGTGGAGAGAACCGCCTCCACCCGCTGAGCGGGTAGAACCCGGGACGCGTTGGCCCGGAACTTCTGCCGAACCTGCTCGGGGGTGACAGGATTCTCGGCGCATCCCCGGTTGTACGGCTCGTGGCGCGTCAGTTCGCGGCCATCCTTCATGCGCACCGTCACGGTGCCGGGGTAGTGTCGGGGGTAGTCTTGGGTCTCATCGGCGATGCACGTCGTCCGCTCCGCCAGGTCCAGGAGGTCCTGGCTCCGGATGGCTTCGGGGAGGAAGGTGTCCAGGTCCACCTTTCCCTGGATGAGGCTGGCAGCCACCGTGTAGGGGACGCTGAACTGCGCGTCGAACGTCGTCTGAGGCCGACGCTTGGTCTCCACCGGCTCGCAAACGACCGGCATCTCCCGGGGATGGATCCGGCACTCCACGGAATCGATGCCCGCCGGCTGGATACGGTGCTCCCCCCGAAGGAACAGCGCCCCGTCGATGAAGGCGTGCGTGAAGTGGCAGCAGGGGAAAGGCTTGTAGTCGAGCCCCAGGGTCTTCCAATCCTCTCCCAGACCTCCGGTCAACCGGGAAAGGTCTCGGTCTTCTCCGTTCTTTCCGACGTAGAGATTGTAGAAGCCGAAGCGCCCCTCGAAAATCTCTCTCGGTCCGGAAAAGCCCCGCCGGGCCATCCGCGCCGCCACGAGGCCGCTGTGGCCGCCCCAGCCGGGGTGGATCCGCTTGGTCCAGGCGCCGTCCGTCAAGAACTCCAGAGATCCGGCCGCCATGCTGCCGCAAATCCCCAGGGCGTCCACCATCTGCTCCGGCGAGCTTCCCCAGAGCTTCCCCGCGACCAGGCTGGCGGCGAAGGGCGCGCAGACGGAGGTTGCGTGGAAACCCCGATCGTGGAACTGGCCGGGGCAGACGAGGCCCAGGCGGACGAGCACTTCCCAGCCGGCGACCGCCGCCGTCAGCAGGCCCTTCCCGTCCGCTCCGCAGGCTTCGGCCGCGGCCAGGGCCGAAGGGACCACGCAGGCGCTGGTGTGGATGACGGACTCGGCGTGCGTGTCGTCATAGTCCAGGCCGTGGGCGAGAGTCCCGTTGGCGAGGGCCGCGTTGGGCGCCGGGAGCCGGCGGTCTGTCCCCAGGACGGACGCTTCCGGGCCCGTCCCCAGGTCCTCGGCCAAAGCAATGGCAGCTTGGCCGAACCCCATCCCTGAGGACGCGAGGGATATCCCCACGATGTCCAGGACGGCGGTCTTGGCCTTTTCGATGACCTCGGACGGGATGTCCTCGTATTTCAGGCCTGAGACCCATTGCGCGAGTTGCTGCGAGTATGTAGCCATTACTCTCTTTCCTCTTCCCCTGGCAGGTACGCCATGGAGATTGAGCCGGACCGGCGAACCAATCCGTTCACATTGTCATTTTAGCGCATACAGGTTCCAGTTGAGAGACTTTACCATGCGCTGGGCGTAAACTGTCAAGAATGGGCACTGGTTCAAGACACATGAGACACGGACGGTGAGCCCGCCCACTGGCGCGAGGGAGATTTGAGAGGAAACTTCTTTGCGGGGGGCGCTTTTTGAAAGGCGCCCCCCCACACCCCCTAGCAAAACTTTTGACGGCCCGGCATTACAAGGCCGGGCCTGCTTGGGTTGGGTGTGGGGTTGGCTGGGCTTGTGGTCTGTCGCCTGCTGGTGGCATGCTTATTTGGCCGAATGCGCGCCTTGCTGTGCAAGGCTCCCGCATTCGGCCAATGAGCCAGGTTTAGGCGAAAGAGCGCGGCCCTGCAGGGCCGCACTCTTTCGCGAAAAGAAAGTTTTCCGGGGGGTCCAGGGGGGCCGGACGCACCGCGTCAGGTTTCTGCACTGGCGTGCCTGCTGAATCACCTCTCGGAAGGTGTGCGCCAAAGACGCCCGGCTTAAGCGAACGTACCTTCAACCGCAGTCCGGCCGGCACGCAAGTGCCCAAAAAGGCCCCCCTGGGATTTTCTCCTATTCCAGAGGGAAAAAGACCTCGATGCGCGCGCTCGTCCTTCACGACTTCGGTGGCCCCCTCCAAATGGAGGAACGCCCCCTCCCCCAAACCCGCCACGGCGAGGCCCTGCTTCGCGTGCGCGCCTGCGCCGTGGACCAGTTCGACCTCACCATCCGCGACGGAAAATGGCCGGGCGCCAAGCTGCCGCTGATCCTCGGCCACGAGGTGGCGGGCGAGGTGGAGGCCGTCGGGCCGGGCGTCGAGAACGTCTCGCCCGGTGAGCGGGTGGCCGCGACACTTTATCTAACTTGTGGAGCCTGCAAGTTCTGCCGGACGGGGCGCGAGACCCTCTGCCTCCATTTCCGGGGCCACCTCGGGGCCGAAGTGGACGGGGGCTTCGCCGAATACATGGCCCTTCCGGCTGACATGCTGGTCCGGATCGCCGATTCCATCGCCTTTGAAGAGGCCAGCATCCTGGCCAACGCCGTCGGGACCCCTTACCACGCCGTGAAAGTGCGGGCGGAGGTGCGGCCGGGGGAAACGGTGGTCGTGGTCGGCGCAGGGGGCGGCGTGGGCGTCCACGCTGTACAGATCGCCCGCCTGTGCGGGGCGAGGGCCTTCGGGGTGGATCTCCCCGGCGAAAAGCTCGACCTGGTGAAAGAAGTCGGGGCCGACGCGGCCCTCTCAGCGGAAGAAGATTGGGCCTCCCACGTCCTTGACAGAACCGGCGGGGCGGGCGCCGAGAAAATCATCCAGCTCGTCGGCGGGGAAACGTACGGGCCCAGCCTTCGGTCCCTGGCGGTGGGCGGACGGATGGTCATCATCGGGACTCACAGGGGCTTGACCTTCCCCGTGCCCGCCGTCGAGGTCATCGCGAAAGAGCTGGAGATCCTGGGCTCGCGGAACACGACCAAGCAGGAATTGGCCGAGGTGGCGGACCTTGTGGCCCGCGGGAAGTTGCGTCCCGTCGTCAGCCGCGTCTTTTCATTCGACGAGGTCGAGGAAGCCCACAGGCTCTTGCGAGGAGGGACCATCGCCGGCCGGGCGGTGGTGCGGATTTAGGCCGGCCCCGCGGGGCAGGATTCGCCCGTTTCGCAGCTCATCCTGCCCGGTGGCGGTAGAAATGCTGACGTGCCCTCAAAAGGCGCGATTGTCTTATCTCAGGGGGATTCTTTTTTTCATGTTCCCGTTGCAATATTCTGGAATTCAGAATAAATTCCAAGCGTGATCAAGAGTTTTCGTTGCAAGGACACGGAGAAGCTCTTCAATGATGAGCCGACCCGTCGATTTCAGGCCATCGAAAGACAAGCCCGACGAAAGCTCGAAATGCTCGCCGCCGCCGGTATCTTGGAAGACCTTAGGGTTCCACCCGGAAACCGGCTTCAGGCATTACGGGCAGACCGGAAAGGACAGTGCAGCATCCGAATCAATGATCAGTGGCGAATCTGCTTCAAGTGGGAGGACGGCAACGCCGAGGATGTGGAGATCGTTGACTACCACACTTAGTCCTCCCCGGGTTCCAGACCTTCACTGCGATCTGCCAAGAGAGGGGAAAAGGATGGCCAGAAGTCTTCAGCCTATCGCTCCTGGCGAAATCCTGTTGGAAGAATTTATGAATCCGATGGGGATCAGCCAGAATAAGCTCGCGCGGGATATTGATGTGCCCGTTGTCCGCATCAACGACATCATCCACGGTCGGCGTGGGATCACCGCAGATACTGCTTTGCGTCTTGCAAAATATTTCGGCACGACGCCGGAGTTTTGGCTCAATCTTCAGACACGGTTTGATCTAAAAGTCGCTAAGCGGAAGCTAGGACCTGCCATCGATAAGAATATCCGCGTGGCGGGGCCATCGCCGCCCGGGCGGTGATCCGTATTTAGGGCGGCGCTGCGGGGCCCCTTTTCACGGTCAGCCCCAACTTTTCCCCATGCATCAAGGATCAATCGAGTGTCCAACGAAACCCTAGGGCGGGGGAGAACGATTCTCGCGACATGCAAGTTCCAG
>JBHIBA010000245.1:0-7132 GCA_046758845.1 Nitrospinota bacterium
ATCCTAACAAAAGACAGGGCTTCTAACCCGGGGGCAACCCTGTATGGTAAAATTGATAGATTATCGGCACGATCTCTGAAGGAAGGGCGATCTTCTCTTTCCAAGCAAAGGAAGACGAGCGGTCTGCCCTGGAATCCAGAGAGACCACCGAGGAGCCAAACCCATGCCCATGGACAGCGTCGAATTCGCCAAGAGCATGATCCACCAGGCGGAAGAATTCGGCAAATACATGGACGAGCACATTCTGGCTGAGTGGGAACCCTTCAAAGACCCGAAGCAGACGGTGCGTCTGATGGAGACCCAAGCGTGGCGGGAATTCTACCTGGGCGTGCCCACCGTCGCCCGGGAGATCGACCAGTTGCCCGACGAAGATGCGGACATCAAGGTCCTCCTGGCGCGCCAGTTGGCCGAGGAACTCCTGCACTACAAGGTCTGCGCCGAGCGGGCCGAGGAGCTGGGCGGGAACGGGGATCTCTCCAGCTACAAGCCCTCCCCCCAAGACCGGACGATGTACCAGAACACCTTCCTGCCCGAGTATTGGCAGATCGCCGCCTCGCTCCAAATCTTCGGCGAGACCATATTGATCCACACCTTTCGGCGCATGATCTACGTTGTCGATGACCGCTCGGCCAAGGTCATCCGGGACGAGATGCTCGTCCACGAAGGAACCCACGTCCGCAACGGCCGGCTCATCCTCGAACGCCACGCCACCACGGAAAAAATTCAGGACGCCATCCGGAAGATCGGACAGACGAAATGTGACACCGTCCGGAAGGCCTACCCCTACGCTCTGCCCGATTTCAAGATTGATTGACGCCCCGTCACGCGGCGGGTTCCGAAGCCCCGCGCCAACCTTTTGTTCGCCGGGTCGTCTTCCCCGACCGCCGCCCCTGGAGAGCCTGATTGGCCGCCGCGAAGTCCGCCTTCGTCTATCACCCCGGCTATTACTCCGACGTCGGCGAGCACGTCCTCCAGACCCGCAAATACCGGAAGACCTACGAGCGGTTCCGCGCGGAAGAGAACGTACCGGACGCATGCTTCTTTGAACCCCGCGCAGCCACCCTGGAGGAAGTCCTTCTCGTCCACACCCAGGAGTACGTCCGAGACCTTCTGGGCTACCGTCACACCCACAGGACCTACCCATCCGAGCTTCCCATCTCCAAAGAGATCATCGACTCCTTCTTCCTGGCCACGGGGGGGACGATCCTGGCGTGCCGCCTGGCCCTGGAACACGGCCGGGCGCTCAACCTGACCGGGGGGTTGCATCACTGCTTCCCCGCCAGAGCCGAGGGATTCTGCTACCTCCACGACTCAGCCGTGGGGATCCGATGCCTCGAGCGCGAGGGAAAAATCCATCGAACGGCCGTCATCGACTGCGACCTCCACCAGGGAAACGGCACGGCGGCCATCTTCGCCGGCGACCCAGAGGTCTTCACCTTCTCCATTCACCAGGAAAACCTCTATCCGGTAAAGGAGCGGAGCGACCTGGACATCGGACTCGGCGACTTTGACGGCGATGACGTCTACATGGGCCACGTCAGGCGAGTCGTGCCGAAGATCCTCGAGGACCACCAGCCGGACTTCGTCCTCTACGAGTCGGGGGCCGACCCGTTCAAAGGCGATCAGCTCGGAACTCTCCAGCTCTCCAAGGAATGCCTCTTCGAGCGGGACTGCTTCATCCTTCAAGAGTGCGCCAAGCGGGCCATCCCGACGGGGGGAGTCCTGGGCGGGGGGTATGCGGCCGACCCGGAAGACACCGTAGAGATCCACGCCAACGCCTGCAAGGCCTTCTGGTCGGCCTGACTCATCCCGCAAGGGTGTCCAAAACAACATTCGCGGAAAATCGAGGGGGGGGCACAGCGCCCGTGTGCCATCTCGTCCAATTTAGCGGAAAGGTAATCCCCATCGTAAATGAAGTTAATATCCGAAATGACTGCCTGCACATCCCTGACCGCTAAGTTATAGGACATCTCGAACCCCTGACCGGACACCTATTCTCAAGGCAAGATAATCCATTAGATTATCGACCACTTTTTCCACAACAGAACACGACCCTGGGCCAAGGGCGATCAGGGTTAAGCGTGCATACACGGTCCCATCCCCCTCTGAGTGATACGAACCGTATCCGCGTGCCCTCCTTCTGTGTTAAGCAGCTGTCAACACGATACCGTCACGGCCGGGTCGATTGGAGCGCAGAAAGGCGAGGAATCAAGACAGGTCGCCACCCGCCTTTCTATCCCCCGGGCCCGCTCTTGACGACGGGCTGTGCGAGGATCCAAAGGCTCAACACGGTATAGGCGATCATCAGGAGAAGCATCGGGTACTGGCTGCGAAGGGCCGTCCTGTTATTGTTAAAGACCCGAAGGGCCATCACATGAGCCATGATAACGGCGACAATATGTCCTGCCACGATGGCGCTTACAGCCGTAATCCAGACGAACCGGGCATCCACGATGTCGAGCCTGAATCGATAATTCACCGTCCCAAACAGATCCCAGCCGAATCCGAAGGGATCAGATGCAAGTGGAATGGCGAGTTGACCTGCGATGAGGAGGAAGGAGAGGTAGTGCGCCAAATGATATGCAATCGCGATGGGAATCAGAGAGAAAACGAAGAAGCGGGCAATTTCCCCAACAGATGGGCCCTCCGTCTTCACGGCGTCGGCTTGTAGACGCCCCTTAGACCCGGCGGCCACCGCTATCAGCCGGCTAAAGATCAGATAGACCAAAAGAAAAAGGATCGGAAAGACGACCAGCGCCGCCGTTTCGATGGTTGCAAGAAGGTCCAACCCCTTGGATTGCAGGCCGAGCAGGAATGAGCGCAGGAAGGGGGCGGAAGCGAACCAGTTCAAGATTGCGGCCCACACCGGCGTTTCGGTGAAACCGTCAAATGTAACCGTCGAAAGCATCAACACGACGAACACCATCAGGGACGGATGAATCGGACGGTTGGTGAGGAGACCCACGGCGTGGGGACGCAAATTCCACTCCCAATCCCCCTGGTCCACACGGCTCAAACACGCGTAGCAATTGAGGCACTCACTCCCGTCCCGGCCGCAATCCTCTGATGGGCAAGACGCGCATGTCGCGGGGTTTGTCCCCCGCATCTCCATCGGAGCAAAGCGGGCCAACAAGCCGAAGACCACCGAAAACACCTCTCCCCGGCGGAGCCATTCCTCTTTGCCAAAGACGATCATCCCGGACCACGTGATCACCGAGTAGACCAGGGACAGGATCGCGATGTTCGCCGGCGTCTCGCCGCCATGCCACACGATTTCGATCCAGGCATAGCCCAGGAAGAGGACAACCGCAGGCCAATACCCAAGCCGCTCCGGATATGGTCGGATGAACGTTGGAAAATCTTTCCGCGTCACGCGCAGGTAGAGGGCCTCCGACCAGGAGAAGAGGACCCTCCACGGATTGATCAGCGCCCAGACATCCCCCAGAAGGGCGCAGACATAGGCCATCCCGACCCACCAGAGGACCCATACCAATGTGGGCGCGATGTTCTCGAGCGAGTCCTGATTTCCAAATAATCCGGCGGCGAGTATGAGGATGAACAAGCTGACCGACAACAACCGGATGAATGACAAGGTGTAAGAATGCGCGAGGAGTCGGCCGGCACGCCAGCGGAGAAGGTTGAACCGGGGGTAGCCATGAAGCTCCGGGGCTCCACGGACAAACAGCGCCATCACAACGAACGACAGCACGACCGCCGCCCCGGCGCCTATCAGGTAAAGCCAAAGAGGCACGGGCAGGTCGTAGCGCTCACCAAAGGCGTGGGCGGCCGCGGGCGCCGCCTCCATGCACAACGCCATTGCCCCCAGGGCCGTCAGGCCCCTGCCGTACCTCTTGCTCACGGTTGTGTCCTCAGGGGGGGTCCAACTCGCGGAACCGTTCGCCGCAACTGGCCAAATTCTGAATTATAAGCAAGAATACTTTTTTCTCACAGGATTTTGAGCTAAACTGTTTCTCTGGTTGTACTCTCATCCGAAAGACTCTTAGCTCCAACGTCCATTTGAAGCGTTCGTTCATTCCCATGGATGAACATCACAGAGGAGGGATCCAGATGAATCGTTTGGCATCTTTGGCGGTGATCACGATTGCTGCCGCTGCTCTATGGGCAACCTCGGTGAGCGCCGAGATCCTTGCCATGATGAACTATGAGAGCAAGACAGAAAAATCGCTGAAGGCCCTCAAGCTTTCAGGTCCGCAGAAACGCCGTGAAGGCATCATGGTGATCGACGTCGATCCGAATTCCAAGAGATTCGGCAACGTCCTGATGGACATCCCTTTGCCGCCGGACCTCATTGCCCATCACATCTTTTACAACAAGACGATGACCAAGGCTTATCTCACGGCCCTGGGCAAACCTTTACTGCACGTCATCGACATGGGCCGCTTTCCCTACCGCCTGGAACGGATCGACGTTCCGGCTTGCAAGATCGGCGAAGACATTATCTTCTCCGGGGACAACAAGACCTGGTACCTGACCTGTTTGGGATCGCAGAACATCATCGTCGGCGACGCAACGACGGACAAGATTAAAGGGGTCATCACGCTTCCGAAGCCGTACCCGCACGGAATCGCCGTCCACAATGGGATCGACCGGGTTCTCGTGACGAGCACCGTGCGCGGATCGGACCTCGGCGATGCCGGCGAGACGATCACGGTGATCGAAGCCAGCACAAACAAGATTTTGTCCACCCACAAGGTTTCCAACAAGCCTTCGCCGTCCCGCGAGGCTCCGGTCGAGGTCCTCTTTGTTCCGCGTGCGAATCCGCCGGTCGCTTATCTGACCAACATGTACGGCGGCACCCTGTGGACGGCCACCTGGGACCCGGCGAAGAAGGACTTCAACGTCGAGGAGGCGTTCCATTTCGGAAAGACCAAGACCGGCGTGCCGCTGGAGATGTATTTCAACAACAAGGCGGACCGCCTCTACGTGACGACGGCCAAGCCCGGCCACTTGCACTTCTTTGACATCTCGGCCAACCCCGCCAAGCCGAGGCTTCTCAAGACGCTTCCCGCGGCCGAAGGCGCGCATCACGTGGCAATCACTAAAGACGAGCGCTATGGCTTTGTACAGAACGCCCTTCTCAACCTTCCGGGAATGAGCGACGGCTCGATAACGGTGGTCGACTTGCAGAAGGGGAAGGTCATCGGGACGATCGATACCCTAAAAAATCTGGGGCTTAATCCCAACTGCATTGTCCTACTGCCTGAGTGGAACAATCTTGCGGGCCATTAATGGCCGTGCGAGCGCTGGACGGGGACGCCCGGACCCTTGACCGCAAATCGCGTTAACACGTCCAAACCCATAATCGCCATCAGGGCGATTACGAAGTTACCGATCTGCCCATGTTTCCTACTCCTTCTGCACCCCCGTTTAACAATAAGTTACTAAAAATCAATGGGTTAAAAAGACCCCGAGCGATCTGGCATCCCTGTTGCTATCTCGTAATAGGCGGGAGAGGCAGATCCTCGCGTGACCCAGGAGGCCCGGCGGGACTCGCAGACAAGTCATATGAGCGCTGAATGAAGCCGTGACAGGGCTGAAAACCAGGATTGATGGGCGGGCTGCAAGATGAGACGATTCGCATCTATTTTTCACACATCCGCCGCTTCCGCCGCGGTGGCCTGCTGCGCGGGGAACCCCGCCACGGCGGATCTGGCCCGGAACGTCTTCAGCCAGGTCGTGGCCATGGGCAAATGCCCGCTTTAGGATTCGGAGGACAAACTTCGGGGGCATATCCGAAAGGGCGGAGCCCGCGCGGAGCGAGACGGTCGGATTCTTCGGGAGTTCCAAAACGGTATCCTGGATTGCTGATGGAGGCGGTAAGCAAAAGTTGCACAGGGGCGCCTAGATCATTGACAATCATGTCACCCCCTCTCTGCGCTCGGGGCAAGCTCTGGGCGAGAGTCACCGACTCTTGCGAAGGGTCTCGCAATTCAGGCGGTCTACGGCGAGATTCTTCGTGCAGGGCAATGACCCGCACGCAGGATGACATGTCAGCTATTGTTAAGCGCTCCTGTGAGTGACTGCGAAAATTCACCCCTCAATTCTCTGGCGACGCAGGGCATGAAAGGGCGCCGGATGCAGAAGACCCGCCGCAGCCGGCCGCGTGTGCGATGGGGTCCGGCAAAGCCGGGATGGGCGGGGCGCGCCCTGGCCCTCTTTTTGAGCGCGTGGATGGCCGCCGGGTGCGCGGTCCGGCCGGCGCCCCGCTTTCCGGACCTCGTTCGGGGCGGGGTCGTGGACGGCGTTGGCTACGCCAAGATCGAGGACGGAGATTTCCCTCGGGCCCGCAAACAGGCCCTCGACGCCGCCCTCCGGGACATGGCCCTTTCCGCCTGCGCCGTCGTGCGCTCCCGGTCCGCCTACCGGCTCCCGGCCGAAGAGGGAAAACCTCGTTCCGAATCCTTGGACGACCCGGTCGGGATGAGGGCTCTTCGGTTTCTGGCGACGCGGCGAATGCGCGAGGACGTGGATGCCAAAGCCGGGGTCTACCGCGTGTACCTCTGGCTGACCGAAGAAGAGCTGCGCGAGAGCATCGAGCAGACGCGTCTCGCCCGCAGGGAGATCTTCCTCCGCGCCCGACGCCTGTACGAGGCCGCCGAAGCCGAAAAAGACCCCCTGCGGGTGAGGAAAAAGCTCCGCAAGGTCCGGGCCCTGATAGAAGAGGCGGGCCTGCAAGCCGAGCCGGAGGCCCTGGCCTTACATGCCCGCGTCGAATCCTCTCTCCACCGAGTGAACGTCCGAATCCAGGAAGGCCAGGGCCTTTACGACCTCTCGGAGAGGGCGCTTGACGAAGGCCGACTGGGGACCGCCACCCGGCGCCTGCAAAGCGCGCAGCAAAAACTCCTCCACCCCGAACGCTGGCATAAACTCGCCGAAAAGATCGAAAAGAAGCGGGGCCGGGTCCTGGAGCTGAAAGGCGAGGCCTCCAACCTCTGGGCCGAGGACAGGTTGGAGGAAGCCCTGGAGGCTTACCAGGAGGCCGGGAAAATCGACCGGGAAGACCGGGAAATTCGAGGGGCCGTAAGCGATCTGAGGGCAAACATCGCGTGGCAGAGAAGGCACCGGAGGGGGAAGTTCGCCGCGGCCGTCGCGAACTTCTTCTTGACTCTCG
>JBHIBA010000246.1:0-7110 GCA_046758845.1 Nitrospinota bacterium
CAAAGGCCATCCTCCGGAAGCTCGGCGTCAAACCGCACTCGAAGAGGACCTTCACACTGGCAGACGCAGTAAGATGGGTGTGATTGGTCATGAGGCACCACGTCAGGATCTCTACCCCAAAACGGCTGATCTCCTCTGCCATGAACTGAAGGTACGCTCTTCGATGATCGTCGTTGTTGAAGATCGTCATCGAGCGCATACCTCTTTGCGTAATATGGTGGGGATAGCCGGGTACCACGACTCTGGAAATTCGAGCCATGGTGAGAAGGTATTAAACTCTTGACTTGTGAGTTAAGGAAAAATCAGTATTATGTCCCCGGATTTGGATTTAGAGTCCTAGATGTTTCAAGATCACTTTGATGACCTCCTGGTCCTCAATCACGCTGATAACCCGCATTTGCCCTTGGCATGTTGGGCAGGTCAGGGGGTCCACTTCGTAGATCTTCTGAATCAGCTTGGCCCAGTTCTTTCGATAGGCCTGTGAGGCTTCGTCTCGTTCGAGAATATTGGGGATCAAACCATCCTGGTTTTGCTTTTTTCGTCTTCCGCGGCAGAAAAATCCAGCCGTCCCAGCCCCCCAAGAGCGGGGACGCGCCGCGTCCGAACCGGAGCGGGACGGCCTAGGCGGGTAGCCCGCTAGCCCAATAGAAATCTCAGAACGTACGTCAAGAACGCCAGGAAGACCCCGCCGGCGAGAAGACTCAGACATACGAAGTTCCATAGCCGCATTGCACCTAATTTTTCACGATCGGAAATAGGCATCAAAAACTGGTATTTTCCGTACATGGCCATACCCGCTCCGACACCCAAATAAACTCCCAAAACCAACGAGGAGACAAAGACCAATAACGGAACGCCCATCTCCGCTCGCCAAAACCGCAGATTGACCTCGGCAGCAAACGCCAAAAAACCAAAAATAAAGATCTTCTCTACCGCTTTGATTCGATTCCACAAGCGCCGACTTTCCGCCGCTTCTTTCGTGCTGATTCCACTTAAAGCCCAGTCGCCTCCATCAACGCCCCTTCGGCTCGCCGCACCATCGATAAATTTCTTGATCGCGCCCCAGAGATTGAGATCGGACCACATGTTCCAATGCGGACCGTCCCCCAGCGTTTTTTCGAAGAAAAAGCCTGATTGAGAAACTCCTAGAGATCGCCCGATGAAATCTCCATCTCGCCAAAAATTCATCCATGCCGCAACACGCCCCTTTTTGGCCATCGCGCCGGCGAGCTCATTCGGGTTTTCAATGTCCTTGTCAAAAACACACGCCATGAATCGCAGCGGGCACCCGAGCGTCACAAGTAAAATTTGGTTCCGGGAAAAATCGTTCTCCCCTAATCTAGCGACCGCTTGACTGGCCAGGACGCTTCCCAGGCTATGGCCAGCGACAATGATCCTGCGGTCCGGCAACGTTCGGCCCATTCTACGAATGATTTCAGATAAATTCCCAATTAGAATCTCGCGCTCGACACGAAAGGCGGCATATCTCGCGACATCTCCAACGATATCCACCACGGATCCCCAGAACGCCATTCCCCAAAAAACAACCATCCATGCAACCATCGCAAGCAGCCCTTTTACCCAATCCATCGCTGCAAAAGCCCAAAGGGCCCCGATTGTGTGTGCAAGCAGCTTTAAAAACGCCAACATCCCCAAGGTATAGACCAGCGCGAAACAAAAAAGGCCGAGCCTCCATGCCCAACGGCCTGGCCTGCCAACGGCGAAGGCGACATTCGAGTTGACGATTCCCGCGGCAAATAGGGCGCCCGGGATATTGACCAACCAATTCCCATGCTTTAGCTTCAAAAAAGATGCCACTCTGGGACGCGTTCTGCCCCAAACCAGAGGGAAAAAAAGGACCTTTTCATTCGACAATCGGAGTTCGAGTCCTCTTTCAGGTCCCGGCTCGCCCTCCAGCTGAGGAAACTCTCCGATTTCAAGGGATGCCGTCGGCGCGGGGAAACCCGTTTTCTCGGAGAACGCCGCTTGCAATGATGCCGCCATTTCCTCGGAGAAGTGGTCCCCAACACCGTGCACCAGAAGGACAACAGTTCCAACACCAGGGGCCTCAAGCGCTTCGAACCGTTTCATGCTTCAGTCCCGTTATTGTCCTAGCCTCACTAAACATGCAATGGCGCCCAGAACCCCCATCGTCAGGATCAGCATCCCCGCTTCCATCTTCCACGACAGCGCCAGGGCGAGTCCGATCGCCCCGACCGCGCTCCACCTCGTGAGGGAACCCTGAATCAGGTCCGCCGCCGCGGCTAAAATGGTGCCGATCGCGGCGATCTCGATGCCCGGTTTTGGGCCCTGGGCCCCGGGCGCGCTTCGGATCCGTTCGAAAAAAGGTCCAAGGAAGAGGACCATCACGAACCCCGGAAGAAACACCCCCACGGTGGCGATGAGGGCGCCTAACAGCCCGCCGACCTTGAATCCGACGAAGGTGGCGGTGGTCGCCACCGGCCCGGGGGTCAGCTTGCTCAGGGCGAATCCGGAAAGGAACTCCTCGGCGGTGAGCCACCCCAGGCGGTCTACGAAACCCTGGTAAGAAAAGGGGACATTCTGGTTTTTGCTTCTGGCGATCGTTACGGCTCATGATCGTCAAGCGGGAACCGATTCCCCGAAGCGAGGTTGCGGGGGGCGCGAGTAATTCGGGCCAGATCGAAGGTCGTTCTCCGGACAGGTTGTGGCTCAGCGGTGTCGTGTCAGTCCCGGCCGCTGAAGCGCTTTGCCGGGCGAGCCGGCCAAGGCCTTTGCCGTGGCTGAGGGCAGCTCGATCGGGACGAAGTACTCGGCAGGGTAGAGGTAGTCTTCGCCGGACTCGTCCACCACCCGTAAATAACCCTCCCTCATGGCAGCCGGGTCCTCCAGCACTTGGTAGACCTTGCGCGGCTCCAAGTCATCGCAGCCGTCGTTTCGAATGCAGAGGACAAATTTCGGGTGAGCTTTCCGCCGCTTCATGGCTTTCAGTCCAAAAACCGCTTGATCTTGAAACCCTTTCTTCCTACGCCGTGGGCCTCATACCAGTGAACTTCGGCCCGCCGCATCCGGCCGCTGGCAAGGCGGACCGTGGCGAAACCCTTGAGCTTGCGCCACCGCCCGGTGCCGTAACGCTTCCGTAGGCGAGCCAGACCTCGGATACCACGCCCTGCGGCAATCGTCTCGATCTGGGTAATCTCCCCGACGATCTCGAAGTACACCTTCGGGCCATTGTAGCAGAAGCAGGGCGAGGCCGGAACGACTTATAAGTCTACTGCCCGCAATTCATGAGGTCTCCCTCGCGAGGCTCTCCCATCCGTTGAATGCAAAATCGGAAGTAATATCCGTCACTTACAGAGACCTTGTCAAGCCTGCTCTCCTCGACAAACCCTGCGAATGTCTCAGTCTGTCGTCATCTCAGCGTGGAGCCTATTCAGGGAAGTAGCGGTGGGTGCCCGACTGCCCTGGGGACGGGGTGGGAGAGGTGGGCGCTGCCGGGGTAAGATCCAGACGTCCGGGTTCCCTCACCCGGGCGTTCGTGTGTTCGGGGCCCGCGACTGAGGCAGACGTAGTGCCACCGGCCATCCTCGCGGGTCGCTACGCCCTCGGTGCTACAGAGGGACCCGAGCGTTCGTGTGTGACGTGAATCACCCCTCCAAGTAAACGCTTACCCTCTTGACATGTCAGCCACATGTAGATATGCTATACACATGGCTAAGATGATCCAGCTCCGATATGTCCCAGACGAGCTGCACCGTAAGCTCAAGGCAAGGGCCGCCCTCGAAGGCCTGTCTCTTTCCGACTACCTGCTGAGGGAGATCCAGCGCGTCGCGGAACGGCCCACGCTGGCGGAGCTGAGGCAGCGGCTCGGCCAACGCAAACCGGTCATCCCTCGGATTCCCCCTGCGAAGGCCGTCAGAGCCGAGCGAGATCGCCGGTGATCGTGGTGGACGCTTCGGCGGTCCTCGAGGTGCTGCTCAATATCTCCGCGGCGGCCCGGCTGGGCCAGCGCCTCTTCGCGCCCGGGGAGACGCTCCACGCCCCGCACCTCCTCGACCTCGAGGTCGTTCAGGTCCTGCGCCGCTACGCGGCGTCGGGAGACCTCGAACACGCCCGAGGCTTGCAGGCCCTCGAGGACCTCGCCGACTTCCCAGTCACCCGCTATCCCCACGACCTCTTTCTGCCCCGGATCTGGGAGTTGCGGCATAACGTCACCGCCTACGATGCAGCGTACCTCGACTGGCCGAAGCCCTCGGCGCGCCTCTTGTCACCCGGGACGCCGCACTGGCGTCGGCCGCCGGGCACGCCGCGAGGATCGAGCTCGTCTGAGCCGCTGTAGGCCTGGGTGCATCGACCAGCACGTAGCCCGCGAAGCTGAATGGCGGCCAGGGCACCGAAGACCTCCGTCCCCCCCAAAGTACGGGACCCAAAGGTACGGAGCGGATGGAGGGCCTGTCAAGGAGAAGCTGGCGGCGGATGGGGGCAGACGCCTGCGAAGGGATGGTCCGGCCCCGCCGGTGGAACGCGCTACGAGCGTGGATGCGGCCTCGGCGCGATGGAGCGCGGCGGGGCGCTGGGTCCGGGCAGCGCGGTCAGGCGGGCATAGTGGAGAGAAGGTCAGCACACGGAAGTGAAGCCCTCCAGCGCCCGACCCACCTGGGGTGGGTGCGCGGCTGCGCTGGCAACGGGGTGGGAGAGTAGGACGTTGCCGGGAGAAGAAAAGCCCGCCAGGCGATCTGGCGGGCTTTTTTATTGACAGCGAGCAGGCAGGCTTCTAGTGTTCAAGCGACGGCGTCTATGAAAGGGGGAATTGGGTCTTTGTCGTGTCGTCCTGGGAGAATCGGGGGATGCCGTCCTGTTGGGTCTCACCGTGCTTGAGCAGCTCGCTCTCGCCGTCCATCCTGTCCAGCGCCGCCTCGTCCCCACGCCGGTGTGATAGAATGCCAACATATAAAAGTCTGACCCCAGCGTGATGTCCTCTGATGCTGTCCACACTCTCGGCGCTGCTCGCCGTTCGGAATCCCTGATGGTCGCGGATGATGACGATTTATGACTACACCGCGAGGATTCGCGATCTCATCAACGCGCCGCGTAAGCAGTTCCTTCTCATCGAAGATCGTGACGTTTGGCTCAAACTCTGTAGTTCGCTCGACGCCATCGGCGACACTGATCTCGCGTTGGACTCATACCTCGCGGAGCGGTTCCCTTCCAAGGAAGGGGCGCTGTATGTCATCGTGTACGGTGTCCTTCAAGTTCTGTACGTTCAACAGAACGCCGTCGGTGATTTGCTCAGGGCGCTTGGCATCAAGATCGCACACGAGAAGTACCCGCGCCTCTCGCGAATTCGAGATATCCGGAGTGCGAGCATTGGCCATCCTACCACGAAGAAGACAAAGGGGGGGCACTCCTACCACTTCATCACCCGGGTGACTCTGCGCAAGAGCGGGTTCATGCTTTTGTCCGACCGGCCTGATGGTTCGACACATTGGGAAGAGGTGAGAATCCCTGATCTGATCGCGGAGCAGCGGCATGATGTGGCCGACATCCTCAGGAGGGTGATTACAGCCTTGGAGACCGAAGAAGATCGCCACCGAGAGCAGTTCCGGGGAGAGAGGCTCCAGGACCTACTTCCACCAAGTCTCTCCTACCACTTTCAAAAGATCGCTGAGGCGACAGCCGGCAAGACGACTGAGGTGGGAACCGCTCTCGGCCAGGTTAGCGTCAAGACGATGCGGGAGGCGCTTGAACGCCTTCGGGACGCCCTCACGCGTCGGGGACTGGCGGAGGCATATCACCTGAACGAGTACATCGAGGTGATACTGTACCCACTCAGTGAGATCGACACCTTCTTCGAGGCCATCAAGACCGGCGCACCGCCCGGGCTGAACGAGCGCCTCGCCTACATCTGCGCGTTCTTCGTTGATAATAGAATTGAGAGGCTTCGCCAGATGGCACGCGAGATCGACGAAGAGTACGCTAAGCGCGTTCGTAGCGAAGGAGGCGGGAGCACCGCGTAGGCGATCCGCATGGCAACCTGCATTTACCCCGGCCCGCACGGCGCGATGTCGCCAGAGCATTACCTCCCTGCCGCGCTTGGGACCTTCGAGGGATACGAACCGCTTCAGGATAGGGTGTGCCGCGCCTGCAACCACTACATTGGTAATCAGACGGAGACGCAGTTTCTCCGGGCCGGTCCCATTGCCTTCTTCAGGTGGGTGCTCGGTATCGAGGGCCGAGGAGGGCTACCGCCTTCCCCGTTCTATCGCCGGGCGGCCGGTGCGCCACCGCTCGTCGCGATGGGGCGCGTTCCCGGCTTCGAGTTTGATATCCTCTTGGAAGTCGAGCCGGGCACGGAGAACGTCTACCCGCTTCGGCAGATCATGTTCGACGGAGGCCTTGCCGGCATCCACCCGATCCCCGTCCTCGACCGGATGAGGGGTAATCCCGAGTCCCTTTGGCAGCACCTGGACGAGCGAGGCTTGCGAAACGCAACACCAATCCACGCCTTCGCCGCTGAAGACGAGATACCGTGGGTTAGCGACTTGGTACGAGCCGTCGGCGGGCAGCCGCCGGGAGTGTGGGTCACGAGTCACTTCACTCCTCAGCCCATCCAGGTCGTTGTCACGGTAAGGGTCACCGAGGCGCACTTTCGGGCGGTCGCGAAGATCGCCTTCCATTACACCCTGAAGATGTTCCCCGACGTGACTGGTCTGGAACCGGAGTTCGCACCCATCAGAGACTTCATCTGGAACGGCGGCGATGCCGACAGATTCGTCCGCCAGCGGGCCGACCAGTTCGTCGAAAACTTCCGGCGCGGACAGCGGCCTACCCACTGGATGCACATCCTCGCCGTCGTCCGCACCCACGAGAGAGTCACCGCCTACGGGCAGTTCTTCGCCGGTCCCCGCAGCCTTCCGCCACCATACGAGGTGATGATCGGAAGGGACCCATCGAGGATCGTCAGGCCGACCGAACGGCGTGCGCACCAGTTCGTTATCCTGGATCCCGCCGTTACGGCGGGTGTAGCGGGCCGTATGGAGGACGCCCAGCCAGCCCACCTCGTCTGGAAACCGTAGTAAACACAACGACTTAATTAATACCGCATAATTTTGTGAGAACCCCATTGGGTTT
>JBHIBA010000247.1:0-7088 GCA_046758845.1 Nitrospinota bacterium
CACCGCCTCGGCCTGAGCCAGGTCGATTCGGCCGTTCAAGAAGGCCCGGCGCGTAAACTCACCGGGCGCCGCGGGCCTCGCGCCGTGGTGAATGACAACATTCAGGATGGCCTGAAGGGAGACCCGCCCCCCATGGCCATGCAGTTCAACGATTTCCTCGCCAGTGAAAGACCTCGGGGCCCGCATGAGCACCAGGTAGGCTTCGTCCACCGGGCCCTCCGTGCTCGGGTCCACCACATGGCCTAAGTGCACGGTGTGGCTGGTGAACTCGCGTGGGTCGGCTCCCGAATAAGGGGAGAAAACCCGGGAGGCCACCTCGAGGGCCCGGGGTCCGCTCAGGCGGACAATCCCGATTCCCCCTTCCCCCGGCGGTGTAGCGATCGCGGCAATCGTATCCTGAAAAGGGTCCGCTTGCTCCGCGCTCATTCTGTCTTTCCTGTCACCGGCAACAGCTTGAGCCCCCGGTTCATGTGGTATTGGTGTCCGATTTGGAGGACGTTGTTCACGAGCCAATAGAGGACCAGCCCCGACGGCATGCTCCAGAATATGAAGGTAAACATGATCGGCATCATGTAGAGCATCATCTTGGCCTGGCGGGGATCCCCGCCTGTCGGACTCATCTTCTGTTGGATGAACATGCTGATGCCCATGATCAGGGCCAAGGCACGGACTGCAAACGCACCCTCCCCGAAGGGGATCGTGAAAAGGGTATCGGGCGCTGACAGGTCCGTAATCCACAGCGCGAAGGGGGCGTGCCATAGATCGACCGAGCTGCCTAGGGCACGATACAGGGCGATGAAGATCGGAATCTGGATCAGCATGGGGAGGCAACCTCCAAAGGGGTTCACCCCGTGCTTTTTGTACAGGTCCATCGTTTCCTGGTTTACCTTCTGGGGATTGTTCTTGTGTCGCTCCTTGAGGGCCTGGATCTTCGGCTGTAGCGTCTGCATCGCCTGCATCGACTTGTGGCTTTTCTGCGTGAGGGGATAGAAGACCACCTTCTGCAGGACGGTGATAACGATGATCGCGACGCCGTAGTTGCCGATGAATCCGTAAAGGAACTGGAGAAAATACAGGGCCGGCCTGGCCAGAAAATCGAACCAGCCGAGGTACACGAGCTCCCGGAGGTTGTGGCCTGCCGCGCGGAGTCTCGTGATCTCCTTGGGCCCGGCGTAGAGTTGCATCTCTACCTTCTTCTCCGCCCCGGGGGCGATTTTCATCGGGGGGTAGAGGAGACCCACCAGCGGCCTGCCCTCAGCATCCTTCGCCACGAAACTCGAAGAATCTGCCTCGCCCGGGATCAGCGCTGCTGCGAAGTAAAGGTCCTGAAGGGCCATCCAGCCGACCGTTCCTGATTGAGTGAGCTCCTGGTCCGCCTCCTCCGCTTTGGGATTGACAAGTTTCCCATCAATCCACGCGGCCGGGGAGGCCGCCGTGGCCGCCTTGTTGTTCGTTCCGAGACGAAAGCCGGGGCCCCACTGGAGGCGTAGGGGGCTTTGTGTGGTCGCATGCCCGAGATTCTTCAATCGAATCCGGACGTCGGCCAGGTAGCGACCCGGATAAAGAATCACCGTCTTCTCCAGCACAATCCCGCTCGCCTCCTGAAACTCCATCACGACCCGCTGAGGCTCTCTGGCGCTGGCCCTGGGCCTTTCCACGATTCGATAAAGCCCCTTGGCCCCCTCTCCCCCCTGGATCGAGGTGGCCAAGGGGAGCGGAGCCCCCTCTTCGGGGACGGCACCAACCAGATCGACGAATCCGGCCGTCTCCTCATAGCGCTTGAGCTTCCAGCTCTGAACCCCTCCCCCTCGATTGCTCAGGGTCACACTGAGCAGATCGGTCTCCAGGACGACCTCCTCTTCACGTTCTGCCCGCGTGAGCGGCCCGCTGAACGGCTGGATCTTTACTTGGGGCTCCGGTTCCGTGGCAGAAACCGGAGGCTTCACCTCCTCGGCGACCCCTGTCTTTGTCTTCTCCGGCTCCGCGGGTGGCGGAGGGGGGGCCGGCATGAAGAAGTTGTAATATCCCAGGAGAACGATAAGGGCCAGAACGGTCGCCAGAATGGCCCTCCGCTCCAAGTTTTCTCCGCCAGGACCCGGCAATTGGTCCATTCGTTCCTCCGGCGAATCTCCAACCAAATGAAGTTCTCTTAGCGCACCGGGTCAATCCCCCCGGGGTGTAAGGGGTGACACTTCATCACCCTCCACAGCACCAGGATGAAGCCTCGCGCCGGGCCGTATCTCGCTATCGCATCCTCAGCATACGCTGAACAGGTGGGGACAAATCGGCAAGCAGGGGGGAAGAGCGGAGAGACATAGCGCCTATAGAGCGTAACGCACTTCAGGGCTATCTTAGTTGTGGGTGTAAACGAGTTCTTTTGCATGCTGAGGGGGAAGATGCCGGATGATCCCGGCCCGCCTGAAGAGGTCCCCCACAATCGCCTGAAAGGTCTTGTGGTCCACTTCAGAGAGGTCTCGGTGCGCCACCACTACCAGGTCAAGCCCTTGCGGCATGCGGTCCCTGTTGAGCCGGAAGCACTCTCGCAGCCGTCGCTTCATGCGATTCCGGGCCACCGCCCCGCCAACGCGGCTGCTGACAGCCAGGCCCAGACGTCGGTTCGTTCCGGGGACACGACGAATGAAGAGGCTGAATCCTTTCCAGGAAACTTTTTCCCCGCGTCGGAAGACCTCCTGGAACTCGGTCCTCCCCCGGATACGATCGGCCCCCGAAAAGCGCTGCCTCACTTGCGGCCTCGACCACGTCATGCATGCGCCCGCTAAACGGTCAGGCGCGCTCTCCCCTTTGCGCGCCGGCGCTTCAGGACGCGACGACCTGCCTTCGTCTTCATCCGCTGCCGAAACCCGTGGGTCCGCTTTCGTTTGGCGCGCCTCGGCTGATACGTGCGCTTCACTCGTTCCTCCCTGCCCAGGGATGCCGACCCAGCGAAAACACTTAATGCTATGCTCCTCGACGCGAAATGTCAATTGTCAATTCGCGCTTCTCGCGATTGGGGACAAAAACTAGTTGTGGTCGCCCGCTTGAGCTGCTACAATTTCTAGTGGGCCCTGCTAGTCCGCTCTCGAGCCGGGTTCAACGCTGCTCCGGTGAGCCCCCACCCTTTTAAATGCTTGATTTTAAATGGTTTTTAGTTTTCCACAGGTGTGGAAAATGTTGTGTGTAACTCCAACGCCGCCCTCACGGGCATCTAATCAGGGTTAGGGCGGTGAATGCACGCGGGGCGCGGCCTGATGCGTGTGGAAACTGATCCAGCCAGGCACAGCGCGGTGTTGGGCGCTGTCGTCATGCCCGGCCGCGGAGAACCGGGCATCAACAAAAGAGGGGACGTTGATAACCAGGGAAACGGACCGGGGAAGAGTGTGGACCAGATGAGGGATATGGGCGGCTGCAGACTCGTTCCGATCAAATCCCCAACCTATCCCTCTTTCTCTCCCAAGACAGACTCTCGATTTTCTTTCGATTTCCGCTTTTCCACAAGACCTTCTACAACGACTTATTTAAATTTTCCTTATTATAGATTATAGTAAGTTGACTGACTAAAATTTGGGGGGAGGAAGGCATGCACATCCAAGTGCTTCGAGGGCCGTTCCTAAACACCCTAGGCCAGATTCAAGGGGTGATCGAGGCAAAAAGGACGCTTCCGATCCTCTCTCACCTCCTCCTCGAAGCAAAGGGGAATGGAATCACCATTTCAGGAACCGATCTCGATGTAAGTATACAGACTACCCTCGAGGGGGATGTCAAAGATGAAGGGAAAGTTGCCGTTTCTGGCAAAAAACTTTACGAAATCGCGCGGGAACTCCCTGACAGTTCGGTTGATCTGCGTTGGCGAGAACCACAGAACGTCGAGATCCTCTGCGCGAAATCGGTTTTCCGCCTGAAGGGGGCCGCGGCTGAGGAATTCCCCGCCTTTCCCGATATCGCCGAGGGAACCGGAATCACGGTGAGGACAGAAACACTCCGAGCAATGATCCCCAAGGTCCTCTTTGCTGTATCGACAGACCAGACTCGACCAACCCTAACCGGAGCCCTACTACAGATTACAGAAAGCGATCTTCGAATTGTGGCCACCGATGGTCATCGCCTCTCAGTGGTCAGGACCTCCTTTGACTCAGCAAAGGGTCAAGACATGCTGGAGGCGATCATCCCACGGAAGGCTCTTGTGGAGCTGGGGAAGATGCTCAAGGACGACTCGGGAGAGGTCCGATTAGTCCCCCTCGGTCACCAGATGGGCTTTCTCCTACCCCAGAGTCGCCTAATAAGCCGGCTGATCGAAGGGCAATACCCTAACTACGAACAAGTCCTGCCATCTCCCAGCGGCCCAGGAGCCGTCCTTCGCCGCGAAGATTTCCTGGGAGCGCTTCGCCGCACTTCCACTATTGCCGGGGACCGAGCGACGCCGACCGTGTTGGATCTCAGGGGTGGGCGGCTGCTCATCTCCTGCACAAACGTCGATCTCGGTGAGGCAAGGGAAGAGCTCTCGATGGACTACCAGGGCCCGGAGGTCACCGTCGGCTTTAATGCAAAGTACGTTCTGGATTTTTTGGGCGCGGTAGAAGGAGCCGAGATTTCAATGCGCGTTCATGACCCATTGTCGCCCGCCCTATTCGAACCGGCCAAGGGGGAGGAGTTTAGCTGCGTCATTATGCCGATGCGGATTTAACCTATTTGTCCTTCCGCGGCTACCTATCCCGGAGGCCACTGAAGGGGGCGCGGGGGGATTTTTTTTGTGAGGCCCGGCGCAAAGCCCGAACCGACAAGTAAAGGAGCGGTGTAGGACATGGCAGAAAGGCAACAGGAACCTGAAAAAGCTGCCAGCTACGGTGCGGAGCAGATCAGGGTCCTCGAAGGGCTTGAGGCCGTCCGCAAGCGCCCCGCGATGTACATCGGCGGCACGGGACCGGCGGGACTGCACCATCTCGTGGTCGAGGTGGTGGACAACAGCGTCGATGAGGCGATGGCAGGCTTCTGTGATCGGATCGCGGTTACCATTCACCTGGATAATAGCGTCACGGTGGTGGACAACGGCCGCGGGATCCCCGTCGATTTCCACGAGCCAACCGGTCGGCCCGCCGTTGAGGTGGTGCTGACCACTCTACACGCCGGCGGGAAATTCGACAGCTCCGCGTACAAGGTCGCGGGCGGCCTGCACGGCGTGGGCGTTTCGGTGGTGAATGCCCTCTCCGAGTGGCTCGAGGTGGAGATCTGGCGCGAGGGAAAACGTTATCTACAACGGTACGAGCGAGGCAAGCCGACGGGAGAGATCGAGCAAATTGGCAAGGCCCGGAAGGGCGGGACCCGGATTGCCTTTCTTCCGGACGGGGAAATCTTTGAGGACCGGGTCTTCAGCCTGGACACGTTGAGCAACCGGCTGCGAGAGCTCGCCTTCTTGAACAAGGGGCTTCGGATCAATCTGGTCGACGAGCGGGCCGACGAGACCCGGGAATTTTACTATACCGGGGGGATCAAGTCGTTTGTCGACCTGCTGAACGAGAACAAAACGGTCCTTCATCCCAAGCCGATTTACATTGACGAGACGAGAAATGGAACGATTGTCGAAGTCGCCATCCAGTATAACAATGGCTACGCCGAGACGGTCTTTTCTTTTGCGAACAATATCAATACGCACGATGGAGGCACTCACCTGATCGGCTTCCGGTCGGCGTTGACGCGGACGATCAACAGCTATGCCGCGGGCCGGGACCTTCTCAAAAACCTCAAGGCCAGCCTCACGGGCGATGACATCCGGGAGGGGCTCACCGCCGTGATCAGCGTCAAGCTTCCGAACCCCCAGTTTGAGGGACAGACGAAGGGGCGCCTGAACAATCCGGACATGAAGGGCCTGGTGGAGACGATCATCAACGACAGACTCGGTGAGTTCCTGGAGGAAAACCCTGGGATCGGCCGCCGTATCGTGGATAAAGCAGCCGAGGCGGCTCGAGCCAGGGAGGCGGCGCGCAAGGCGAAAGAGCTGGCCCGACGAAAGGGGCCCCTCGGTGACGACGATCTGCCAGGGAAGCTCGCAGACTGCGCCGAGAAGGACCCCGCCCTGAGCGAGCTTTTTCTCGTGGAGGGAGATTCAGCGGGGGGCTCGGCCAAGCAGGGCCGGGACCGGAGGTTCCAGGCCATCCTGCCCCTCAGGGGCAAGATTCTGAACACGGAGCGAGCCCGGATCGACAAAATGCTCTCCTCGGCTGAGATTCGGGTGCTGATCTCGGCCATGGGGGCAGGGATCGAGCCCGAGTTCGACATCAGCAGGCTCCGGTATCATCGGGTCATCATCATGACCGATGCAGATGTGGACGGAGAGCACATCCGAACGCTCCTCCTCACCTTTTTCTTCCGGCACCTCAGGCAGGTGGTGGATGATGGACACCTTTACATCGCCCAGCCTCCCCTCTACAAGGTGAAACGGGGCAAGACCGAGAGGTACCTGAAGGATAATCGGGCCCTGGAGGAGTTCCTGCTCGAAACGGCGGCCGAGGTGCTCAAGGTTCAGGCCGGTGCGGAAGGAGCGGTCTGGAGGGGACAGCAGCTGGTCGGTCTCCTGCGAAAGATGACCGCCTGGCAGCAATGTCGGCGTGTCCTGGAGCGGCGGGGGCGAAATCCAGATGTCATCGAAGCCCTGATCTACGTCGGGGGAACGTTACGGGGTGGACTCAAGGATAAGACGAAGGTGGCGCGACTGCGCGAACGCCTACTCAAGGCCCTGCAGGCGCAGGGCGACCAGAAAGGGGGCCTGGAGGGGGAGATAGAGTGGGACGAGGACGAAGAGGCCTATCGCCTCGTGATGATGCTGGGCAATGGGGGCCCCCGGGCGCGTTGTGTCATCGACGAAGGACTGGTGGGGTCGGTCGAATATCGCGAGTTACAGGCGGCGACAGAAGCCCTCAAGGGCTTGGGCAAGCCGCCATTCCGGATCGAGGCTGACGGAGAGCAGGCCGAGGCCTCTTCTTGGGCAGAGCTGTACGAGGCGGCGCTCGGGCTAGCGAAGAAGGGCATGGCCATCCAGCGCTACAAGGGCCTCGGCGAGATGAACCCAGAGCAGCTCTGGCAGACCACCATGAACC
>JBHIBA010000248.1:0-7083 GCA_046758845.1 Nitrospinota bacterium
AGTTTTAGGCGATAGATTGCGGCCCTGCAGGGCCGCAATCTATCGCGAATAAAAAGGTTTCCGGGGGGTCCAGGGGGGGGGCTTTCAAAAAGGCCCCCCTGGTGAACCAGGGTGCTTTTCAAGGAGCGCCCTGAGGATTTTCCGCTGGGCCTTGGAGACCGGAAGGCGCTCAAGGTCTTGCGGCCTCACCCAACGGATTTGAACATAGGCTCCCGGTTTCCCGGCGGAGCGGACTCTGCCGCCCTCATAGACGTGATACGTGATGCGCCGGTGGGTCAGCGTCGCCGTGAATGTCCCCGCTAACTCAGCCCCATCCACCCGAAGGCCCGCCCGATCCAGCAGGAGCCGGGGAAGAGCGTCCGCGGGCGATTTCCCGGGATCGCATTCCCCGCCCGGAAGCTCCCAGAGACCGCCGAAGAGGCCCTCCGCCGGATTTTGAGCCAACAGAACCCTTCCTCCGCCTCCGCGCGCCAGAAGGCATGAGAACGCCACCGCCTTGGGATTGGGTTTGAGGAGGGCTCCGGAGATGCCGTTGACCCTTCCTGAGAGCCGGGCGATACAGTGCGCGCGAAACGGACAAAGCAGGCACCTGGGTTTTCGGGGGATGCAGACCCTCGCTCCCAGGTCCATCAGGGCCTGGTTCACGTCGCCCGGCCGGGGGGGACGGCCATGGGAGACGAACCTCCCGGCGAGACCTTCAAGCCGGCGCCGGGTGGAAGGATCGGCCGGATCGGAATCTACGCCGAACAGCCGAGAAAGCACGCGCCGGACGTTTCCGTCCAGGGCGGGCAGGCGAGCCCCGTACGCAATACTCAGGATCGCGCCGACGGTATAAGGGCCGATCCCGGGAAGGCGCGAGAGGGCCGCGGGATCCTCCGGGAGGCGTCCACCGTAATCGCGCTCCACGATCCGCGCCGCCCGGTGGAGGTTTCGCACCCGGGCGTAGTAGCCCAGGCCCTCCCAGGCCCTAAGGACGCTTCCCAGACGCGCGAGCGCGAGGGCCGGCACGTCGGGGAACCGCTTGAGAAACGCCTCGTAGTACGGGAGGACGGTCTCCACACGGGTTTGATGAAGCATGACCTCCGAAACCCAGATGTGATAGGGGTCGCGGGAGCGGCGCCAGGGGAGGTCCCGTTTCTCCCGGCCGTACCAGGTGAGCAGGGATTTCCAGAGGCGGCCGACGCTCCGCCGATCTTCGGGAGCAGGCCCGGAGGGGGCTTCGCGGGGCTTCTCAGCGCGAACCATAGGAGATCCGGTAGATCCGGTCCGCCTTGTCGTCAGAGACGAAGAGCGCGCCGTCCGGCCCGACAATCACGTCCGTAGGGCGGCCGTGGACCCTGAAACCCGCAAGCCACCCGGCCGCGAAGTCTTCAATCCCCGCCGGTTTGCCGTCCCTGATTCTGACCCGGACGACCTTGTACCCCGTGGGGACGGTCCGGTTCCACGAGCCGTGAAAGGCGATGAAGAGATCCCCCCGGTACTCAGGTGGGAACATCGCGCCGGTGTAGAACGTCAGCCCCAAAGGCGCCGAGTGCGCCTGCATCTCGAAAGCGGGGGGCTCGGTCTTTTGGGCGCAAAATGCCCTCCTGTTGTACTTGGCGTCGGGAGTCCGGTTTCCGTAACAGTACGGCCAGCCGTAATGGCGTCCTTCGCGGACGACGTTGATCTCTTCAGGGGGCAGGTTGTCTCCCAACCAGTCCCTTCCGTTGTCCACCGCCCACATCTCCCCCGTCTCGGGGCGCCAGGCGAGCCCCACCGAGTTGCGCAATCCCTCAGCGAAGATCTTTTCTCCGAGTCCGTCCGGCTCATAACGCACGATGGCGGCCCGGCGGCGGTCCTTTTCCACACAGACGTTGCAGCTTGATCCGATGGAGACGTACAACTTGCCCTCGGGGCCGAAGCGGACGGTGCGGGTCCAATGGCCGCCGGTGGGAAGACCCTGCACGACCTTTTCCCTCACGTCGGCCTTGAGATCGCCGTCCAGGTCCCGAAGCCGGACGACCCGGTGGGTCTCGCCCACGTAGACCCATCCGTCCCGGACGTCAATGCCGTGCGGCCGGCTGAGACCCGTGGCGAAGGGGATGACGGTGTCGGCCCGGCCGTTTCGGTCTCGGTCGGGCAGGACGGCCACCCGCCCGGAGCCGGCCAGCGTGACGTAAAGGTTCCCCCCGCCGTCAAACGCCATGAACCTCGCCCTTTCTGTGAGGCCGTCCGCAAAAATCTCGATCCGGAAGCCTTCGGGGAGCCGAACAAGTTCCCCGATCCCTTGGGCGCCCAAAGGGCTGAGGGGGATGACGCAGCTCGCCACGATCAGGACGACCGGGAAGCCGAGGACTGCAACGCATCGCCGTATCTTTCGAGTCATGGTCCTTTCGCGGTGAAAACCGCCTTCATCCCAGGGAAGGAAAAATCGGAATTAGCCGTCCGGCGCCGGGCGCCCACCGGGTCTCCACCCGGAGCAGGATAACCCCACAAGGGGATCAGCCGTAATTCGGGCTGGGCGGCGTGACGATGAGCTCTGTGGTCAGGGCGCGCGGACCCTGGGTCGCCATGAGCAGGATGCCGTCCACCAAGCCATCGTGGTCGAGCCACGTGGAGGGGTCGCCGCCGGTGATGCGCGAGACGGTCTTGGGCGACTCGATGGATCCCATGGGCATGAGACAGGACACGTGGACGCCGCGCCCGCGGACCTCCTCGGCCAGCGATTGGGTGAAGCCGAGCAGGCCGAACTCCGACGCGCAGAAAGCGGCGAAGTTGGCCGCGCCGTTCCTCGCGCCCCCGGAGGCGACGTTGACGATGTGCCCCTCGCCCCGCTCCAGCATCCCCGGAAGGGCCTCGCGACTGCAGAGGAAGGCGGCCCGAGTCTTGGTGTTCAGGACCTGGCTCCATTCCCCAAGCGTCGTCTCGTGGAGCGGCTTCATGAGCCAATACCCCACGTTGTTCACCAGGACGTCCACGCGTCCGAGGGCGTCGAATGCTTTCTGGAAAAGAGCCTTAACGTGGGCCTCGTCGGTCACGTCGCAGGGGACGGCCAGGACGTCATTTTCGCGGGCGGCGAGCTTTTTGACGGCCGCTGCGGCCTCCCTCAGCGCTTCCTCTCCCCGTCCCGTCAGGATGACCTTTGCGCCTTCTTTGGCAAACCGCTCCGCCGTCGCCCGACCGAGCCCCCGGCTGGCTCCGGTGATCAGCGCCACCCTTCCTTTGATAGTCACGCTCATCGCGAATCTCCTTGGTGAGGCAGAATCACGCACGCTCGAATCTGGCATTTCATTGCCTTCCGATAAGACACCCAGTATACGTAACAAGGTTACCCAGAGGAATACAGGCGGAAATGTTGTGTGGTCCGCCTGGGCCACGTCGTGCGCGGTCGAGGTCCAAAATCAGCGGCTCACCTTCGCGTACGGTCACGTGCCAGAGCCGGAGGAGGGATCCATGGCCAAGAAGCTCGGTATTCTCGTGATTCACGGTATGGGAAATCAAGGGCCAGATTTCGCGGAGCCTATGATTGAAGAGTTGCACGGCCGCATTTTTGGAAACGCCATTGACAGAGACGACAGCGAAGTCGCCTGGGAAAGTGCGCATTGGGCGAAAGAAATACAGGACGCCCAAAATGGGCTTTGGAAAGATCTTTCCAAGGATTCTCGAATGAGTTTTACGAAATTACGACAATTTGTTGTCAGCAACCTGGGGGATGCCATTGCCTACCAGCGGGTCCCATCCCAATCGGGAGAACGGATCAGTTATTACGATAAATTTCACCGAGCGATCCACCAAAGCTTGGTGGCATTGCGTGAAAAACTCGGCAATGAAGATAAGCCCCTGATCGTGATCGCCCACTCTCTGGGAAGCACTATGATGTCAAATTACATCTGGGACAGACAGAAGCGTAAGAAGCCCGTCAAGTTCAACAAAACTCCTTTTGAGAGAATGGAATCGATGGCTGGATTCATCACCTTTGGAAGTACGATTCCTCTATTCGCCCTGGCGTACCGGAAACGAGAGAACTTCACTTTTCCCCCGCCCCGAATCGCGACGTACTTCCCAAATGCAAACGAGGATCAAGTGAAAAAGGCGGTCAAATGGCTGAATTTCTTTGACGCCGATGACATCCTTGGCTATCCAATAAGACCGCTGGGTCCAGGATACAAAATGGTGCAGGATATTGAAATTAACGTCGGCGGAATATTATCCTCCTGGAACCCGCTTTCACACACTCAATACTGGACGGACAACGATTTTACCAAGCCGGTTTCAGAAACGATTGAGAATATTCTCAATTCCTGAAATGATTCGTCGTCCGGCGGGTTCAACCGTAGCTCTGACAATCTTGATGTCTGACCAGATCTCGGTCCCCCCGCCGATCTTGTCGAGGCCGTCAAAGGATTTCAGCACCGCCGAGACTTCGGGCGGCGATGAATCTGTGCGCCCCCAAGCAGAGCAGGAAACGACCTCCCGAATCCGTCACGATTGCTTGCCCACTTTTTGAAGCTCTCTTCGCCTACCCCATTCTTTTAGAGCCTTGTAGACCCGCTCCGGGTTCATGGGCAGCTCATAGAGCCTCACGCCCGTCGCGTCGGCGATGGCGTTGGCCACGGCCGCGGCGGTGGGAACCAGACCCGGCTCCCCAACGCCCTTGGCGCCGTAGAGCGGCCCCTGCGAATCGGCGTCTTCCACCAAGAAAGTATCGGGCACAGGCACGTCCAGGGCGCAGGGGATCTTGTAGTCGATGAAAGAGGGGTTGACCGCCACCCCCCTGTCCTGGGCCAGTTCCTCGAAGAGGGCGTACCCGATCCCCTGGCCGACGGCCCCTTCCACCTGCCCCTCGGCTCCGCGTCGGTTCACCGCCCGGCCGACGTCGTGGGCCGCGAAGAACCGGAGAATCTCCACCTTTCCCGTTTCCTCGTCCACCTCCACCTCCACGAGATGGCAGCCGGTGGAGTAATTGGGAATCTGGTTGCTCCAGTCCACGTGACCCGCCGCCACAGCGTCCTCGAACCGGCCCTCGGCCGTGACCGGAGCCCCCCGCTTGTCGTAAATCAGCGAAGCCGCCTCCCGAAAGGTCATGCTCCTCTCGGGATGTCCGGCGACGCGGATCTCCGAATCGGCGGCTTCTAAGTCTTCCGGGGAGACCTCCCAGGCCTCAGCGACCGCACTCAATACCTGCCGGCGGGCCTGCGCCGCGGCCGCTCGCGCCGCCTGGCCGCAAACCCAGGTGGTCCGGCTCCCGAAGTTGCCCAGATCGTAAGGGACAATGTCCGTGTCGTCCGACACGACGCGGATGTCCTCCATCCGCACGCCCAGTTCCTCCGCGGCCACCTGGGCCATCACCGTGAGGGCCCCCTGGCCGGTGTCGTTGGCCGGCGTCGTGAGGATGACCTGTCCGTCCCGGCTGACGTTGATAAAGCTCCCGGCCGAGTTGTAGCCGTAGTAGCGGGAGCCGCCCCCCGAGTGGATCATCACCGCCAGCCCCATGCCGCGCCGGAACCGACCGCCTTCCTGCCGGCTGCCTGCGCGGCGGGCCCGGTGCGCCGCCCATCCGGCCGCCTCGGCGACCTGATCCAGACAGGTCTCTAAGCTACACTCGGAGAGCCTCACTCCGGAGGCGCTCGTCTCGCCCGCTCTGTTGGCGTTGATCCGGCGCAGCTCCAGGGGGTCCATCTTCAGAAACCCGGCGATCCGGTCCATCTGGCTCTCGGCGGCGAAGGTGATCTGCGGGTTGCCGAAACCCCGGAAGGCCGTTCCGGGCTGCCGGTTGGTGTAGACGATGTAACCGTCGTACTGGATGTGAGGCACGTTATAGAGGACGGCGAACATGGAGCCCGAGAAGCTGAGCGTGGCGCCGCCCTTGTCGGCGTACGCCCCGCTGTCCACGAGGATGCGAATAGACCGGGCCACGAGGCGTCCGTCGGAGCGGAAGCCCGTCTTGAGTTCGATGTGATAGGGATAACGCGTCCGGGAGACCTCAAACTCGTCCGTCCGGGTGTTGGCCAGCTTCACGGGCCGCGCGGTCTCTCGGGCCAAGATGGCGGCGATCGGGGCGCCCATCTCCATCACCATCCGGTTCCCGAACGCACCGCCCGTTGCCGGCTTGATGACGCGGATGCGGCGCACGTCCAGCCCGAGGGTCCGGGCGACCTCTTCTTTGAGGGTGTGGGGGGCCTGGGTGGACGCCCAAAGCGTGAGGCGGGAATCGGCTCCCGTGCGTTCCAAGCGGGCGATGCAAGCCCGGCTTTCCAACGCGCAATGGGCGGCCCGCTGCGTCGAGAAGGCATCTTCCAGAACGTGGTCCGATTCGGCGAATCCCTTCTCGGGGTCGCCAAATTTCTTGTGGATCTCCCACGCCACGTTCCGCTCCTTCCCCTCGTGCAGGTGGGGGGCGCCCTCCGCCATGGCCTCCCCCGGGTCATAGACGGCGGGAAGCTCCTCAAACTCCACCTCGATCAGGGAGAGGGCCTCTTCGGCGGCCTCCTCGCTGTCGGCGGCAACGGCCGCCACCTCGTCGCCGACAAAACGTACGCGGTCCTCGCAGAGGGGAAGCTTATCGGCCAGGGCGGTGACGAAGCCGAAGGGGATTTTCGGCGTGTCCGCCGCCGTGATGACCGCCTTGACGCCCCCGGCCCTTTTCGCGCGGGAGGTGTCGATCTTGAGGATGCGGGCGTGGGAATGGGGGCTTCGGAGGATGCGGGCGTGAAGCATCCCCGGCAATTGGAGGTCGGAGAGGAATTCCATTTCCCCGGTGGCCTTGGCCGGTCCGTCAATCCGGGGAACCCCTTTTCCGACGACGGAGAGAGGTTGCATGGGCGAATCCTTCCCTCCATCACCGAGTGGTCTATGGCGTTATAAGGTGAGGGCCTTTCGCCACTTGACTCGCTCTTGGCGGATCAATCCTTTGTGGGGGGACCGCATTCGCTCCGATGCTAGCAGATACGCGTCGGGGGGACAACGAACAAGAACGGGCCGGTACACTTCGGCTTCGCTCAGCGCAGGCTCCGCCCAATCCCTACAAGCCCCCGCGCTCTCGATCGCAGGGGCCCACGGCGGCCACGCAGGGCCGCCGCTACGAATGTACCCGCCCAGAGCAAT
>JBHIBA010000249.1:0-7052 GCA_046758845.1 Nitrospinota bacterium
GGGTTCTTGGCGGTCGGGGCCATGACCACGTGCTTCCAGTTCTTGATCCCGTGGACCTTGGCGAAGGCCGGAAAGAGCGTGATGCAGGCCCCCGCCGCGGCCTCTCCGATGGTCTTGCCCGATAGGTCCTTCGGCTTCCGGATACCCGAGCCTTCCAGGGTGAAGATCACGTTCAACCCCCGGTCGGCCAGCAGCCCCAGCAGCTTCACCATCCCGCCCCGGGAGCGGACCGCGATGACCGAGGGGGTGTCGGCCAGGCCGAAGTCGACGCGCCCATCGGCCGTGCGCTTGGCCGTGTCGGCGCTTCCGTAGCCCCGGACGACCTTCACGTCCACGCCCTCCGCCTTATAGATGCCTCTTTCCACCGCCGAATAAAAGGCGACGTGCCCGCCATGCGGGACCCAATTGAGGCCATAAACAACTTTCCTTTCCGCTGCCTCACCCCAGCCGAGCCAGAGTGCCGCACTAACGACCACCAGAATCGCGGTGAACCTTCGCATGGTCTTCAGTCTCCTCATCTTCTAGGGTTTCTTCCAGGCAAGCCCCGGGTCATTCCCTTGGGAGGATCGTCCCTTCGCTGTCCCGTCCAGAGACACCTACCGCCATTACGGCCTGATCGAACTTTGTCGTGACCGCAACCGTAACGCGTGGCTGTTCGACTGTCAAACGGCCCCTGCGAGCATTCAGCGTAATCTCACCCCACAATTTCTAACACCCAGAGGGCCAAAATCTTCCACGCGTCTTGCATGTTCGAAGGGCGCACGGTTCGATACCCCGAGTGACCCCTGTGCCCTGGAAGAAGAAGGGATGCTTCCAAAAAGCCTGCCTGAGCGGAACCGACAGGATCGTTTTCCCTTGCCAGCCATCCGACCGCCGGCGGCTAGTCACCGGCGTCGCTGGCCTGCCGGACCAGCTTCAGGGCCATCTCGTTCTGCCTTGCGATCACCTCCGCCAGGTCCACGCCGACGACCTCGCCCTTGTCCACCCGCAGCTCGCCGTTGACGAACGAATAGTCCACCCGGGGCACCCCGCAAAAGATGAGGGCGGCGACGTAATCATGATTCGCGCCCGCGAACTGGATCTGGTTCAGGTTCACGCCGATAACGTCGGCCGCCTTGCCCGGAGCCAGCGCGCCGATGTCCTCTCTTCCCAGGACGGCGGCGCCCCCCTTGGTGGCCATGGTGAGGACGTCGCGCGCCGAGATGTCGGACTCTGAGTAGCGGATCCGCTGGATGAGGAGACTTTGTCGGGCCTCGGCGAACAGGTGCGAACTGTCGTTGCTGGCGCTGCCGTCCACACCGATACCCACCTTCACCCCCGCGCGCAGCATGTCTACCACCGGGGCGATCCCCGAGCTCAGCCGCATGTTGCTGACCGGGCAGTGGGCCACGCCCGCCCCCCCTTTCGCCATGCGCTTCACCTCGCGTTTGTTCAGCCAGACGCTGTGCGCGTGAAAACACCGCTCGTCCATCCAACCCAGCTCTTCCATGAGGTTGAACGGGCGCTTGCCGAACCGGCTGAGGCAGAACTCTTCTTCGTCCTTGGTTTCGGCCACATGGGTGTGGCACTGAACCTCCGGATAACCATCGGCCATTCTTCGGGACTCGCGATAGAGGTCTGCCCCCGCCATGAAGAGGGTGCAGGGCCCGACGCAAATGCGCGTCATGCCGAGAGGTTCGGGTTCGTGCCACTCCTCGATGACCGACTGAGCCGCCTTGTGGACGGCGTCATCCTCCTGGACGATGTCTGGATGGAGGCCAAATCCCGGCGACAGGCTCCCCCGGGCCAGGTGGAAGCGAAGGCCGACATCCCGCACTGCCCGGATCTCATGGGAAGGGATCTCGGGCGCCTGCCGGGGGTGGAGGTAGCAGTGGTCAACGGCCGTCGTGCAACCCGAGAGGAGAAGCTCAACGGCGACCGTCCTGGCGGCCGATTCCACCATCTCGTGGTCGAGGTGGCGCCACACCTTGATGTTCTCGGTGATCCAGTCGAACAGCTTGGCATTCTGCGCTTGCGGGAGGTTTCGGGTCAGGGACTGGAAGAAGTGGTGATGTGCGTTGATGAGACCCGGCAGAAAGAGGTGGCCCCGTCCGTCGATCGTCCTGTCGGGTTTAAGTTCTTTCGGCGGTTGATCGCCCATCCACTCGATGCTCTTTCCCTCGATGACCAGGCTCCACCCCCGAAGGGGCTCCTTCTCCGTGTCGGTCAACAGATAATCGATGTCCCGAATCAGTGTTCTTGCCATGAATTCTTCCCTCAATCCTTCAGGTAAGGAATCGTGATGGCCGCCGGCGGACGGGTCTTGCCGACCAGCCCGGCGTAAACGACAAGGGTGAACGCGTAAGGGAACATGCGTAACGCCTGGGAGGGAATGGGAATCCCCAGGGCCTCCAGGCGGAGACTCAGCGCTTCGGCCGCTCCGAACAGCAGGGCCACGACGGCCGCCCGATAAGGAAACCACTTCGCCACGATCACGATCGCCAGGGCGATGAACCCTCGCCCTCCCGTCATGCCTTCGACGAAGGTGTTGAGCTGGCTGATGGAAAGGTAGGCCCCCCCCAGGCCTGCGAACATTCCCGAGAGGATGACCGTCAGGTACCGGGTACCGGCAACGGAGATCCCTACGCTGTCAGCCGACCGCGGGTGCTCGCCCACAGCCTGGATGTTGAGACCCCAACGGGTGCGAAAGAGCACCCAGGCGACCAGAGGCAATACCCCGAAGGCCATATAGGTCAAAGGAGGGTAGTGGAAGAAGACCTCTCCGACGAAGCGCAGGTCGCTGAGGCCTGCGACCTCGATGGGTTTGAACTGCGGCACCTCGGGGTTCTTCCCGACTCCCCACAGCGTTCGGGAAAGGAAAGTCGTCAGGCCCAGACAGGCGATGTTAAGCGCCACCCCGCAGACAATCTGATCGCCCGCCAGCGTGATCGAGACGTAAGCCAGGAGCAAGGCGATGAGCCCGCCGCCCAGCACGGCCATGAGAACGCCCCCCCAGGGAGTTCCCGCCAGGAAGGAACCGACGACCGCCATGAAGGCCCCAACGAGCATCATGCCCTCCAGGCCGATGTTCACCACGCCCGAGCGCTCAGCGAAGATCTCTCCGGCGGCCACGAAGATCAGGGCGACCGAAAGACGCACCGTCGCCGTCAGAAAATCGGCGGAGAAAAATAGCTGCTCAATGACCTGCAGCATATTTGAGTTCCTGCCGGCGGAGCAGATTCCTCAGAAGTCCCAGCGAGGAGGACATGACGAGAAAGACGATGGCAACGCCTTGCACCAACTGGATGACCGCCGAAGGGACGGCGACAGTCTGTTGCATGTTGTCCGAACCCGCATCGAGCATCCCGAAGAACAGGGCCGCCACGACGACGCCTAAGGGGTTGGTCCGCCCCAAGAGGGCCACGGCGATCCCCGTGAAACCATATCCCGGCGAGAAGAAGTCGCTCAGGCGAAACTGAACGCCGTGGATTTCGGCGGTTCCCCCCAGGCCGGCCAGCCCGCCGGCGACGAACATCGCCAGCACAATACTCCGCGTGACGTTCACACCGGCGAAGCGGGCCGTGGAGGCCCCTGAGCCCGCGGCCCGGATGGCGAAGCCCGTGGCCGTGAACCACAAGAAGACCCAGGTCAGGACCGCCACCGCCACCGCCAGAAAGATGCCGAGATGAATGCCCGTGGGGTCGTGGAGGATCGGAAAGCGCGTCGATTCCGGCACCTCGGCCGACCAGGGGTAGTAGCTGGCCCTGTCGAGGAGAGGTCCGTGGACCAGGTAGCTGACCAGCCAGAAGGCCACATAGTTCAGCATGATGGTCGTGATGATCTCGTTGAGGCCGTACCGGGCCCTCATCCACCCGGCCAGCGCCCCCCAGAGCCCGCCGGCGAGAAAGCTGGCGACCAAGATCAAGGGGAAGTGGACCGCCCAGGGCATGGCGGGCAGAAGGAGGGCCGCCGCCGTGGAAGCCAAGGCGCCGATGTAGATCTGACCCTCGCCGCCGATGTTGAAGAGCCCCCCGCGGAAGGCAATCGCCACGCTCAATCCGGCGAAGAGCAGGGGGACAGTGCGGGTAATGGACAGGCCAAAGCCCGCCCCCGTTCCGAACACCCCGTTCCACAGCGATCTGTACGCAGCCACAGGCGAAATGCCGATGCCTTTGATGATGACCGCGCCGATCATCAGGGACAACAACAGCGCCCCGAAAGGCGCCACCGCAGGGAGGACGGCGCTCAACGTCAGAGCGCTCCCTCTTCGCGACCTCGCCATTACCGGGGGGCTTTCATCGCTGAGGCCGGAGAAGAGGCGCTGGAACCGCCCATCATCCACAAGCCGAGCGTTGCCGGATCGGCGTTCTTCCCCTCCACGATCCCTTGTATCCGGCCTTCATAGAGGGCCGCGATCCGGTCGCTCAGGGACAGGATTTCCGAGAGTTCGCTCGAGATGAGGAGGATGGCCGAGCCCAACTGCCGGCGCCGAAGGAGGGTTTGATGCACAAACTCGGTCGCACCGACGTCCAGGCCGCGCGTTGGATTGACGGCGACCAGGACGCGGGGTTCTTCCAGCAGCTCCCGGGCGACGATGAGCTTCTGCTGATTCCCGCCGGAGAGGTTTTTGACCAGGATCTCGGGTACGGGTGGACGGATGTCATAGGTGTGAACCAGCTCGTTGATTTTCCTGCGGATGGACCGGCGTTTGAGAAACCCCCTTCGCTGGAACGGAGCCTTCTGGAAACGTTCGAGGATAAGGTTCTCGCCGGTCGTCATGTCCATGATCAGACCCATGCCGTGGCGGTCCTCCGGGATGCGGCCGACGTGGTTCGTGATCATGTCCAGGGGAGACCACCCGCTCGCCTCGCGTCCGCCGATCCGGAATCCCCCCGAGGAGGGGCGCCGAAGGCCGAAAAGCACTTCCATGAGCTCGCGTTGACCGTTGCCGTCTACGCCCGCGATGCCCACGATCTCCGCCTCTCTCAGCGTCAAGTCGATGTCGTCCAGGAGCCTTCGACCATCTTCCGCGTCGAGCGTCAACCCCTCGATCTCGAGGATCGCCCGGCCGGGCGCTGCCTCTCCCTTCTCGATGTCGAAGGTGACCTTCCGGCCGACCATCCGCTCTGCCAGTTCAGCGGTGGAAGTCTCCTGGGTCTGCCACGTCCCCACCACGCGCCCAAGCCGAAGGACGGTGACGCGGTCGGTGACCGCCATGACCTCTTCCAGTTTGTGGGTGATCAGGATGACGGAGACGCCGCGCTCCACCATGGAGCGGAGGGTGGCGAATAGCTCCGTCACCTCTTGGGGGACGAGAACCGCCGTAGGCTCATCGAGCACCAAGAGGCGGGCTCCCCGGTGCAGGGCCTTGAGGATTTCCACCTTCTGGCGGTCGCCGAGGGGTAGCGTCTCCATCTCCGCCCAGGGGTTGACCTTCACGCCCAGGCGCTTTGCGACGGCGAGAATCTCCTCAGCCAGCTCCCTCAGCCTGAGCTGGGGATTCCAGCCTCCGTGGAGACCCATCGCGAAGTTCTGGACAACGGAGAAAGTGGGCACCAGCATGAAGTGCTGGTGAACGACGCCGATGCCGAGTTCCATGGCCGCCCGCGCCGAAGGAATTTCCACGGACCGGCCACTGAGGAGGATCCGTCCTTCGTCGGGCCGCGCCAGCCCGGCGAGGACGTTCATCAAGGTCGTCTTGCCGGCCCCGTTCTCTCCCAAGAGCGCGTGGACCTCGCCGGGTAAGACCTCGAACGTGATCCGGTCATTGGCGCGGACGCCGGGGAATACCTTGGTGATCCCCTCCATTCGTAAGAGCGGTTGTGCCAACGGGATCTCTCGTGCCAAAGACTTCACCCGCCCGGTGCGGGGGGAACCCCCGCACCGGGCATTCACAATCCTGATCTTCCCGGATGAGGCTTAGTTGGGGCGAGGCTTGGGGATAAACGGGACCTTGATCTTCCCGTCGAGGATGTCCTGGCGTATGCGCATCACCTTGTCTTTGACCGATTGGGCGATTGGGCCGCGGATCTCGGAGATGTCGGTCACCCCCGTCTTCATGTTGTACCTGACGACCCCGGGAACGAATTTCCCCGTCTTCAGATACTTCTCGACCTCTTGGAGCCACATGCCGCCCCAATCCACGAGGTGGGTGGCGACCACCGCCTTGGGCGCCTGGTGCCGCTGGTCCATCCCCCAGCCGATGGCCATGACACCTTTGTCGCCCGCCGCTTGGACAACCCCCGCTCCCGCATGGTCCGCGACGTGGTAGAGCACGTCGGCCCCCGCACTGATGTGGGCCAGGGCGGCCTCTTTCCCCTTGGAGATGTCCTCAAACGTGCTGATGTACGAGACGATGGCCTTGGCACAGGGGTTGGTAGCCTTGACGCCCTCCCGGAACCCCTCCAGTTGGGACACGATGGGGGGGAAAGGGAACCCGCCGACGATTCCGATTCGGTTCTTCTTGGTGATGAGCCCGGCGAGTGCGCCCGCCACGTAGGCTCCCTCGCGCGCCGCCGGTTGGAGGCTTACGACGTTGGGAACCTTGCCGTCCACATTATGGTTGGCGGCGGTCACGAAGAACTTGGTCTTCGGGTATTTCTTGGCGATCTTCATGACGGGGTCGCCGAACTCGAAGCCGTGGCCGACGACGACTTCATATCCCTGGGCGGCGTAGCTGGAGAGAGTGGAGACGAACTTGGGCGGCATGGTCAGCTCAGAGAATGCGGTCTTGACCCCCATGCTCTTGCGGATTCTCTCCAGGCCGCTGTAGGCGCTCTGATTGAACCCGTTGTCGCTGATGGTCCCCGGCAGGACCAGGGCCACCCTTTTTTGTGCCCAAGCCGGGCCTCCCGCCAGGATTGCGACGATCAGAAAAACAACGGCAGATAATGTGACGAATAACCGTTTCATGTTCTTTCCCCCCATTCATGGCCCTTCCAAGTGGGTGGAGAAGGAAAGGAATCGGTCCGACTTCCTTCCCTCGCGTCCTCAGATTGCGAATCCGCCGGTTGAATGATTTTCTCGCGCATTCTCGGACAAATCGGCCGTCACTTCAATCGGAAAACCTCAGC
>JBHIBA010000250.1:0-7047 GCA_046758845.1 Nitrospinota bacterium
AACGAAAGTTTTGCTGGGGGGTGTGGGGGGGCGCCTTTCAAAAAGCGCCCCCCACATCTTAGCCGGGTTCTCTTATGGTTTTACTCTTACGACGCGCCGTGCGGGTACATCATGACGCGGTAGGCCCCGCCTCGCCGCTCGCGGAAGGTCTCCAGGGCCTCGCCGAAGTCGGTGAGGTCAAACCGGTGAGTGAGCAGCGGGCCGACGTTAACGTATCCCCGGGCGATCATCTCCAGCCCCCTGCGGCAGACCCATTTGGGGTTCGCCACCGAGCCGTGGACGTCCAGGTGGCCCCGGACGATGACGCTCAGGTCCACCTTCAGCTCCCTGCCCGGTGAGGTGGAGCCCGCCAGGACGATGCGCCCGCCGCGCCGGGCGCAGAGAAGGGCATGCAGGGCCGCATCCTCCGAACCCGCCAGCTCCACGACGACGTCCGCCCCTTTTCCGCCGAAGAGGGAGCGGATGGCCTCCACGGGGTCCTTTTCCGAACGAACGTTGATGACGGCGTCGCAGCCCAGGTCTCTCCCCAGCTCGAGCCGCTCCTCCCGCGTCCCCGCCAGGACGACCCTCCCCGCCCCACGGGCCCTCGCTATCTGCACGGCGCAAAGGCCGATGGCGCCGGGACCCACGACGAGGACATCCTCGCCCGCTTCGATGCCGGCGCGCTCGATGGCGTAGAGTGCCACGCCGACGGATTCGGTGAACGCCCCCTGGTCGTAGGAGAGATTTTCGGTTAGCCGGTGGAGGGCCTTGACGGAAACGGCGCAATATTCCGCCAGTCCCCCTGCGGTCGTGAAGCCGATGTGGGCGTGGCCCTTGTCCACCCGGCCGTAATTCTCGCAGAGGTTATACGTCCCCTGTAGGCACATGCGGCAGCGCCCGCATCCCACGTGAGGTTCCGCCCCTACGCGGTCGCCGGGCTTGAACTCGTCCACTCCCTTCCCTACCGCGACGACCTCTCCGCTCCACTCGTGTCCGGGCACGTGGGGGAACTTGGTGCCGGGGAAGGCCCCCGCGAGGATCTTGAGATCCGTTCCGCAGATAGTGGTGGAGATGACCTTGACCAGGGCGGCTCCTGGGGGCGGCTCGGGCACGGGGATCGAATCGATTTCGAACCTGCCAGGCTCGGGATAAACGACCGCTTTCATCGTGTCGGACATGAAGCATAACCCCTTTTGGATTCTCTTAACTCCTTTTCAAGTGTGGGAAAATGACCATGGGTCCAATTGACAATCATGGATTGCTACCCTTCTGAGCACGTTGTGCCTCAAGCCTAAAATAAAGGTAATTCAGAGAGCTTTTAAATTGGTATGCTCCAGGTCCTGCTTCTCTATCTGGATTAATGACTGCAAGCTGGGTCATCCGTCTCAGGAAATTGTCTAATACTTTGGCCTCGTCCTCTCCGAGACCTTTCAACACATCTTGCCGCCTAAAGCTTGCACCAAATGGATCTCTCGCGAGCCTTCTCAGAATGGCTCGGTACCGGGGACTTCTGATAGCTTGAAATACCTGAGGCTGGAGATGCTTTCGACCTACAATGTCCGCGGCGGCAAACACTGCATTCGAAGCATCGCCCACATCGATATAACTATCGGTATCAATCAAGAAGGCCGCATCTCCTATCTCGTGAGCCAGCACAGGAAGCCCTCCAGCAAACTGAGAGAGGATACCTAAAGCTTCATCCTCCACTTTTATTCCTACCCTAGAAAATGCATCCCGATAAAACGTGGTTGTCTCGTCTGGACTCCACGCCGCAATTTCGACCAGCTCGAAAACGCGGGCCAGAGAAGGCTGAAGTTCAATTAGCGCCTGTCGGCGCTCCTCAAGCCCCACCAAGAGGAGACAGATTGGAAACGGCTTCTGTGATGTCGCAATTTCGTCCACCAGACTCTTGAGCCAATTAGCGAAATCTTGCGAGGAGGCAAGGCCATTGATGTCGTCCAGAACGAGAAGAACGCCCTTTTTGTCATCCTGCACGCGAGCGATCAGGTTACGGACTACCAGCGCGAAATCGTGAACCATCCGTTTCAGATCCTGAGCAGGCGCCCCGAATTCAACACTTACCCCGAAAAGACCCACTTCACGGACATGGTTGCCAAAAAACTTGACCACTTTCTCGTGCCAAGTCTTTTCGACACTCTCCTTGAGGAGTCGATCGAAAGCACGACGGACCATCTCATCGAGCGAGGTAACGCCACCGAGGAAGGTATGGATTCCGACCATTTGGTGATCCCGGTCGGCGAGAAACCTGACAAAGGACGCTAACGAGCTTTTTCCGATGCCCCTTTCCCCTAAAAGAAAACCCACCTCTAGTCGGCCTGTCTGAGCGCTGGCTACTTTTTTCCTTAACAGTTCAATTTTTTCCAACCGACCTACGAAGAACTCCACAGGAACAGGGAGTCCCGGAGAAAACGGGCTGTTCGCATCTCTAGGCATTAGCGGTCTATGTCTTCCTCTGCTCGATTTTGAGATGCAAGCTGACGCGTTTCAAAACTCGCCTTAGAATTGTAGCATAAGGGAATCGAGAAACCGATTTCCCCGGCCGGAATCTCGGTATCCGGAAGGCCGTATGTTGGCCGCACAGGACCCAGCGAGGGTTCGCCCGGTTCGTCTCGCAAATGGAGGAGTCAACGAAACATGCCTGATCCCTGCGTTCTCCGGATGGCCCGGACGCTGGTCCGGTACTCGGCCGAAGTGAAAAAGGGCGACGTCGTCAGGGTTTTCGGGGGCGGCGAGGCCGCCCCGCTCATCCTCGAAATCTTCCGGGAGTGCATCGGGTGCGGCGCCCATCCCTACGTTCAGGTCGGCGTCCCCGGCCTGGATGAGATCTTGCTAAAAGAGGGAAGCAAGAGCCAGCTCCGGTTCGTCCAGCCGGTGGCGATGTTCGAGGTCAAGAAGGTAGACGTCCTCATCAGCATCCTTTCCGAGGTCAACACCAAGCGCCTGACGGGAACCGACCCTGCTCGCCAGGCCCTGGCCCAGCAGGCCCGCAAGCCGCTCATGAATCTCTTCATGAAGCGGTCGGCCCTTCACGAGAGGGGCGGACCCGGAGGCCTGCGCTGGACCCTCACCCTCTGGCCCACGCAGGCCTACGCCCAGGACGCTGAGATGTCCCTGGAGGAGTACAGCGACTTTGTCTTCCGCGCCTGCTTCGCCCACAAGGCCGATCCCATCGCCGAATGGAAAAAGCTCTCCGCCCTCCAGAAGAAAGTCATCCGTTACCTGAAGGGAAGGAAGAAAGTCCGCATCAGCGGCCCCGACACCGATCTCGAGCTGGGCATATCCGGGCGGAGGTTCATCAACTGCGAGGGGCGTCGCAACTTCCCCGACGGAGAGGTCTTCACCGGACCCCAGGAGCGATCGGTGAAAGGGCGCGTCCGGTTCAGCTTTCCGGCCTGCTACGGCGGCAGAGAGGTCGATGGCGTCCGGCTGAGTTTCGAAAAGGGCGAGGTCGTGGCGATGGAGGCGGAGAAGAACGAGGGCTATCTGCATCAAATGCTCGGGATGGACGCAGGGGCCAAGCGGGTCGGAGAGTTCGCCTTTGCGACGAACTGGGGCATCCGCCGGTTCACCAAGAATATCCTGTTCGACGAAAAGATCGGGGGAACGGTCCACCTGGCCTTGGGGAAGGGCTATCCGGAGAGCGGTTCGAAGAACGACTCCGCCCTTCACTGGGACATGATTTGCGACCTGAGACAAGGCGGCGAGGCCTACGTCGACGGAAAGCTCTTCCAGAAGAACGGAACGCTGATGATCTGAAAACGGCGGCCCCTCAGATCGCCCGGCCCACCCGGGCGCCGTCGTGCACGGCTCCGAAGATCCTTCCCGGGCTTGCGCAATCGCCGATCTCGTGGATCGGGATGTCCAGTCCGGACAGCGCGCCGGCGAGACTTCGCTCCGGCTGAACGCCCACGGCCAGGACCACCGTATCCGCAGCAGCCTCGCGGGATGTCCCGTCCAAACGGTAGTGGACCGTTCCGTCGTTCGCAACCGCCGTCACACCTGCTTGGACCCGCCACCGGACTCGTGAGCGCTCAAAGCCTTCCAACAGGTGGGGGCGGTGCATTCCTTCCATGTCGGGGGCAAGGTTCGCCTGCGCCTCAAGCAAAGTGACCTCCCTCCCCTGCCGCGCCAGGTGCCAGGCCGTCTCACAGCCGGTGATTCCTCCCCCGACGACGACGACCCGTCTCCCAACCTGACCTTCGTCCATAAGCGCCCGAACGGCCGCCATCACCCTCGGACCTGCGCATCCCGCGATCTCCGCAGGCATCTTCGGTACGGTCCCCGTCGCCACGACGACTTCCTCGGCTTGAAGATTCGCAATGTCTTCGGCGCGAATTCTTGTATTCAAACGAATCTCCATCGGGAGTTTTTCAAGCTGTCTTTCCTGGAAGGCGAGGAAGGCGCGCAGGTCGGCTTTGAAATCGGGGCAGGCCGCGGGGATGAGGGCCCCGCCCAGACGGTCTCGGGCCTCGTAGAGCGTGACGATGTGTCCCCGGAGGCAAAGGACCCGGGCGGCTTCCATCCCTGCGGGACCCCCGCCGATGACCGCCACCCGCTTGGGTCTCACGGCCGGCGTCGGCTCCAACTCGGCCTCCCGGCCGGTTTCCGGATTTATGTCGCACAATATCCGCTCCCCCCTCAACCCGGCGCCGAGACATCCGGCGTTGCAACGGATGCAAGGGCGAATGTCGCCGACCCGCCCTTCCCGCACCTTCCTCGCCCAATGGGGTTCGGCGTGAAGCTGGCGGGCCAAGGACACCATGTCCGCCCTCCCCTCGCGAACGATGGCCTCCAGCTTTTCGGGATCGCTGAGCCCGCCCGAGGCGATAACGGGAACGGATGAAACCTTGCGGATGGCCGCCGCCAAAGGAACGAGGTTGCCGCGCCTCGCGTACATGGGCGTGCTCCGCAGATGGCGGGTGCCGTAGGTCCCCGCCGAGACGTGGATCAAGTCCACTCCGCCCTCGGCGAATTCCCGGGCGGCCGCGCAGGCATCGGCCAGCCCTAACCCGCCCCGGTACATTTCGGAGCCGTTCATCCGGATGGCGACGGGAAATTCCTTTCCGACCGCCCGCCTGACGGCCCCGACCACCATGCGGGGAAAGCGGAGCCGTCCCTCCAGATCTCCCCCGAAGGCGTCGGTCCGCCGGTTCGCATCGGGCGACAGAAAAGCGGACAGGAGGTATCCGTGAGCCGCGTGAATTTCGACCAAGTCGAATCCGGCCCGCTCCGTCCGGACGGCGGCGTCGGCGAAAGCGGCGACGATCCGCTCGATCTCTTCCTCATCCGCTTCCCGGACTTCCTTTTCCGGGGGGACGGCCGATGCAGACGGCACCCGCGGGGGCCCTCCGGGAATGAGGCGCTGGACCCCGCAATGACATATCTGGAGCGCGGCGGCGGCGCCCTCCGCGCGGATGGCATCGGCCAGGCGGCTGAGCCCCTCCAGCTTGCCGTCGCTCTCGACGCCCAGTTGCCGGGGCCACGACTTGCTGGCCACGTCATCCACGTAGGCGAACTCGACGACGACAAGACCGGCACCGCCCCAGGCGCGCTCCCGGTAGTAAGCGATCATTTCCGGCGTCACGAACCCTTCCGGCGTGGAATAGTTCGTGCACATCGGGGCTTTCACGATCCGGTTGCGCAGACGGAGGCCGGAGATCTCGATGGGGTCAAACAGTTTTGGAAATGCGTTCATGGCGAAAGGATCATCGAGAGACGCGCGGCGTCGGATTGAAACGCCTCATGATAAACGAAACTTTGCTGTTTTGCCGAATTGAAATCTGCCGATGGGTTCTGACGCCGAGCTAGAGGCGCCGTTAACAGACAGCCTCAAAAGGCCCCTGAATCAGTGGGTTTTGATTCATGGCGACAGTGCATGGCTGATGGATGCGAGGCTTCGCCCCCGGGCGTCAGGACGATTTTGAACGCGTTTTGAGACCCGCCAGGGATTGGAACTCGTCAGTATTGCAACCCGCCAGGAGGAAGACGGCATTTTCCGATGGGTCACGAAGGAAAAGGCCCTCGCCCTTCCGCGTCAAGGGGACGCCGATCGACTCCAGGTGGTTCGCCAAACGGCGAAGCTCCGCCTCCTCCGGCAAGCAAAAGGTGAAATAGCGCAGACCGGCGGCGTTTCCCGGAGGTGGTTTCACGCCCACGCCCGCCCAGACGTTCAGGCCAATGTGGTGATGATAGCCGCCGGTGGCAAGAAAAGAGGCGCCTCTCAGGTCCTGATGAGACATGACCTCGAAGCCTAATACATCGCGATAAAAGGCCTCCGCGCGGTCCAGGTCGGCGACGTGCAGGTGGACGTGGCCGATTCTCGTCCCTTCCGGGAGGCCGTCCCACGGCCGGCTGTCCTTTTCGGCTTCATCCAGCAGGTTATGCAGGTCCAGCGGGTCGGTTGTCATCCGGCCTTTCTGACCCTCGCGCCAGGGCCACTCGGAGCGGGGGCGGTCCCGATACAGCTCGATTCCATTGCCGTCGGGATCGTCCAGATAGAGCGCCTCGCTGACGCTGTGGTCGGAGCATCCCCCCAGCGGGTAGCTCGTTTCCCCGAGACGGCGCAAAGAGCGGGCGAGGTCCACCCGGCTGGGCAGCAAAACGGCGAAGTGGTAGAGGCCGGAGGTATCGGAGGGTCTGCGAGGCGCACCGGGGATTTCCGTCAGAAAAACCAGGGGATTTTCTTTGTCCGCCGTCAGCGCGGCCGTCTCGCCTTCGCGTTCGAGGACCCCGAACCCCAAAACTTTCTCGTAGAAATCCAGGGAACGGCCCAGGTCGGACACGGTCAGATGCACGGGCCCTAGATGGCTATCCGGACGGATTGAAAATGAAGACATCCGCTTTTCGGCCTCCCGTTGTCCAAGAGTTCATGGACTGCAAAGTTTCCCCTTGACGCGACCGGCTGAAACCGAACGTCAGGTTACCACAGATTTCTCGCAAAACAATCGGGTGTACTGGTTCAAGACATATGAGACACGGACGGTGAGCCTGCCCACTGGCGCGAGGGAGATTTGAGAGGAAACTTCTTTGCGGGGGGCGCTTTTT
>JBHIBA010000251.1:0-7046 GCA_046758845.1 Nitrospinota bacterium
CAATTTTCCAGCACCCTTTCCCCCAAAAAGGCTTCCGTGAGAATCAAATCCCTTATAGAATGAAATGTTTCTGTCTAGAGAATCGTATCCGGGGCGCGGCGAAACTCCCCCAACCCATCGAGGACCCCCATGGGTCGCTTTGAGATCCTGGAACCGGAATCCGTTGATGAGGCCCTGGCCCTGATGGCGAGGGAGGGGGAGGACGTTCCCGTCATGGCGGGCGGAGTGGCCCTGATGATCGTGATCAAGCAGCGCGCCGCCCGGCCCCAGCGGTTGATCAGCCTTCGGAAGTTGGACGGCCTGCGCAGCGTGACTCACGAGGAAGGAACCGGCCTGCGGATCGGCCCTCTCGTCACCCACCGGGCCATCGAGACTTCCCCTCTTGTCCGGGAAAGGTGCCCTGTCTTCGCGGAGGCCGAGCACCTGGTGGGCAACGTCCGGATCCGCAACATGGGCACCATCGGCGGGGAGCTCTGTCACGGCGACCCCCATTCTGACGCCGCGCCCGTGCTGGTGGGGCTCGGGGCCTCCCTTCTCTGTGTCGGCCCCGGCAGCCCATCGAACCGGCGCACCGTTCCCATGGACCAGTTCTTTGTCGATTACATGGAGACCTCCCTACAGCCGGGCGAGCTGGTGCTGGAGCTGATCATCCCGGACGCGCCGGAAGGCCTCCGGGCGGCTTATCTCAAGCACGTGACCTCCACCTCCACCGACTGGCCGGCCTTGGGGGTTGCAGCTTTCGTCCAAGCAGATCGAGACGGAGGGCCCACCGATCTCCGGCTGGTTCTGGGGTCGGTGGAGTCGAAAGCGCGGGAGATCCCTGGGGTGGCCGATCTGGCGCGCGGCAAGAGCGGGGGAGAGGCTCTTTTCCGAGCGATCGGGGAATACGCCGCCTCTCGGATCGATCCCATCGACGACGGCCGCGTCTCCCCCTGGTACAAGAAGGAGCTCACCGAGGTCTACGTCCGGCGCGCTTTGGAGCGGGTCTGGCCGGCGAAATAGGAGATGGGCCGTGGGAGACGGAACGAAGGCGTTTTCGGTGGTCGGGACTTCCCCCTTGCGGGTGGACGGCGTGGAAAAGGTGAGGGGTCTCTCTCCGTATTCCATCAACGCGAAGGTGCCGGGGATGGTACACGCGAAGGTTCTCCGAAGCCGGGTTCCCCACGCCAGGCTTCTCAAAGTGGATGCCTCGCGGGCCGAGCGGCTCCCCGGGGTCATCGCCGTCCTCACGCGAGACGACCTCGTCAGCGGCGACGACATTCAGCCCTACTACGGGGTCGCCCTGCTTGACCAGCCCGTCGTCGCCATCGATAAGGCGCGCTACGTGGGAGACCCGGTGGCCGCCGTGGCGGCGGTCGATGCGGAGACCGCCGAGGAGGCGCTGGAGCTCATCGATGTGGAATACGAGGAGTTGCCCGGCGTTTTCGATTCCCGCGAGGCCGCCGCAGAAGGCGCACCGATCCTCCACGATGAGTTTCGGATGCCCGAGCGCAGTTATGGGGATCTGGCGAGCCTCAACAGCGTTGCGGGGACGAACATCTGTCACTGCTTCAAGCTGCGCCGCGGGGACATCGAACGAGGCTTCCGGGAGTCGGAGGAGGTCTTTGAAGACGACTACTTCTGTCCCACGACGCAGCACATGGCGATGGAGCCTCACGTGTGCATCGCTCAGTGGGACCACGCCGGGAAGCTGACGCTCTGGGACGGGACGCAGAATCCCTTCACCGTCCGGACCGTGCTCTCGAACTTCTTCCGGATTCCGGTGACGAAGATCCGAATCATCGTCCCCCACCTGGGCTCGGGTTACGGGGGCAAGACGTATCCCAAGCTGGAGCCCATTGCGGCGATGCTGGCCAAGAAGGCGCAGAGACCGGTGCGGTTGGAGCTGACCCGGGAGGAGGTCTTTCTGACGGTGACGAAGAACGGGGCCTGGGTGAACCTCCGGACCGGGGTCAAGAAGGACGGTCGGCTTCACGCGCGCAAGGTCACGATCCACTGGGATATCGGAGCGTACGCCGACATCTCTCCCCGCGTCGTGAAAAACGCGGGATATGTCGCAGCGGGCCCGTATGAGATCCCGCACGTCCACGTAGATTCCTATTGCATTTACACCAACAAACCGCCGGGCGGGGCCTTCCGGGGATTCGGCGTTCCGAAGGTGGCCTGGGCGTTTGAATCGCAGATGGACGACATCGCCGGGGGCCTGGGGTTGGACCCGTTGGAGTTCCGGCTGAAGAACGTGGTGGGGGAGGGATCGACCTTCGCCACGGGATCGCGGCTTCACAGCGTCGGGTTCAAGCAGGTTCTCGAGAAGACGGCGGAGGCCATCGGGTGGGGGAAGCCCAGCGAGCCCTCCCCAACCGGAAAGCCCAGGGGCAAAGGCATCGCCTGCATCATCAAGAGCACTCTCACCCCCTCAACCTCATCCGCTGCCGTCAAGGTCAACGAGGATGGGTCGGTGTCCCTGCTTTCGAGCACCATCGAAATGGGGCAGGGGGCCGATACGGTCCTGTCTCAAATCGTGGCCGAAGAGCTGGGGGTCCCTCTTTCTTCCGTCTCCCGCGTCACACCCGACACCGATGTGACCCCTTACGACCTGTCGACCAGCAGCAGCCGCTCGACGTTCCACATGGGGACGGCGGTCCGCTTGGCGGCCATCGACGCGCGCAATCAGCTTTTCGGGCTTGCGGCCGAGATGCTGGAGGTGAGCCCGGAGGACCTGGTAGCCGCTGATGGGAGGATCTTCGTGCGGGGAAATCCCCAGCGGGGCCTCAGCATCGAGGAGGTGGTCCAGAACCACTTCAATATGAAAGGGGGGAACGTCCTGGGCCGCGGAGTCATGAAGACCGAGGGGGGAAAGCTCGACAAGGAGACGGGGCAGGCCGAGATTACCACCGCCTTCTGGTTTGTCGGGGCCTGCGGCGCCGAGGTGGAGGTGGATACCGAGACCGGGGAAGTGAAGATCCTCAACTTCGTGAACGCCGTGGACGTCGGCCGGGCCATCCACCCGGCGCACTGCCTGGGGCAGATCGGCGGCGCCGCCGCCCAGGGGATCGGGCAGACCTTCTACGAGGAGCTCAAGTTCGATAACGGCCAGCCGACGAACCCCAACCTGCTGGACTACGCCTTGCCCTCCTTCCAGGAAACGCCCGACCGCTTCACCTCCATCATCGTCGAGAACCCCCACGAGAAGGGCCCTTACGGGGCGAAGGGAGTGGGAGAGTCATCCATCGGCCCCACGGCCCCGGCCATCGCCAACGCCATCTGTCGCGCCGTGGGCGTGCGGCCCAAGCGCCTGCCCATGACGCCGGAGTCCATCCTGCGCTTGCTCCGCGAGAAGGAAGGGGGGAAGGCGTCATGAGCGGTCGTCCCCTAAAACTCTCGGTGAACGGAAAGCCCCTGGAACTCACGGTTCCGGACCATCGGCTCCTGCTCGACCTGCTGCGAAATGACCTCGACCTGGTGGCGACCAAAGAGACCTGCGGCCTGGGCGCCTGCGGGGCCTGCACCGTCCTCCTGGACGGGGAGCCCATCGCCTCGTGCATCACCCTCGCCCGCTACGCCGAGGGCCGGGAAGTCACAACCCTCGAGGGGATCGCGTCAGGAGACGACCTCCATGCCGTGCAGAAGGCCTTTCTGGAGTTCAACGCCTTCCAATGCGCCTTCTGCACCCCGGGGATGATCATGATGGCGTGCGCCCTGCTGAAAGAAAACCCGCGTCCCTCGGAGGCCGAGATCCGGGACTACATGGCCGGGAACATCTGCCGCTGCACGACGTACCACGAGATCATCCACGCCATCGCGGAGGCCCACCGCTTCGCCTGAAGGGGATCATGACGAACCGCCGAGAAGTGGACACGGTCATTCGGAACGCCCACGTCGTGACGCCTTCCGGGGTTTTGCGGGAATCGGCCGTGGCGATCGACAAGGGCCGCATCGCGGCCATCGGCGACAACGGTTTTCTCCCGCCCGCCCGAAAGACCATCCAGGGAAGCGGGAATTACCTTCTCCCCGGCGTCATCGACCCCCATACCCACCCGGGCCCCTACCGCCCCTTCGAGGACGACGTCGCCTCGGAAACCCAAAGCGCCGCAGCCGGGGGCGTGACCACAGTCGTTGGGATCGTCAAGAGCACCCGGTTGGGCCAGCCCTACAAAAAATTCACAGAGCCGGGCGACGTGGTCTCGTACGCCGAGGTTTTTCCCCGGGCGCGGGACATCATCAATGAGCGGGCTTTCGTGGACATGGCCCTCACCTTTGCCATCGTATCGGACGACCACGCCAGAGAGATCCCGATCTACGTGAAGGAGTGCGGGGTCACGTCCTTCAAGTTCTACCTCGGCTACGCCACGCCGACGCGCTGGTCCGCACGGATCGGCCTGCCCACGGCATGGGATGACGGGTGCCTCTTCCTGGGACTCGAGGCGGTCGCCCGGGCCGGGGGAGTCGCCCCCTTCCACGCCGAGAACCGCCAGGTGGCGCGCATCCTCCAGAAACGCGTGATTGCGGCCGGCAAAAAGGACCTCGCGGCCTGGGAGGAGGCCTCGCCGGACTTCTTGGAGGCCGTGGACATCCTGAAGGTGGGGTTCTTCGCCAAACTCCTCGGCTGTCACGTGTACGCCGTCCACTTGAATTCCCGGATGGGGCTGGAGACGGTCAAGAAGGTCCGCTCGGAGGGGACCCGCATAACGGCTGAGGTCTGCACCCAATATCTGACCCTCTCGAAACATGACTGGCCCTTTCCCGGCGCCATGGCCGTCAACCACCCCCCCATCCGCGACGAGACCAATGCGGACGCCCTTTGGGAAGGACTCGCCCAGGGCGATATCCAGTGTGTTGGCACGGACCACGTCCCCGGCTTTCGCGAGGAGATCGTCAATGAGGACGATGTCTGGCGGTCCGCCTCCGGGATGACGGGGACCGAGACCCTGTTGCCGCTGATCTTGAGCGAAGGGGTGAACCGGGGGAGGATCACCATCGAGCGCGCCGCTCAGGTCTGCTCCGAGAACATCGCGAGGGCGCTTCACCTGTACCCCCGAAAGGGGGCCATCCAGATCGGCTCGGACGCGGACCTCGTCCTGGTGGACCTGAACGAGAGGCGGACGGTTCGAGGAAAAGATCTCCACACGGCCTCGAATTTCTGCGTCTACGAGGGGCGCGAGCTCACGGGCTGGCCCGTCCTGACGATGCTCCGCGGAGAGGTCGTCATGGAGAAAGGAAAGTTGGTCGGGGAGCCGCGGGGACGGTACCTCCACCGCCATCCGGACTGAATTCAGGGGGCGGGAGCCGGACGGGAAGGTTTTCGCCTTTTCCATTTATTCCCCCACGCTTGAGAGGAGACCGACTTCATGAGCGCAGAAGCCGCCCAAGTCCCGGGAAAAGTCCTCGAGGACAAGATCATCGAACCTCGGGGGTATTACGCGGGTGAGGTCCGCAAGGGAGAGGTATTCCGAATCATTGACATCGAGGGGCAGCAGGTGGCGGACTTCGTTTGCTTCAACCTGAATCGGTTGGAGGAGAAGCTCTCCCCCCCCAACACCGCGAACCTGAACCGTCAGGTGTTTCCCGGCGTGGGGTACACACTGTTCTCCGACGAGGCGGGCGAGCTCATGACCATCGTCGCCGATACCTGCGGCACGCATGACATGCTGGCGGGGGCCTGTTCCCGCTTCACCAACGAGCGCCGATACGGCGTCGCGAACACCCCTAACTGCCGGGACAACTTCGCCGAAGCCGTCAAGCCCTGGGGGATCACCTGGAAGCAGATCCCTTACAACATGAACGTGTTTATGAATTGCCCCATCCAGACCGACGGAACGTTCACCATTGAGGAGCCGAAGTCGAAGGCGGGAGATTATATCGATTTCCAGGCGGACATGGACGTCCTGGTGGCCATGTCCAATTGCCCCCAGGAGCGAAATCCCTGCAACGCCTTCCGGCTGAAACCGATGAGGGCAGTCCGCTACAGGCCCGACTGAGGACCCCGACGAACCTTGTATCGGACCCCCCGGCGCGGCGCTCCGGGCCGCTGTTTGAAGACGCTCGGCCCGACATCCTTCGGTCCACGTCAAGGGCCAACCGGTTGAACCCTCCCCTTCAAGAGTTTTTGGCGCAGGTGCAAGAGGAAGACCTCCGCCGATGGGTGGCCGAGTTCTCGGGCCTGCGCCACGGCCAGCTCAACTCCCAAGCCCTGGAAGAAAAGGGGGAGCGGCTCGCTGAGCGCTTGAGGGAATTCGGCCTCCCGGTTCAGCGCGAGCCTTTCCGCTACCGGGGCCGCCCCTATTTCAACGTAGTCGCCCCCTGCAAGGGGCAGGAAGATTCCCGGCCCGCCTTCCTCATCGGAGCGCACTACGACGCAATGATGGGCAGCCCCGGGGCCGATGACAATGCGAGCGGGGTGGCCGCCCTTCTGGGCGTGGCGAAGGTCTTCAGCCGGATCAACCCGGGCAGGACGGTCGAGTTCATCGGCTTTACCCTGGAGGAGCCCCAGGGCCAGTTCGACGGGCGGTTTCGCCACGGCAGCCGGCGCTTCGCGAGACAGGCCCGCCGAAACGGAAAGCGGTACGAAGGGATTTTCATCCTCGAGTCGGTCGGCTACACGGACACGCGCTTCGGCAGCCAGCGGGTTCCCTTGCGGGTGGCGGTGCCGGTGCCGGACGCCGGAACCTTCCTGTGCGTCGCCGGCAGCAGGCGCAGCCGGGCCTTGATGAGGCGGTTCGGAGAGGCGGCCAGGGCGCACGTCCCCGGCCTTTCGACCATTTCTTATGCGGCTCCGCTGAGGGGATGGTTGATTCCTATGATCCGGTGGAGCGATCACGCCCCCTTCTGGGACCGGGGCTTCTCCGCCCTCATGCTGACCGACACGGCTCCTTTGAGGAACCCCCATTACCACCAGCCGACGGATTTGCCCGAGACCCTCGATTACACCTTTCTCACAAACGTCACCCGGGCCCTTGTGGCGGCGCTGCTGACCCCTTCGGGTTGATACGTCCTGCCCGCAAACCGGCCGACCCCCGGCGCGAGGCGGGACCCTGAAGGGACGTCCC
>JBHIBA010000252.1:0-7004 GCA_046758845.1 Nitrospinota bacterium
GGCAGGGGTCATTCAGCAAACTGACGCACTACCTCCTTTGCAATACCAAGAGTTCGCCCTGTGTCCCCTCCGGCAGAAAAATCGCGGCGGGGGATGCGTCGATTCAGATGAATCTTGCAAACGTGAGCCGTATGCGTCTTTTCCGATTGATTGCGCCGCCCAATATTATAGCGTCAATCAAGGTTCCATGTGCGGGCAGGGAACACGGTATTTGAGGGGTTCCCCCACTCCAAGAGAGGCGGCGGGTTTGGAGGGGCGTTCTCCCATGACATTAGGCTAACCGGCGTCCCCGAATGGATGGCCATTAGGTGAGCGTTTCGCTCCCGCCCCCCAAAACTCAGCGCACCGCACGCAGCCCTTCCTGCATTTCCTTCGCCCGGGCCGAGAGCGCGGCGGGATTCAGGTTTTATCCAGAATTTTCCGGTTCGGCGGTGGGACTACGGGCGGGGATGTGCCTGACTCGCCCCGGAGGGCCTCAGGCGACCTTCCTCGAGCGTCAAGACCTCTGCCCCGCAGGCCTCGGCCAGATCGTGCCGGTGGGTAGTGAGGATCAGCGAGCGGCCAGTAGAGGAGACCTGCCGGAGCGCCCGCTCCACACAGAGGTAGCTCTCCTGGTCCAGGTTGGAGGTAGGCTCATCCAGCAGCAGGACTTCAGGCTCCAGCACCAGCGCCCGGGCGAGGGCGACCCGCTGGGCCTCTCCCCCCGAAAGGCCGTTCACCCTTCTTTCCTCGAAGCCCGATAGACCCACGTCGCCCAGGGCCGCCAGCGCCCGGCGGTGGCTCTGCCGGCGGCTTATCCCGCGCGCCCGCAGACCGTAGGCCACGTTAAACAGGACCGTTCCCCGGAATAGCCAGGGGGCCTGCATCATCAGCGTCATCTTCCGCCGGGCGTCCACGTCCCGGCCGTTGTAAGAAATGGGGCATCCTTCAAATCGGACTTCGCCTTCGGTCGGCCGCAAAAGCGCATTCAGGATATAGAGAAGGGTCGTCTTCCCCGCCCCGTTCGGGCCGACAAAAGCGTAGGGGCTGTCGGGGTCCAGGGAGAGATACGGGATGTCGAGGACTTTTCTGCGCTCCCTGGGCCGTTCGCCGTAGACCATTCGCACGCCCTGCAGCTCGAACAACGAACTCATCCCCTCACCACCTTGGCTTGCAGGAATCGCAACACAACGTTCAACGCAGTTACGAGGGCCATCAGGATCACACCCAGGGCGATCCCGAATCCGAACTCCCCTTTGGCCGTCTCCAGGGCGATGGCGGTCGTGAGGGTCCGGGTATACCCCCGGATGTTGCCCCCCAGCATCATGGCGATCCCCACCTCAGCCACCACCCGCCCGAAGGCGGCCACGATGGCCGCCATGACGCCGTAGCGGGCCTCGCCCAGAAGCGTCCAGGCCGTCCGGAGCGGTCCCGCCCCCAACGTGAAAGCCGTCAGGCGCACGCGGGGGTCCATCTCCTTCAGGGCGGCCAGGACAAAGGCGGCCACGATGGGCGTTGCCAGGATGATCAAGCCGAGGATCACCCCCGTGGGGGTGAACAGCAGCCCGAGTCCCCCCAGCAGTCCCCGGCGGGACAGGAAGGCGTAGGCCACAAGTCCCACAACGACGGTCGGAAGGCCAAGCAGGGAGTTGACCACCGTCACCGCTGTCTCCCGTCCCCGGAACTCCTGCACGGCCAGCAAATAGCCCGCCGGCAGGCCAAGGACGGTGGCCATCAGCGTGCTCCAGGCGGCCACGTACACCGACGCCGCCGCCGCCGATACGACCTCGGGGTCCATCCCAAGGAGCAAGCGGCCAGCGACGACAAGTCCTTCCCACAAAAACTCCATGGAAGACGTCAGGGCACGGCTGTGGGGACGAAGAGCTGCCGGCCAAACTTCTTGAATTCCCGTATGATCCTTTGCCCCTCAGGCCCGGTCACGTACGCGATAAGCGCTGTGGCCAAGCGGTAATTCACGTGGGGGTGTTTAGCCGGGTTCACGGCGATGATCCCGTAGGGGTTGAAAAGTCGCGGGTCGCCTTCCGAGAGCGCCTTCAGGCTGATTTTATTCCGAAAAGCCAGGTATGTGGCCCGGTCGGAGAGGGTATAGGCCCTGCGCTCGTCGGCGATGATGAGGCTCTTTCCCATCCCCTGGCCCACCTCCAGGTACCACGCCCCGGAAGGATTCCGACCCGCCTCTTCCCACAACCGGCGCTCCTTTTTGTGGGTCCCCGAATCGTCTCCTCGGGAGATGAACGTCGCCCCCTTTTCCGCGATGAGTGTCAGGGCCTTCACGGCATCCTCCGTGCCCCGGATGCCCGCTGGGTCCTCGCCGGGGCCGACGATCACGAAGTCGTTGTACATGAACTCCCGCCTGCCGACCCCGTAGCCCTCCCGGACGAACCGGGCCTCCGCCGGGGGGGAGTGGACCATCACCACGTCCACGTCCCCGTTCCGGCCGAGCTTGAGGGCCTTGCCCGTCCCTACGGGGATGACGTCCACCTTGACCCCACGGGCCTTTTCAAAAGGGGGCAGGAGTGTGTCCAGCAGGCCGGAGTTGGCCGTGCTGGTGGTCGTCGCCAAGCGCAGCCTCTCCCCGGCCTCGAGTCCGCCTCCACCCAAGATGCCCAGGAGAACCAGGATAACACAGAAGGACGGTGAGAAAGACGCGCGCTTCAACCTTCGCCCTTCCCGCTTTCGACAGGCCCTTTTCCTTGGAAGAATCAAAGATCCCTCCGCCTCTCTCGCCCGCGGCGGCCCCGCAAGCTGCGGACCGCAACTCCCCATGCTCTGCTGACGAGGTCAAGATCTGAAGAGCGCATCTTCCGGCCCCCGGGACCCTGAGGGTACGCCACCACTAGGGCCGCCCTTTCGGAAGGCCCCCCGGCCAGGGTCGTCTCAACCGGAACTGGTCTTGAGCGCGGCTTCGACCACCTGGACAGCCCTCGCCTTCGCTCCTGGACGGCGGTAGTCAATCCGCTGGGGATGGCTGTAAACGTTGAAGGTCTGATTGCGCGCGTAACCGATCAGTGTGACGCCGAGCCGCTTCGCCGATTCAACAGCGAGAGAAGTCGGCGAGGTGCGGGAAATGATGAAGGGGGTCATCATCCGGGCGCCTTTGCGGAGCATTTCCGAGGAGATGCGTCCTGTGGAGAGCAGCAACCGTCCCTCTGTCCGGATGCCTCGGGCCAGGGCCTCGCCCTGGATCTTATCCAGGGCGTTGTGCCGCCCCACATCCTCGGCCGTTATGAGGAGCCGGTCCCCGTCCCCCAAAGCGGCTGCGTGGATGCCTCTGGAACGCCGGTAAAGATGCGCTGAGGCGTACAAGGCCCGAATCAATGGGAAGACATTTTCGGGCTGCAACTGCGCGTCGGTGTTGACCAGCGGATACTCGGACAGGCTGAGGTGGAAGCTCACTCCGCCCGTGCAACCCGTCGTGATGACACGCCGGGCCGGACGGCGCAGGGGGGTGCGAAGCTCCACGTCCGCCGTGGCATCCTCCACGTCCACCTCGAGGGACTGTACGTCGTCGATGGCGGTGATGATCCGCTCGAAGTACAGGAAACCCAAGACCAGGTAATCCAGCTTGGCCGGCGTGGCCATCAGGGTCGCCAACTCCTGGCCGTTCACCACCACCGAGAGGGGGCGCTCTTCGACAATGGGGATCTCCTCCGGACCAAATCGCCCACCCGTGTATTTGTACACGTAAGCCATGAAGGACTCTCTCGAATTCGCCCGTCCCAGTCCTCTCGGGTCCGGCCCCGCGGCGCTGCGACCCTCACCAAACAGAAGGCAAGGGCAGCCGTGCGTATCAGGTGGCGCAGGGGTCTTACCGCTTCGCCTTTTTCACTCGATAGACAGGAGAGAAACCACCCGCTCCATCGCCCCGGTAGATGTTCACCCGATTGAGGCTGGCGAACACGGCCACCAGGTCAACCTTGCCGTCCTTGTCCAGGTCGGCGGCTTCCAGGACGATGACGTCGTCCGGAACCTTGATGGACTCGGCCAGGCGGAACTTCCCGTTCTCCCCTCCGAGGAAAACGGTGATGTCCTGTGAGGTCCGGTTTCCGACGGCCAGGTCGGCCTTCCCGTCCTCGTTGAAATCCCCGCTCGCAATGTCGTGGGGGTTGACGCCCACCGGCAACCGCTCCCCGACTCTAAAGCCGCCCTCGCCGTTCCCCCAAGCCAAGCGTACCCAATCGTCGCCGGCGCAAACCACGGCGATATCCTTGTGCCCGTCCCCATTGAAATCATGGAAGGCCATGTAATGGGGGAAACGTCCGGGGCGGAACGAACGGGAGGAGTCAAAGGTCCCGTTCCCCCTGCCCAAGAGAACGTAGACCGCGTGCTGCCCGAGCCCGCTGACTACGAGATCGAGGTTGCCATCGCCGTTCACATCGACGGCGTGGAGGATGTGAACCCCGCGGTGAAGGCGATACATCCGGGGGCCGTCGAACTTGCCGTCCGGCATCCCCCGATAGACGAGAACCCCGCCGGGCACCGCCTGGGCCACCGCGAGGTCCATCCGCCCGTTCCCATCGAAGTCGCCGATGCCGGCCGAGACGGCCGCCTTCACCCCGATCGGCTCTCCTTTTCGGAATCCCCCCCTGCCGTCCCCGAAATACATAGAGAGGTTCCCGCCTCCGGTGTTTGCAGTGAGCAGGTCGAGATTCCCGTCTCCGTTCAAGTCCCCTGCCTCCACCCAAACCGGCCCCCTGCCCACAGGAAAGGACAAGGTAGAGGCAATGCCCCCTTGGCCGTCGCCGAAATGCACCACGAGCTTCGATTCGGCCGAGGCGGCGATGGCGATATCGGGGTTTCCATCACCGTTGAAGTCTTCCACCTTGACGGCGTGGGGAAACCGCCCGGAGTGATTCTTTCGGCCCTGCTCAACCCCCTTCGCCCAAGGGACAAAGGGACCCATGGCGAAAAGCAGGGCGGCGCCCGCCGCAATGGCAACTGTTCGCCTTCGGGTCTTCATCTTTTCCTCGAAAATATCCCGAGAAGACCACCACGCCACGCAAGCCGCGACCAGACGCCGGACGGCTTCACTTCGGCCCCGCGGCATCGGGCCCGGCGCGCTCGCTGGCGAGGGTGCGGACGTAGGCCGTGAGGTCCCGGATCTCCTCGTCGCTGAGCCACCCGCCCACCGGGGGCATGAACCGAGACTTTCCCTCACGGGTCCCCCCCTCCTTGATGACCCGGAACAGCTCGTCCTCGGTGAATCCTTTCATGAAGACCGGGTCCGTCAGGTCGGGCACGGGGACCGGCGGTCTGGCAACCCGGGATGCCAGGCTCCATCCCTTGCCCTTGTTACCGTGACACAAGACGCACCGCTCCACGAAAAGCTCTCGGCCGCGCTCCACATCGGCCGCCGCCGCCCCTGCGGCCCAGGCGAGCATTCCACAAAGGAGGACCCAGACGGGCGCCCTGCTCATGGCAGACATCGTGGGGTGTCCCGCTATTTGTTGTACTGAACCCGCCCCAGCGCCCGGCCGAGGGCTTCCGCAGTTCCCGGAGCAACCTGAACGTTCGGGACAGGCCATTTCTGCGGGGGGAAGACGAGAGGTTTCTTCACCTCCCCGCCCCAAACGATGACGAAACGAAAGATGAGCGCGCCGACCAAGACCAACGAAAAAGTCGGGAAGGTGATCAGGACAGCCCTGCGGCCCGTGGCCAGGCAGGCCAGCGCCCCCATCATGGGAACGCCGATGCCCACGCCGAACACGCCCCCCCAAAGCCAGGGGGCCATGGATTTGCTCGTCAGGTAGGCGTGGACCACTTTTTGACCCGGCGTCCCCTCCTGCAGGTCCTGAATGAAGCTCAGGAGCTCCATGCTTTCAATCACAAGAAAGAAGACCAGCGGTATGCAAAGGAACCACACAAGGTAGGGAAACATATCCGGGGCGACGCGCTTGATGGGGCGGGGCCAGCCGACGATCCGGGCCATGATAGCTCCCAGGCCCGTCGCCGCGATCCCGCTGGTGATCCCCGAGAACAGGAACATCGTCGGTAGATGCTGAGGGTCCCAGAGGGGAACGGAGGTGGGAGCAAAAATGGCGCCGCTCAGCAGCGCGCCCGTGTACATGGCAAGGCCGATGGAGACCGGGATCGCGAGGGCATCCAGGATCAGCCGCCAAGCGCGACGGACCTCAAAGAACCACATGGCTGTGAGGCCCAGGCAGATGGGCGAGTAAACCCCGATGATCCAGCTGCCAATGACGAGCCAGGACCTGGGGTTCTTAAAATACAGCGGGAAAAAGATCCCCCGTTCCGGCTTCCCCAGGTGGGAGGCGAGCACGAGGCCGCCCACGGCAATGCAGGGGAAGGCCATGTAGCACGCCAGCCGGGCGATGATGGCCCGCCGACGGGAGGGGGCGTCGAAAACGTCGAGAACCGCCGAGGTCAGCAGGAGCCCGCCGGCCATCCCGCCAAGGAGAAGGTAGAGAGGGATCTGAGGGCCGACACTCCACTTGTGCGTCAAAAGAACAATTGATTCCATTGGCTCAACCGTCCATTTCGGCCGAAGACGCGAATCCCCACGGGAGTTGGACCCGTGGGGATTTGCCCAAGATGCCTTCCTTTAGGGATCAGCGATCAGCGGCCGGCCGGATAGGCCTGCCCCCAACCCCAGGCGCCGCCCCCCGAGCCGCGCATGGCGACCCGCATCCGGACGACCTGGGCCACCTCTTCGGCGTCGCCGGCGATGAGGGCCTTGGTGGAGCAAACCGAGGCGCACATCGGGAGCTTGCCCTCGGCAATCCGGTTGGCGCCGTACGTCCTGCGCTCTTCCTCCGAGAAGGCCTCCGTCGGACCGCCCGCGCAGTAGGTGCACTTGTCCATCACGCCCCGGGCCCCGAAGGGAGAGGCCTTGGGGAACTGGGGCGCCCCGAAGGGGCAGGCGTACAGGCAGTAGCCGCACCCGATACAGGTGTCCTTGTTGACGTGGACGATCCCGTCCGGACGGTGATACAGGGCGTCCACCGGACAGACGGCCACGCAGGGGGCCTTGGAGCAGTGCATGC
>JBHIBA010000253.1:0-6948 GCA_046758845.1 Nitrospinota bacterium
TGGCCTGTTGGCCGGATGCTGCGGCTGGCGAAGCCAGACGGGCATCCGGCCAAAGCATCAAGCCACCGAAAGGCAACAGACAACCGGCACAGCCAAATCCACACCCAACCCAAAGCAGGCCCGGCCACGCAGTGCCGGGCCGTCAGAAGTTTTCCGGGGGGTCCCCAGGGGGGCGGCTTATAAAAAGCGCCCCCTGGCAAGACTGGCCGGTTTCCAAAGCTTGTCCTGAGCCAACGGTTTGGCGTTGACAGGTTGGGGAAGGGGAAATAGGTTTTGACGGGGGTCGCTCTGCATTCCCTAGGGTGAAAATGGAAGTCTTCCGCGAGTTGTTTGCCGTCATGTTCGCCCAATTCCTTATCGGTGGGGTGTGCCTGCTGGGGTTCATCCCTCTTCGTGTCCTGGGCCGTAACTTTTTCATGATCTGTGCCTGGATCTTCGTCATCCTGGCCCTGATCTACTGGTGGATTGCGCCTCGGCCTGCGGTTTACGGGGGATTCGGGTCGTTGTTCGGTCCGAGGCTCTGGTCGACACCGAATGGGCGGGAATTCGGGTCGATGCTTCTCTTCATGGCACTGGTCGTCCTTTACCTGATTTCCCTGTACGGTTGGCGGGATGGCTGGTTGAAGGGATTTCTATGGGCGGCGACTGCGGTGGGGATTTTTGCTCTCATCAACGGCGCCGCAGCCGCGCGTGAGACGGGAATGACCCCCCTTCAGGCCGGGCTTCTCCCCGCAAATTTTCTCCTCTCCGCCCTGGCCCTGGGGACGGTTTTTACGGGGATGCTGCTCGGGCACTATTATCTGGTCAAGCCGGACCTGACCCTGAAGCCTCTGTGGCGGTTCGCTTGGCTGCTTCTGGGGGTTGTGATTGCCCAGGGGGCCGCGGCCGTGACACTGGTCCTCAAGGAGTTCGGACCGGAACGGATAGAGATGATCCTGGGGAGAAACGTTTTCTTGACGCCGTGGGGACTCGAGTTCTGGGGGCGGGTCCTGGTGGGCCTTCTGGGAACGTTTCTGGTGGGCGTCCTGATCGTCGTCAGCCTGCGGATGCGCGCCACGCGGACGGTCACCGGGTTCTATTACATCGGCATCATGACTGTTGTCGTGGGCGAGCTGATGAGCCGAAACCTCTTCCGCCTCACTCACCTTCCGCTGTAGCAAGTTCTAGTTGCTCAAATTTCCTGGGGGGACATTTTGAAAACTGTCCCCCCAGACCCCCCTCGAGAACTTTTGACGGCCCGGCATTGCATGGCCGGGCCTGCTTTTGGTTTGGGTGTGGGTTTGGCTGGGCTGGTTGTCTGGAGCCTGGCGATGGCTTCCTATTTTGGCCGAATGCGCGCCTTGCTGCGCAAGGCTCCCGCATTCGGCCAATGAGCCAGTTTTAGGCGATAGAGGTCCGCCCCTTTTGGGGGCGAACCTCTATCGCGAAACGAAAGTTTTCCGGGGGGTTCGGGGGGGGCCGGACGCGCGGCGTCGGGTTTCCGCACTGGCGTGCTTGGTCAATGACCTCTCGAAGGGTGTGCGCCAAAGAGGCCCAGTTTAAGCCTACTCGCGTCCAGCCGCAGTTCGGCCGGCACGCCAGTGCCCAAAAAGGCCCCCCGAAAGTTATCTTTTATTCTTTCCGGATCACGACCCAGAGGCCGTGGCGTTTATCCAGGCGCGCGCGTTCCCACACGCCGGCTTCTCGGGCGAGAGTCTCGGCCTCCTCATAGCTGACGACCCGCTTGCCGAGTTTCCGGTTGAGGTCGCGGGCCTCGTCGGCGATTTTGTCGATCTCCGCATCGGGCGCTTTCGCGCCGAACCCCCCACCGATGAGGGCCGTCCCCCTGGGTCTAAGGACGCGGGCGGACTCTTTCAGAAGCTTCACCGGGTCCCACGTGAAGAAGAGCGCCCCTCGAAAGTACACCAGGTCATAGCTTGCGTCCTCAAAGGGCAGGTCCTCGACGTCCGCCTCCTCCAGGCGGACCTCCGTCTTGAGTCCCGCTTTGCTCAGAAAATCCCGGAAGTGCGCCATGATGCCCGGCGTATTATCGGCGACAGTGATCCCGATGTCCGGGGCCATCCCGGCCAGCGCGACCGAGATGCCCGGGGCGTATGGTCCCAGCTCGAGCGCCCGGCCGGACGTTTTGCCGTAGTCGTCCAGGATCTGCCGGGCGACGTAAGGGTAGAAGGGTTTGTACAACCAATTGACGGCGATGATGTCGTTGAGCTCCATCACAAGTTTTCCTCGGGCCGATTTCCCTTGTCAGCGAAGAACGGCTCTCTTCTCATTTCTCGGCATCGCTGACATCCGCAAAGCCTGATCTTATAATACCGGTCGGTTATCCCTGGGACCATGAATTCGACGGGTGGGGCGGGACGCCCGGCCCACTCAATCGGGGCAGCGGCGGGGGATTGGGGAGGAATGGGACTGTGCAGGTCGATTCAGACAAGGTGAAATATTTCAAGGCCCAGGACGGGAGGACGGTGGCCGTTTTGGTCCGGGCGGACCTTGAGCAGTACTCCAAGTTTCCGCCGAAGATCGAAACCGAAGAGGACAAGGCGCACGTGGCCCGGCATTACGACCTGTCCAAGATCGACATGGACACCCACACCAAGGCCCACGTCACGGATGGCGAATTGCCCCTCCAGGTCGTTCTCCTCAACCGGGAGAAGGGCTCGAAGGTGAAGCCCCATTATCACAAAGTCCTGGAGCCGGTTCGCGGGAAAAGCAAGTTTCAGCTCATGATGTGCCAGCGGGGCTTGGGCCGCATCGGGGTCTACACCCGAGAGGGCGATCACCTGGGCGACGTGGACTTGCGGCCCTTCGATTTCATCCTCCTCCTGGAGGGCCACTCCATCGGCTTCGTCGAGGAGGACACCAAGCTCATCGAGCTGAAGCAGGGCCCTTTCCCTGAGGGCGGCGACGCCGAGGACATGGTGGGTTTGGCGAGGGATTGAGAGGTCATTTTCAAACACCACGACTGGCGGTTGTCCGGGCTCTCAAACGAGGGGCGGGTGGTCGGCTGAGATCAGACTGAACTCCTCCGGCCCACAAAAAAGGGCTCAGGGGAGTTCCCTTTGGGGACGTCCTTGAGCCCTTTGTTACGTTTGAGGAACGCCGATTCAAAACACCGCGCGATTCTGACCGTCTATTTCCGGCGCGGGGCGTCCCGGAGGTTGTAATGGCAAGAGGCACACGCCTGGAGGACCCCGCCGATCTTCTCGGCGACGACCTGTTCGTCTCCTGTTCGGGCAGCGGCAGACAGCTCTCTGAAGGAGGTGGCGGATTTTGCGTAAGCCTTCTTCCACGGATCGGAGAATTTGGGGAACTTCGCCCAGAAATCTTGTGTCTTGGCGACTTTGTCCGCGATCGCGGCGATCCGTTTCATGTCGAAGACGGCGAAGGACGCGACGATTGACTGAACGTCACTGACGTTCGCCAGCATTCCCCGCCAGATACCTTTTGGCGTTTGTTTCTTCTGGGCGAGGGCGGGCGCCCCCAATATGGCTGTGAGGACGAATGCCACGAGCATGGTCAGCACAAAAATTTTCTTCATCGAACCCCCCCTCCTTGTTGCAGTTTTCGCCAGATTCCCATTCCTGATACCGAGGAGAACTCTCTCTCCTCACGGAGTCACCTGTTCGAGTCCTCTCGGTAGCTCATCCCATTATATCAAGTAATTCCACCAATACCACCCGACACTGAGAAGTAAAGAGACAGCCAAAAAATTCCCCCAAAAAGTGACCCCCATTCTGTCCACAGCGTGTAGCCCCGATCTGAGCGAGGGCCTAGGCCCGAGCGGAGATCGGGGCGCGCCCGGCCGCGATTTCCGCTGCGCTCAAATCGCGGCTACACCGGAGGAAGGCAGGGGGCATTCAGCAAACTGACCCACTACCGAAAATAAAGAGACAGCCAAAAAATTCCCCCAAAAAGTGACCCCGACCCTATCCACGCCGTGAAGGGTTCCCTACCTCTGCTAGAATAGGCGCCGTTTGGCTCGGCTTCTTGCGGCTATCGGTGAAACCTGGGTCTCCTATGGAACGGACCGCGCAACTCAGCCCCCCCAGAAGAGGCTTCTTACTTTGGGCGCTGACGGCCCTATTCGGCGTCGGGGGGGCCGGATTCGCTGCCGGCCTGCTGGCGTATCTCTATCCGCCGGGCTTGCGGAGGCGGTTGAGGGGGCCGGTCCCGGTTCCAGGCGCTGAATCGCTCCCACCGGGCGGGTCGCTATCGGTCCGGATTCAAGGGGAGCCCCTCCTTCTGTTGAAGGCAGAGAATGGCTATCGCGCTTTTTCTCTCATTTGCACCCACCTTGGGTGTGTCGTCCGCTGGCGGCCGCAAGCCGGCAACTCCAAGGCCGGGAAGGGGCTCGGCCGATTCGCTTGCCCCTGTCATGGGGGGCGGTTTGATTCTGAGGGGAGGGTCGTCGCCGGTCCGCCTCCAAGACCCCTGGGGCGTTTAGAGGTCCGGGTCAAGGACGGCCGGGTATTCATCGTCTAAAAGGGGGGGATGGGTGACAGCGCAGGCCGAACCCGAAGTCGGCCTCGAGGCCGAGGCGAAATCCGGCGCCGTGACATCCGGCGGAGAAATCCGCCGCTGGCTGAAGGAGCTGCGTTCTCTCCCCTCTCGGCACACCGTGCCGGCGGGCCTTGGCGCCTATCACACGCTTGGGGCGGTCCTTCTCACCCTGTTCGGGATTCAGGTCGTCACCGGGGTCCTCCTCCTCTTCTACTACCAGCCCACTCCAGAGCGTGCGCACGAGAGCGTCTCGTTTCTCATGAGCCGGGTGACGTGGGGATGGGCCGTGAGGAGCCTTCACCGCTGGTCCGGCGAGGCCATGGTGATTGCGGTCTTCCTCCACATGTGCCGCGTGTTTTTTACCGGGGCCTTCAAGCGGCCCCGACGGGTGACGTGGTTCGTGGGGTTCTGCCTTCTGATAGGGATCGTGGGGCTGGTTTTCACGGGGTATCTGTTGCCCTGGGACCAGAGGGCATATTGGGCGACAACGATCGGATCGCAGATGGCCCGGCAGCTTCCGCTGGTGGGGGAATTCCTCGCGGACCTGATGAAGGGGGGGAGCCGGGTGGGCGCGGCGACTTTGACCCGGTTCTTCGCCCTGCATGCGGTGGTGCTACCCGCGCTGTTGGCCCTGTTGATCGTCATTCATCTGGGCCTCGTTTACCGATTGGGCGTGGCCGATCCCCTGACGAGACGCACGGAGGCCGGCAGTCCGGCCGGGCGCGTTCCTTATGCGCGACACCTCCGCAAAGAGGTTCTGGCCGGGCTGCTGACGGTGGTGTTGCTCTTCGTGTGGACCGCCTGGAACCCCGCTGCCCTGGGCCAGCCGGCGGACCCCGCCGTCACGCCCGAGGACATCAAGCCCGAGTGGCCGTTTCTGGCGTTTTATCAGAGCTTGAAGTATTTTCCGTCCGGCCACGTCTTCCCCGGTTTCTCGTACCTTCAACTGGCCGTGATTCTTCAGGCGATTCCTTTCCTGCTGATCCTCCTCGTCCCCTACCTCGACAGAACAGGCCATAGAAATCTCCTGCGACGGAAATCGGCGGCGGGGATCGCCTTGGGGCTCATCCTCCTCTGGATCGCTCTTACGTATCTGGGCCATTATGCGGGCGGCAATGAACCTCTTTTTGGTGTGACGGTCCGGTGACGCTCCTTTTGCTTTTGTGGATCTTGGCCGCAGGGATTCCAGGGCCGCCGTCCGTTTCCGCCCAAGCCCCAAAGGTGCCGGGGCGGGTCGTGGACTCCTGTTGGGACTGCCACAAAGACGACAAGTCGGGGAGGGACCATCGCGCCGGCATCCATTACACCTTCGGCGTCGGCTGCGCGGACTGTCACGGCGGGGACCCGACCAAGGCCAAACGGGAAGAAGCGGAGTCCAAGGAGGCAGGCTTCAAGGCGCGGATCTCTGCCTTCGATATTCCCGAGCTTTGCGCCAAGTGCCACGGGAAACCCGAATTCGTCAAACGGTCCCGGACGAGAAGGAATTCCTTCGAGGAATACAAAGAGGGGGTCCACGCTGCGGCCCTCTGGCAAAAAGAAGAGGAGAGAAAGGCCCCTCAGTGTGTGACTTGTCATGAGGCGCATCGCATCCTCCGGGTGGACGATCTCGAATCTCCGGCGCACCCGGCCAACGTTAATCAAACCTGCGGCAAGTGCCACGGAAGCGAGGAGTACCGGGAGGAATTCGATTTCGACCCGAGGGTTCCCGGACAGGTTGCAAAAAGCGTCCACGGGCTGAAAGGGCCGTGGAACCCCGGCCTGAATCTTCCCACGTGCGCCTCCTGTCATGGGGCCCATTGGAATTTTCAACCCAAGGCTGTGGCGATCGCTGGCTTTCAAGAGGTCTTCGAGGTCTGCGGGACGTGTCACACGCCTGAGCGGGAGGCATTCGGGAAGGACAATCCGCATTTTCGGAAAGAGGTTCACTGCTCCAAGTGCCACGGCCCGCATGAGATCGTTCGGCCGACGCCGGCGCTATTCCGCGACCCGAAGGTCTGTGCGGTTTGCCATGACGCGAGCAAGAAACCCGATGACCCCGCCCTGACGTACATCTCGCGCGTGCTCAAGGCGGTGGCGCCGGTGGAGGAATCGATGGCCCGAAGCCGAAGAGCCCTAAAGGAGTTAGAACGAAGGGGATTCCCGGCGATAGACGAAGCCATTCGGCTGAACTGGGCCGAGCGGGCGCTTTTGACCGGTTTCGGTCAGGTGCAGCACCGGTTGGACCTAAAGCGGAACTTGCGGGAGCTGGAGGCCGCCGGTGAGCAGGCGAAGGCCGCCGAGGGGGCGATCCTTGCGGTCCGGAGCGGCCATCGCACGACGCGCATCGCCCTTTGGGGTGTAGCCGCCTACGCCGCCTTGCTGGTGGGAATTCTCTGGCTGCGAGGACGCAGGCGTTGACTCTCGGATGTGAACGACTCCGGATGAATGCGGGGGCGCTTTTTGGGCACT
>JBHIBA010000254.1:0-6882 GCA_046758845.1 Nitrospinota bacterium
GGCGGCTGGGTACAGACTGTTAGAGCCCACGGAAGCCTGCACTTCATACTGCTCAGAGATTTGACCGGTACTATCCAGGTAACTGCCAAAAAAGGCGATGTAAGCGACGAAGTTCTAAAAACCGTATCAGGACTTGGCCAAGATCGTTGCCAATTCGCAGGGAGAACAGCACAGGATTATCGAAGTTCGTTCCGCCCAGATCCACCCTTACGCCTCTGATGACAAACTCACCGTTATCATGGATCTGAATTTTCCTGATTCCGTCCGTGATGTCGGCGAACTGAAAGTGCTCATTCGCATCGTCTCGGACGAACGAATCTGGCGGGAACGTCTCACTAAATTGGCCCAAGGCGACGCTCACTGCTTCATCGGGCAGGTTGATTCCATCACTTTCGGGACCTAGTAGGAGCAGCCCCTCTATTACAAAAGTGTCGCCATAGCTACGCCGGACCACTCGTGCCCGGTTGATTTGGATCGTGGCATCTTCAGGGCTTTCGATAACGAGGACACTTGCATTTCCGCTCGCTGTCCAGCTTGAGAGATCCTCTGTCGCAAAGTTCCCGTTTGACAGGCCCGGAAACTGAATGTTATCGAGCAGCACCGTGGACCCGGCGGGGCCGTCAATTTCAAATTTCAATGGCAAACCCGTCATGTTCAGCAACGATCCGGGAACGGGGAAACTGGCAGGCTGAAACGCAGTGGTCACGGAAGGGGGCGCAGGGATCGTGCCGAGTTCGACCCCGCCCAGTGTCACCCTTAGGAGTCCGGTCGTTGTTTCGAACCTGCGGATGAATTTCACATCGGTCGGGGTGCTGGGGGTGTCGACGGTTTGACTGATGCTTGAGGGCGAAGTAGTGATGAGTTGCGCGGCGGTCACATCGTCGCGCACTATGAAGCGAAACTCTGCGCGCGTGAAGTTTTCGCCTTAAAAATAGTCGCCGGCAGACTCGGCGGCGGGCTGAGGTCTATGAACGTCAATCCCGCAAGATTGGCATCGTCGCTGATATCGATTGACCCACCGTCCACGTAGGCGAACCTTGCGAAGACCCTTCTATCCGCGGCGCTGTTTCCTGGTCTTTCCAGTATGAACAGGATCTGATCGTGGTTTGGATCAAGGGGTGTGGCCCCAAAAACCGTTATCCCGCCGGTTACAAAGTTGGCCCCCGTAAACCTGACGATATTTTGCCCCGCGAAAGGCCCTAAAGTCGCCTTGAATACGCCATGGAGCATGATGTCATTGCCGGGATTGCCAAGAGAAAGAAAGTCGGTGAATCGAATTTCATAGAACGATGCCTGCTTTTGTAGCTCGGTAAGGTCGAAAAGGCCCCTTATCTCTATTGAGTCGTCAATCTTCAGCCCTAAAGTCAAGTTGGCCGGATTGATATTGGTGAAAAACCTCCCGAAGTGGGTCAAGATGGGATCGTCCAGAATGACGCCCGCCAAGCCGAATGATGGGAACCCGTCGAGGCTATCCATCGTGAGCTTGCCGCCGGATTCGTCGAAGACCCCTCGGGCAATGTAGCTCGCCGGAGCGCCGCCAGGGAAGGTCGCCTCGCTCGAGGGGGGCGGAACACCATCCCCGAACGTGTCATTCAGGAACACCGCTCCATTCTTTATGACGACAAACTGGTCGATTGTCGCCACCTCGAAAGCGTGCACCGCCCCGGTGATCAAGAGACTCGCGACAAGAGACACCAGAAAAACGCAACTGATTAGACGTGACTTCATGACTCACCCCCCCCTCTTGCGCGGTAGCAAATTCCTTTCCCTTTCCGCCCCGCCAGGGGACAAAAAAGGACCGGAAACCGGGATTCCCCATATCAAACTGGTATGGTACTCTTGTATCGGTCTTCACTCCCGGAATGGGTTATTGTATCCCTCTTCGGATCGACATGTCAACTGAATTTTTCCGGGGCTCAAAGGGGTCGCTGAGCACCGTCTGCCGGGGCAAAAAGGGCAAACCCCTACCCTTTGGCGCGCTTTGCCCGCACCTGGGCCCATGAGAAGAAGCGCATCCTGGCCTCTGGAACGGCTCCGCGGAAGGCCAGACAGGAACAGGCGCAATCGGTTCATCCGATCCAAGATAGCGGCGAAGAGTTCCCGAGATACGGCGACCTCAACCAACTGAAAGAGGATGCGACGGGCATGTCGGACAATCCGGCCGGGTGATACCCCCTAAAACCTGAACACCACCCGCGCGGTCTGGTACATGGCGAAGCACTCCAGGGCGAAGGGGGGAAATCCGAGGAAGCCCACGACGGGCATCTCGAAGATCTTCACCTCCGAGAGGATCGGGACGGTGTAAAACCACTTGGCCGCGGCCCAGTAGTTCCAGAACTCCCAAAGAAAGCCGCAGATGAGCCCCCCGATGAACAGCGCGACCATCCGCTCGTACTGCCCTTTGGCGAAGTCGCGAAAGAGGCTGTCCGGGGCATAGGCCAGGTTGATGGGCCCTAGGAAGAAGAACGTTCCCACCCAAACGAACGCCCAAAAATAGCCCGAGGGGACAATGAGGGGAACCGCCAGGAAAAGGAACCCCAAGGTGAAGATCGCGCGCAGGGCGTTCAGCGACCAGGGTCTCGGTTTGCCCCGGCAGCGCCGGAAGAGCCTCAAGGCCAGCAGTAAATCCGCAGTTTCGAAGATCCCGGGAAAGATGGTGGCGAAGGCCCAGAAGTAACCGATGCCCCTCATCCAGAGATTCTCGGGCAGACCGACGTAATGCCAGCCTTGAAGACGGTAGTTGTAGAATTCGTAGATGAGCCAGGAGATCACCGAGATGGGGATGAGATACCAGAATTCCCGCCTTCTCGTCGTCAGCCAGGAACTGCCCTTGATCCGGTGGACGATGCCGTCCACCAGCAGGATGTACCCCGTCCAGGCCAGCGGCGTCATGTTGTAGGCGACCAGGGGGTTGCCCGAGAATAAAAGCGCCTCGGCGCTCACCAGGATGGCCAGGCCGATCCAACCGTGGAGCCGCAATCTCAGCCCCTTAACGGGTTACAAGGGAGGAATCGAATAAAACCGGTCCACGTCTTCGTGGGCGGTCAGGCCGACGGCTTCCCGCTGAACGATGAGGTAATATTTGTAGAGCTGCGCCCGATCCACCGCCCGGCGGTAATTCTCCCATAGCCTGAGGGCTTGAGGCTCCCCGGTCCAGATGGCCTCAAGCTCGCGGACCCGCTCGATGCAAGCCCGGAGCTTTGCTCCCGTCCGGCCGAGGGCGGAGGCCTTCTCCTGCTCGATCTCCACCTCGATGGCTAAGGGCTTTTCGATGTCCATCGCTGATTTTTTTCTGGGGGAACTTTTTGAAAAAAGCTTTCCCCAGACCCCTTCAAAAACTTTTGTCGCCGGATTTCTATCCTCCTTGCGGAGGATGAAAATCCGGCTCGCAAGTTCCTTCGGAACTTAAAAATGGGCCTGCTCAAAGATGTTCTTCTCCTCATGGTTTTCCACTTCTAGTCAAGGCGTGAGAACCAGGCGACCAAACAGCATTGGGAGGCCATACTCCCCGCCCCTTCAATTCACCTCTATGATCTCCTCGCAGTATGGCGCGTGCGGTCGAATGGCGTTGTAGTTGCGTCGGAAGCGGAGACCCGGGTGGATCTGTCCGAGGAGATCGTTCACCGGCCGCTCGTAGACGGCCTTGCAAACGTCCCGGGTGTCCAGCCCCAGGTCAGCGCACGCATGGTGCACCGGGCAAAAATTGTAGGAATGGATGACCAGCCTCCGTTCTGACCGTTCGACGATGGGGACCTCCTTGGGGTCGAGGCCCAAGTATTCGATATAGAAGACCCGGTAGGCCCGGTCCAGGATTGGGAGGCGCTCCACGCCCAGATTTACCAGTCTCTGCCGGTTCTCTTCCCACCACCGAAGCCGCTTCCGCGACACCTCCCCTTCTCGCTTCGCGAAAGCCGCCTCGCCTTCTTCAGCAAGGCGGGACAGCCTGTGCGTCTCTTTCCGGATTTCACCCTTGTTCAACCCTGAACAGCCCCCCTTCGTTTCTGGAGGTAGATTCCCCACAACGCTAACTCTCTTGATCTCCCGCGGCGCGTTCGATGACCTGAACGGCCCTTTCCAGCGCAGCGTCGAGCTTGGCGGCGTCCTTGCCGCCGGCCTGGGCCATGTCGGGCCGGCCGCCGCCCTTGCCGCCCACGGCCTGCGCGGCCTCTCTCAGGATTTCCCCTGCGTGGAAGCGTTTCGTCAGGTCTTTCGTCACGCCGGACGCGAGGGCCGCCTTGCCGTCGGCCTCCGTGCCCAGGACGACGATCCCCGATTTCAGCTTGCCCTTGAAGGCGTCCACCAGGTCGCGGAGGTTTCTCGGGTCGGGTTCCTCCACCCGGGCGACGAGTACGCGAACGCCGCCGATCTCCCGGGCCTTGGACATCATGTCCTCGGTCTCGCCCCGGGACAGGCGCTGCCGAAGCGCGCGGGTTTCCCTTTCCAGGTCTTTTTGCTCCTCGAGGAGCCGCTCCACCTTCTCGGCCGCCTGGAGGGGAGAGGCCTTCAGGAGCTCGCCTATGCGGGCCAGCTCTTCTTCCTCTTTGCGGACGTAGGCGAGGGCCCCGGGCCCGGTGACGGCCTCGATCCGCCGCACCCCCGCCCCCACACTTCCCTCGTGAACGATCTTGAACAGGCCGATTTCCCCGGAAGCCGAGACGTGGGTCCCTCCGCACAGTTCCTTGCTGATGGCGTTGACGGTCACCATCCGGACGGTTTCCCCGTACTTCTCGCCGAACAGCGCCATCGCCCCCAGCGCCATCGCTTCCTCGATGGGCAGCTCTTCCCAGCGGACGGGAGCGTTCTGGCGGATGTGACGGTTGACGATCTCTTCGATGCGGCCGCGCTCCCGCGGCGTCACGGCGGAAAAATGGGTGTAGTCGAAACGGAGCCTGTCCGGGGCGACCAAGGAGCCCGCCTGCTTCACGTGGTCCCCCAAAACCTCCCGCAGGGCGGCGTGAAGGAGGTGCGTCGCCGTGTGGTTGAGCTGGGTCGGAGTGCGCCGTTCGGCGTCCACCCGGGCCTGGACTTCATCCCCCACCCGGAGGGTCCCGCGCCGGACGACGCCGATGTGCAGCCGGTAGCCCGGAACGGGGGCCTGGCTGTCCTGCACCTCAAACCTCAGTTCTTGGTTTTCCAGGACTCCCCGGTCGCCTATCTGACCCCCGGCTTCGGCGTAGAAGGACGTTTGATCCAGCACGACTTCGACTCGATCCCCTTCGGCCGCCTCGTCCACTCGCTGGCCGTCCCTCAAAATCGCGAGCACCTTCCCGGTCACTGTAAGCCGCGCATAGCCGACGAACTCTGACTCGGCAAATTCGTTCGCCAGAGCCAGGTGGGCGGGCGTGGCCCCCGTTTCTGCGAAGCCCTTCCAGGAGGCCCGGGCGCGCTCGCGCTGTCCCTCCATGGCTGCCTCAAAGGCCGCCCGGTCGATGGAAAGTCCCTCTTCGACCGCCGCGTCCTCGATGAGGTCCACCGGGAAGCCGTGCGTGTCATAGAGCTGGAAGACGGCTTTGCCGTCGATGACGCCGTCCTTCCTCTCCTTGGCCGAGGCGATCAGGTCGGCGAGGATGGGCAGGCCCTGGTTCAGGGTGTGGGCGAAGCGTTCCTCCTCCGCCAGCGTCACCCGGGAGATGTACGTCAGGCTATCGTGGAGTTCCGGGTAGGCCTTTTTCATGATGGCTGCGACCGTCCCCACCGCTTGATAGAGGAAGGGCTTTCCAATCCCCAGCAGTTGGCCGTGGCGCGCGGCGCGCCGGAGGATGCGACGCAGGACGTAGCCGCGCCCCTCATTGGAAGGGAGGATGCCGTCGCCCACCAGAAAGGCGATGGCCCGGGCGTGGTCGGCGATGACACGGAAACTCATGTTCGCTCGGGAATAAAAATCCCCTTCCAGGTCATACCGGGTCTCGGTCAATTCCTCGGTGAAGCGGATGATGGGGAACAACAGGTCGGTGTGAAAGTTGCTGGACTCTCCCTGGACGACGGAAGCCAACCGTTCGAGTCCCATCCCGGTGTCGATGCACGGTTTCGGCAGGGGCGTCCTCTTCCCATCGGCCGATTGGTCGAACTGCATGAAGACGAGGTTCCAGATTTCCAGGAAGCGGTCGCTGTCCAGGTCTTCGTCGGTGGGCGCGGTAGCCGAGGGCCCTGCGGCGGGGCTCTGTTCCAGGATGATCTCCGAGCACGGCCCACAGGGCCCCGTGTCGCCCATGGCCCAGTAGTTGTCCTTCTCGCCCCGCCGGAGGATGCGCGCCTCAGGAACGCCGACCTGCTCGCGCCAGATCTTGTGGGCCTCGTCGTCGTCCTGGTAGATGGAGACCCAGAGCCGGTCGGCGGGAAGGCCCATCACGTCCACCAGGAACTCCCAACCGAAGCGAATGGCTTCTTCCTTGAAGTAGTCGCCGAAGGAGAAGTTCCCCAGCATCTCGAAGAACGTGTGGTGGCGGGCGGTGTAACCGACCTGCTCGAGGTCGTTGTGCTTGCCGCTGACGCGCAGGCACTTCTGCGAAGAGGCCGCCCGGGTGTACCCCCGCTTCTCTTCGCCCGTGAAGACGTTTTTGAACTGGACCATCCCGGCGTTGGTGAACATGAGGGTCGGGTCGCCGGCGGGCACAAGGGAATCGCTCTTCACCCGGCGGTGTCCGTTCCGCTTGAAATACTGGAGAAACCTCTCGCGAGTCTCGTCGCCCGTCATCTCACCCAAGACAGCCTCCTGAAGCGACGCATGGGATCTTGCGCGCCTGCATCAAGATAGAGCACAGAGGGGGCGTAGACAAGGAAAGGCGGGTGGGGATGAAAGGCCGGATTGTTGGGAGGGCCTTATTGAAGACCAGCGAGATTTCCCTGGGGGGGCTTCTTGTAAGACGCCCCCCCAGACCCCCC
>JBHIBA010000255.1:0-6879 GCA_046758845.1 Nitrospinota bacterium
GAGCTCTACGAGGCCGCCCGCATCGATGGCGCCGGACCCTGGACCCAATTCCGCCGGGTCACGCTTCCCCTGCTCAAGCCCGCCCTCCTGGTGGCGCTGCTTTTCCGGACGATGGACGCCTTCCGCGTCTTCGATCTGGTCTTCGTGATGACGCAGGGCGGACCCGCAAGCTCCACGTCCGTCCTCCAGTTCTACGGCTACAAGCGCATGTTCACGGAGGGAGATTTGGGGTACGGCTCGGCGGTGTCCGTCGTGATCTTCCTGATCATCTTTGTCATCTCGCTTTTCTACATCCGGACCGTGGGGACGCGGCTTTTGGAGAAGGGTGAAACGTGAGGACGGGTGCGAGGCAATTTGTTGGGACTTTTGGCTTCTGGGTCTGGGTGGGAGTCCTTTTAACCTTCAGCCTGACGCCCTTCCTCTGGTTCGTCCTGACTTCGCTCAAATCGCAGATTCAGTTGACGGCTTCTCCGCCTGTGATCTGGCCGGATGGGGGGGTTCACTTCTACCGCTCGGCCGTCGGCAAGTATCACCTTTTACGGTTCGTCGGGAACAGCCTGATCGTGGCGGGGTCCACGACCCTTTTGAGCCTGGCCGTCGGCTCTCTGGCGGGTTATGCGTTGAGCCGGCTGCCGGTTCGGGGGAAGCCCCTCATCCTGGGGGCGGTCCTGGCGGTCTCGATGTTTCCGCAAATCTCCGTCGTGGGGCCGGTGTGGCGGATCTTGAGGGCCGTCGGCTGGCTGAACACGTACCAAGGCCTCGTCGCTCCTTACGTGACGCTGACGCTCCCGCTGACCGTGTGGATCCTGGCGAGCTTTTTCAAGGAGCTGCCCCGCGAGCTGGAGGAGGCGGCCAAGATCGACGGCTGCGGCCCGGTCAAGACGCTGGTGAAGATTGTCGCCCCGGTGGCCGCTCCGGGCGTCTTCACGGCGGCCATCCTGGTGTTCATTTACGCGTGGAACGAGTTCTTCTTCGCCCTTTTGATCATGACGAGAGCGGAGGTCCAGACCCTTCCCGTGGGGATCGCCCTTTTTCCGGGCCAGTACACCATGCCCTGGGGGGAGATCGCGGCGGCGTGCGTCATCGCCACTCTGCCCTTGGTCGCGCTGGTGCTCATTTTCCAGCGGCGGATCATCCGGGGCCTCTCAGCGGGATCGATTGTGCAATAATGGGCCGGCAATCGGGATTGCAAGACGGGCCGGTACGGAGCCCGGCCCCTACACGGCTGAACGCCCACAGGAGTCGGATGTAGGGGCGGGGCTCTGTACCCGCCCTCGGCGTTTTTGCCGGAGGCGGCACTGGCGGACAAGCCGGTGAAAGAGAGGATTAGCGAAAAATGGCAGAGAAAGTCGTTAAGAGCGACGAGGAGTGGAGAAGGCTGCTCACGGCCGAGCAGTACGCGATCACCCGGCAGAAAGGGACGGAGCACCCCTTCACGGGCGCGTACTTGAACTCCAAGGAAAAGGGCACATACCGCTGCGTCTGCTGCGGGACGGATCTATTCAGCTCGGAGACGAAGTTCGACTCCGGCACGGGCTGGCCGAGCTTCTGGAAGCCTATCTCGGAGGAAAACGTCCAGACCGAGATGGACCATAGCCTCGGCACGCAACGCGTGGAGGTCCTGTGCGCCCGATGCGACGCCCACCTGGGCCACGTCTTCGAGGACGGTCCCCCGCCCACGGGCCTTCGCTACTGCATCAACTCGGCCGCGCTCATACAGAATAAGAAAGAGTCACAGAAGTAGAGGGAAGATAGACGCCCCCTGGCTCAAGTCTCTATCAGTGCCAGGAGTGCGCCGAGAAGTTCCGATTCCACGGCCGGGTCGGACGGGTTCGGTTGCCGATCAGTCTTTCTTTATGCAGTACGCGTAGACCGGCCGGATGGCGAACAAAACGAACAGGATGGTTAGGAGCCACCGATTGGCTTGCACCCAAGTAGTGATATAGGACCCGATGATGATCCCAAGCACAACCACGGCCAATTTCAAGGACACGATGTCCAGGGGCGACCACACCTTCGACTGCCAGAGCTTCATGATGTCCTCCACCGATTCTTGGATCGAACCCTTTCCCCCGCTGACAGTGTATAAAGGATTCGTCCGAGAATTCAAGTATCGGGTAGTGGGTCAGATTGCTGAATGACCCCTGCCCCCTCGGGTGTAGCCGCGATTTGAGCACATTCGCTTCGCTCAGTGCAGGCTCCGCGGAAATGGCGGCCGGGTTTGCCCCGATCTCCGCTCGGCCCGAGGACCTCGCTCAGATCGGGACTACACCAAATCATGACAGACCTGCAGGCAAAGCTGTGTACAGTGCTGAATCCCTTCGAAACTGACCCACTACCAAGTTTCGGGAGCGAGCCGAGGGCTCAGGCGTCATCGAGTCAGGAGCCATCAACCCGCGCCCTGCGCCGCACCCGAGAGCCTTCGCGCGAGTCGGTGACTTCTCGCTCAGCGTGACATAACCGTCAATTACTTAGCGCTCCCCCTAGTAATTCAGCGGGAGATCAACGACCGATAGCAATGCTATCGCCTGAGAGAGTGAGAGCGAAGGGTCTCAATCCTCGAACAGAGCCACAGCCCGGACAAACCCGGCGCTCGCCCGTTTGATCTTGATGGGAAAGCAAGCCACCTTGAAGCCCGACGGCGGAAGCTTGTCGAGGTTGGTCAGCTTCTCCAGGTGACAGTACTCCTTCTCGATGCCGGCCAGATGGGCCTCCCAGATAAGGGACTTGTCGCTCGTCCGCTTGTAGTCGGCGATCCAATACTTATAGGGCCGGTCAAAGCTCCAGGCGTCGGTCCCCATCACGCGGATGCCCCCGTCGATCATCCAGAGCGTGGCCTCTCTGCCGGGCCCACAACCCCGCTCCCAGAAGTCCTCTTTTCCCCAGGAATGCATCGCCCCGGTGTAGAAGAGGACGATGTCGCCCGGTTTCAGCGCGACGCCGGCCTCTTTCAGCTTGTTCTGGATGTCCCCGATCTCCAGGCGCGTTCCGTCCTGTCGGTCGTGGAAATCGAGGCAAACTCCGTCCCCCAAGCACCACTCTACCGGGATTTCGTCAACGGTCCGGGCCGGATTCCCCTGACTGGTCGGGTGGAAGTGCCAAGGGGCGTCCATGTGAGTGCCCCCGTGGGTGGTGGAGATTACCTCGTCGTCAGCGTAGGCGAGCCCTAGGGGAAGGTCCTCCGTCTTGATCCCCATCTTGTTGTACTCCTTGGTCCCCTCCTTGTGGTCCAAATACTTGATTTCCACGTTCATGAGGGGGCTCGGGTCGCTTTCCAGCGTGATGCTGAGATCAACCATTCGCATGAGATCGCTCCTTCAGAAAAGAACCTTTCCGGCGCTCTGTCCGGACTGACTCCCCCTGGAGAAGGCTTCCCGCCAAAAACCCAGGATAATGCCCAATAATTATAGCCAAAACAGGAGGCCACTGAGAAGGAGGAAAAGATACCCGAAGATCTTCGTCGTTGATTTCCGGCCGATCCTTTCCCTAAAATGAGTCCAGCGCGAATTTCTCCATTTTAAAGAGAAGCCCGACGGGAAGATTGCCCAACCCTACGGCTGTCCGATCGGAAGGAAGGTGAGCGATGGTGAAAGCGGTGAACGTCCGAGGCATTATCCCTGCAACGGTCCTGCCCATGACCGATGAGGGCGAAATGGACCCCGCCTCCCTGAAGAGCTACTACGACTGGCTCATCGACCAGGGGGTGTGCGCGGTCGCCGTTAACGCGGATACGGGCGAAGGGCCGCACCTGTACCCGGAAGAAAAGCGCCAGGTGCTGGAAAAAGTCGTCGAGGTCGTGGGCGGCCGCGTCTCGGTCATCGCCGGGCTGACGGCCATGTTCACCGACCAGGCCGTTCAGCAGGCCAAGGAAGCCGAGGCCATCGGGGCGGACGGCCTGCTCATGTTCCCCATTCCGGCCTTCCGGGGCAAGCCGCAGGACGCGGAGCAGATCTACGCCTATCACGCCGCCATCGCCGACGCCGTCGACCTGCCCATGATTCTCTTCCAGCTCCAGGACGCCCTGGGGGGCGTGGAGTTCGAGGTTGACACGCTGCTCCGCCTCTCTGCCATCGAGAACGCCGTCGCCATCAAGGAGGCGTCCTTTGACGCCCTCAAGTTCGTCCGGACGGTGGCGGCGCTGAACGCCGGCCCGCGCCCCATCACCATCCTGACGGGGAACGACAATTTCATCTGCGAGTCCTTCATCCTGGGCGCCCAGGGGGCGCTCATCGGCTTCGGGACGGTGGCCACGTCTCTTCAGGTGGAGGCATTCCATGCCGCTATGGAGAAGGACTTCACCAAGACGATAGAGATCGGCCGGAAGATCCAGCCCCTGGTGGACGCCACCTTCGGCCCCCCGGTTCGGAACTACCGGGCGCGGCTGAAAGAGGTCCTGGTGATGCAGGGGATCATCGAGCGGGCCGCCGTGCGGCCGCCCATGGTGCCCGTCTCCGACGCCGAGCGGGAGGCCATCCGACAAGCCCTGGAGAAAATGGAGCTGCTTCCGGCCCGAGCCTGAGACCGTCGTCTCAGGGATTCACTATCCTGTCCCGGCCAGCCCCCGCATCCGCCGGACCGGGCCTACTCGGCACTCATATCAGGAGTCTTGAGGCGATGAAGTTCGGTGTTTCTCCGTGCCAGGAAAAGATCCGCTGGAACGACACCGTTGAGCAGTCCGTCAAGGCGGAGCAATGGGGCTACGACTCCCTGTGGGTCCAGGAACACCACAGCGTGGAGGAGGGATATTACCCCTCCCCGTTTGTGGCCCTGGCCGCCATCGCCGCCCATACCAAAACGGTCAAGCTCGGGACGAGCGTCCTGATCGTCCCCTTCTATCACCCCTTCCACATCGCTGAAGACGCGACGATGCTGGACGTGATCTCCGGCGGCCGGTGCATCCTGGGCCTGGGCGTGGGATACCGGGCGGATGAGTTCGCCCTGTTCAATGTCTCCGTCAAGCAGCGGGGGGGCAGGACGGAGGAGGGGACGCAGATTATCCGGGAGCTTTGGGCCAAAGACCGCGCCACTTTTGAAGGAAAATATTTTCAGCTCAAGGACGCGCAGCTCCTTCCGAAACCGATTCAGAAGCCGCGTCCGCCGATCTGGATGGGCGGTTGGACCGAGCCCGCGTGCGACCGTGCGGCGCGCCTGGCGGACGCCTGGTTCCCCGGCCCCACGGCGGACCTGGAAAAGGTGAAGGCGGCCTACGGGTTCTACAAGAACGCCCTCGGCGCCAGCGATGAAGAAATCCGCTCCCGGGAGTTCCCCATCATGCGGGAGCTATTCTGCTGCAAGAACATCGCAGCCGAAAAGGAGGCCCTGGAGCGCCTCCAGCACATGTACATGGAAGATTACGTCAAGTGGGGGCACAAGACGACGGCCACCGGGGAGAAGGACGTCACCTTCCAAGGCCTGATGAAGGACCGCTTCATCGTCGGTCCGCCCGAAAAGTGCATCGAGGGCCTCGAAAGATTCATCGACGAGCTGGGCGTCAATCACCTCATCTTCCGGATGCACTTCCACGTCATGCGCGAGCAGGCGGTGCTCGACTCCATGGAGCTTTTCGCCAAAGAGTGCATCCCCCACCTGAAGAAGAAGTACGGGTGACGCCAGACTCGGTTTGCGCCCTTCAGCCGCTGCCTCAGGGTCGGCGAGAGGCGGGGGAATGCTGGCCGGCGTCAGGTCAATTTTGCGCCGAAGCCCCCATATCGCTTCATTGGAAAGGAAGGTTCAGGAACCCCCGTCCCGCGGATCAGGCGAGGAAAGAGATGCGTAGTGGTGTCCCGGCCGGGGGAAGGATCACCCCTCGCGTTGCGAGGGGTCTACCGAGAAGAGCGTTCCCCGCAAGAAAAAGTTTCGCCATCTGAATACATCATCACAATCGTTTAATCCGTAGCGAAGGAGGGACGCAAATGGGAGGCAGACTGGACGGAAAGGTGGCTTTCATCACGGGCTCGGCTCAGGGGATCGGCTGGGTGTACGCCGAGGCGATGGCCAAAGAAGGCGCGAAAGTCGTCGTCAACGACATCATGGACTGCGAGGCCCCGGCCAAAAAGCTCCGCGATTCCGGCGGCGAGGCCGTGGGCATCCAGGCGGACGTCACGGACCTGGCCGCAATGGAGGCCGCCGCGAAAAAGGCGGTGGAGGCCTTCGGGCGGGTGGATGTCCTCGTCAATAACGCGGCCGTTTTCGCGGGGATCAAGAGGTCCTCCTTCTTAGACATCCCGATGCAGGAATGGGACCGGGTCATCAAGGTCAACATCACGGGCACCTACGTCCCCATCCGGGCCTTCGCGCCCGAGATGAAGGAGCAGAAGCACGGGAAGATCGTCAACATTTCCTCCGCCGTCGTTTTTACGGGGATTCCGGACTTCCTTCACTACACCGCCTCCAAGGCGGCGGTGATCGGAATGACGCGCGCCATCGCACGGGAGCTCGGTCCGCACGGAATCACCATCAACGCCGTGGCCCCCGGCTACATCATGGCCCCCTCGAACCTGGGCAATCCCAAGTCCGTGGATGAGTTCAACATCTCCCGGCGCTGTATTCAGCGGACCGGATACCCCGAAGACATCGTGGGCACTGTCCTCTATATGGCCTCCCCTGACAGCGACTTCGTCACCGGCCAGACTATCCTCGTGGACGGCGGGATCGTGTTTGACTAAAGGTTAAAGATTCCTGGTGGGACATTTTGAAAACTGTCCCCCCAGACCCCCCCGAAAACTTTTGACGGCCCGGCACTGCGTGGCCGGGCCTGCTTTGGGTTGGATGTAGGGTTGGGCAGGCCGATTGTCTTAGTCCCTTCGATGGCCGGTGTTCCCTCGGCTTCGCTCGGGACATGCTTTGGCCGGATACCCGTCTGCGAAAGAGGGCAGCGCC
>JBHIBA010000256.1:0-6872 GCA_046758845.1 Nitrospinota bacterium
GCGATGCGCATCTGAAGCAAAGAAGGGAAGGAACCTCGACCCGGCGCCCGGGACTCACGACGCTTTGCCGAGCTTCGACCCTTCAACCCCCCGACATTTTAGCGCTTGACGTTGGGACCCCTCAGAGAGCGGAGCTCATTGAAACCCATCCGCCAAACTCCACGAAGCGAGCCGCGATTGTGGAGTTCTTCTGGCAATCGCCCCTTCCATCGACCAAGGTGTGCCCCCTCCCTCATGGCCAGAAGCCGTCCGTCGTGATTGAACGACTCTGCGTCGGCCGTCAGCTCCCGTCAAGGGGCGCCCTTCATCCCGTTTCCTCGCCTCCAGGATCGCGGGCGCACCGGGTCCGCAGCCCCTTCGTCTCTGTGAGGGTCCAGGTTGACTCTGACACCGGCCAGGCTGTGCCTTCTCATGTCCTGGCCTCGGTCTGGGGTTTTCGCGCGCATAGGAGCGGATGAACGGAGTGACCCTGGCGGGGGCCGCGCTTCAGGTCCGAGGACGGTCCCGGCCCTCTCGACAGAGGTTCGCGGAAGGAATGTCCAACCCTTCGGATATCCGAATACGGGATTCCCGTCGCAGATGGCGCCCGGCTGGCTCCGGCGAACCGGCCAGGGGGCAAACATCCATGGGATCGGAGGGCCGACGCTGACTCCCCGAAACGCGGCATTCACAATGGACGGAAAGAGGCGGGTCGCCGGCTCCCCTGGCCCTTCAAGGCGGTTTGGATCATTCTCTTCCCAATGAAGCCGGTGACGCCTGTGATGAGGACACACACGCTTTAACAGAAACGGCTTTGCATCCATTCACAGCAGGGGCGGATCAAACCTCCCCTCGTTCACTCTTCCGGGTTTTGTTCCTCGAATCCCAGCCCCTCCTGAATGATATAGAGAGGTCGACGTTTCGATTCGCCGTAATTTCGGCCGACGTACTCCCCGATAATCCCCAGGCAAATCAACTGAACGCCCCCGAGGAAAAGAACGGCCATGATGATCGTCGTCCATCCGCTGACCACGTTCTCTGTAAAGAGTCGAATGACCAGAGCGTAGATGATCCCCGCGAAGGCGAGGCCCAAGGAAAGGAAGCCGGCCCAAGTGGCAAACCTCAGAGGGTACAATGAAAAGGAAAAAATTCCGTCCATGGCGAAACGCATCATCTTCAAGAATGAATATTTGCTCTCGCCCGTCAACCGAGGCGCACGCTGGTACGGGACCGCGACCTGGCGAAAACCTGCCCAACTCACCAAGCCCCTCACGAACCGGTCGCGTTCGGACATCGCACGTAGGGCGTTGACCACTTTGCGATCCAACAGACGAAAATCACCCGCGTCGAGGGGGATCTTGACCTTGGATAAACGATTGATCAATCGATAAAAGATCTTGGCGGTCCAGAGCTTGAACTCCGTCTCACCGTGTCGCTCGGTCCGCAATCCGTACACCACATGGTATCCCTCAAGCCATTTTGTGACCATTTCCGGAATGACCTCGGGGGGGTCTTGCAGGTCGGCGTCGATCACGACGACGGCATCGCCCGAGGCGTGCTCCATCCCCGCCGTGATGGCCATTTGATGGCCGAAGTTCCGGGACAGGCGGAGCACGCGGACGTGTTCATCCGCTTCCCGGAACCGCCGTAGGATCTCCGGCGTCCCGTCCCCGCTGCCGTCGTCCACGTAGATGAGCTCATAGCCCAATTCCAGCCTTTCCAGCACCTCGCAAAGCTGTCGTTGCGTCTGTTCAATCACCACCTCCTCGTTGAAGCAAGGAATGATAATAGAAAGGAGGCTCTTTCGATCAGGCTTCATCGGAGGACGGAATCGTCAGGGGACACATTTCGCCGACGTTTTCCAGATAGCTCCATCGAGATCCCTGATGGCAACGGAACCTCCCCTCCATTTGAAGTATGAAGGGGCGTCTCTCCCAAAAAATCCCGTGGGCGGCAAATCCGCCCCGGCTTTGTGATCGGGCCAACCGTGCAGTCTTTGAGCTCGCCTCTCCTGTCGTTCGACTTCGTCGATCCCGTCACCTCCCTCGTTATGCAGGTTGTTGTGGCAGTCCCGACCATCACCCCTACGGCCGAAGGGCGAATGGAACTGGGATTTCGCAGATGACCAAAGTTTAACACGGATTCAGGGTCTCTTTGCAGAACCATCCGCTCAATCGAGACGCTACGGCAGCCCTAAAGGCGCAATCCTTTGACAACCCGCATCTACCGGGACGCTCACGATAGATCGGCACGGACCAATCCCCCGTCATCCCCGGATGGCCCGATACACCTTCGCGCAGGGGTAGCGGCCGAACACACAATATTCGCATACTTTGATGATGTCCAGGGCGGGGATCAGACCGTCCCCGGAGAGATCGCCCAGGTAATCGCCATTGGCCAATCGCAGCCCGCCGAGGACCCCGCCGCCGTATCTCTGGTTCTCATCGATGGGGACCAGAGCTCTTGGAAAGGCCCAGGATCTCCTGATAGATCGACTCCATCGCGCTCACCATCCGCTCTTCGGTGAAGTGTTCCTTCACCCTTTGGTGACCCGCTTCGCCCATCCTGCGACGCAGCGCCTCTTCCCTCAGCAGCCCGGCCATCCGGCCGGCCAGGGCCGGCGCATCGTTGCCGGGGACCACATATCCCGTTTCCCCGTCCACGACCAGCTCCTTCACGCCGCCCGCATCGGTGGCGACGACGGCCAGGCGGCTGGCCATGGCCTCCATGATCGAGCGCGGAAGGCCTTCCCACAAGGAGGACAAAACGAACAGGTCCGACGCGGCCAGGACCGTCGGGACGTCCTCGCGCTCCCCGAGAAAGACGATCTGATCCATCAGAGACAGCTCCTGGGCTTCGCTCCGGAGCCGGCTCTCCTCCGGGCCGGCGCCGACCAGCAAGAGAAGAAATTCGACCTTCCGGTCCTTGAGAATGCGACAGGCTTTCAAAAGAAGAGAGTGATTCTTGACGGGCCGGAGGTTCCCAAGACAGGTGATTACGGGCGGTGAGACGTCACCGATCCCCAATTGCAACCGGGCCTCTTTCGACGGAGGGGCGCGGTCGAACGGCTCCGTCGATAATCCCGTGGGCGCCAGGCGCAGCTTCTCCGGCGGAAACCCTGCTCCCTTCAGGTGATCGATGACCGCCTGGGAATTGGAGACGTAACAGGTGGCCAGGGAAAAAGATACCTTGTCCAGCCAAAGGCGCGTCCGGCGGATGGACCGCTCATTACTCAAGCCCCGGATCACCCCCACCACGTTCCGTTGGCCCGCCAGCTTGCAGGCCAGCCTCCCCAGGACGCTGACGGCCACGCCGTACAGGGTGACGACATCATAGCGGCCGTTCCGAAACAGACGCACCAGCTTTGCAATTGTGCGCGGGGACCATCCCCGTTGAACGTTCAAGTGGGTGACCGCCAGACCGGCGCGACGCCAGCGGTCGCTCATCGGGCCATATCCTCTCAGGACCGCAATCTCGTTCTGGAAACACTCCGAATCCATTCCCCGGACGAGGGGGAGGACCGAAGATTCCGTCCCGCCGAGGTCGGCCAACGTCAGCAAATGAAGGATACGGAAAGGCATGAGATCGGGTCATCACCCAACGGGATAGGGCCGGGCATCCTCCACCCTTGTCTCAGCGATTATACGTGAGAAGGGGACCTGTAAATCGCCCCGCTCTGCTCTTTGTTGAACCGCCCTTCCGCCGAGTTGAAAAATTTCGACACCCTTCTGCGGCGAAGACTATCTAATAAACTGGTACGGCAGCCGCGTATGAGCGCGCAAAGATGCCCGCGTTTCTATGGAAGACCGGCTTTTATTCTCTGCGGGGGGTGCTTTTTGGGCACTCGCGTGCCGGCCAAACTGCGGTTGCGGGGGGCGCTTCCCTCGGCTTCGCTCGGGACAAGCTTTGAAAGGCGCCCCCCCGCACCCCCCAGCAAAACTTTTTAATGGCGAAAGAGTTCGGCCCTATCGGGCCGAACTCTTTCGCAAAAAACTGGCTCAGTCAAACCCACACCCAACCCAAGCAGGCCCGGCCACGCAGTGCCGGGCCGTCAAAAGTTTTTCAAGGGGCCCAGGGGGGCGGACGCACCGCGTCAGGTTTCCGCACTCGCGCGCCTGGTGATTCACCTCTCGGAAGGTGTGCGCCCAAGACGCCCCGCTCAAGTGCACGTCCCTTCAACCGCAGTTCGGCCGGCACGCAAGTGCCCAAAAAAGCCCCCCTGGGAATCTGGGATTTCATCCCAATCTATCCCGCCCACGGGCGGTAGTGGTAACCTGGATCTCACAGGGGGGCTGATGAAGGCCCAATCTCTCTGGCGCATCGTTGTCCTTGGGCTGCTGGTCGCGGCCGTCGCCGCGATCTTCCTCTTTCTGCCCTTCAGGGACTACCTCGGCCGCTTTGTGGCATGGGTCGACGGCATCGGTTTCTGGGGGCCGATCCTCCTCGCCGCGGCCTACACCCCCGCCAGCGTCTTCTACGTCCCCGGCTGGATACTCACCGTGGGCTCGGGGTTCGTCTTCGGCGTCCTGTTGGGAACTGCGACCGTCTCGGTCGGGAGCGTCATCGGGGCCTCCGCCGCCTTCCTGTTGGGAAGGACGCTGGCCCGGGACTGGGTTGAGAAGCGCGTGATCTCCAACTCCAGATTTCGGGCCATCGACCGGGCCGTCGAAAAAAACGGTTTCAAGATCGTCCTGCTGACCCGCCTCTCACCGATCTTCCCCTTCAACCTGCTGAACTACGCCTTCGGGATCACAAACGTCCGCTTCCGGGACTACCTCCTCGCCTCCTGGATCGGGATGCTGCCGGGAACCGTCATGTACGTTTACCTGGGCTCGGCGGCCAAAAGCCTGACGGACCTTGCGGCGGGAAACCTCTCGGGAGGCACGGAGCAGCGGGCCCTGTTCGGGGTCGGTCTGGCGGCGACCGTCATCCTGACAATCCTGATCACGCGGATGGCCCGCAGGGCGATGAAAGAAGCTCTCGTCGCTCCTAAAGCGTCCGGGGTCTCAGACCCAACAAGCCGACAGCCCCTAAGTCGGTGACTCTCGAGCCGGTGGCTCTTGAGTCGATGACTCTTGAGCTTGCGGCTCTTAAGCTGATGGCTTCGGCGCCAACTCTTCACGGAGGCGTCTCGCGCCGGACCCCATTTCACGGGAGTATCTCATGGCGGAACAGGTTCTCGTCCTCCCCGACGACACACACAACCGCACCCTCATCTCCAACGTTCACCCGTCGGACTGGGTGAATCCCGAACCGGCCGGCCGCTACAACCTGGTGGTCGTCGGGGCCGGGACGGCGGGCCTCATCACGGCCGCGGGGGCCGCCGCTCTGGGCGCGCGGGTGGCCCTCGTCGAAAAACGTCTGATGGGCGGAGACTGCCTCAACGTGGGCTGCGTTCCCTCCAAGGGCCTGCTTCGCGCCGCCCGCGCCTGCGCCGACGTCCGGGACGCCGGTGACTTCGGCGTCTGCGTGCCATCCGGCGTCCGCGTCGATTTCCCTGCGGCCATGGAACGGATGAGAAGGCTACGCGCCCGGATCAGCCGCAACGACTCAGCGGCCCGCTACCGGGACATGGGGGTGGATGTATTCTTGGGCGAAGGCCGGTTCACCGGCCGGGGCGCGGCGGAGGTCGATGGCAAGCGGCTTCGCTTCCGCAAGGCCGTCATCGCCACGGGCGCCCGGCCTGCCGCCGCCCCGGTCCCAGGCATCGAGGAGGCGGGCTATCTCACCAATGAGACCGTCTTCTGGCTCACCGAACTTCCCCGGCGTCTGGCCGTCATCGGCGCCGGCCCCATCGGTTGCGAGCTGTCTCAGGCCTTCGCCCGCTTTGGCGCGGAGGTCTTCCTCATCCAAAGGAGAGAGCAAATCCTGATCCGCGAAGACCGGGACGCCGCGGAGCGGGTGGAGAAGGCCCTGGTGCGCGACGGTGTTCGTCTCCTCCTCGGAACAAAGACCCTCCAAGTCCGAAAGGAAGGGGATGAAAAGATCCTCAGGATCGAGCGCGAGGGAGGCCAGACAGATCTGCGTGTGGACGAAATTCTCGTGGGGGCCGGACGCGCGCCAAACGTTCAGGGGCTCAACCTGGAAGCGGTCGGCGTCGAGTACGACGAGCGGAGCGGCGTCCGGGTCAATGACCGGCTCCAGACCACGAACTCGCAGATCTATGCGGCCGGTGACGTCTGCTCTCGTTATCAGTTCACCCACCTGGCCGACGCCCTGGCGCGGATCGTGATCCAGAACGCCCTCTTCCTGGGGCGGGCGAAGGTGAGCGCGCTGACCCTCCCGTGGTGTACCTACACCGACCCGGAGATCGCCCACGTGGGTCTGTCCGAAGAGCAGGCCGAAGAGCAGGGCCTCCCCGTGCAGATTTTCAGGTTGGAGCTATCCGACGTGGATCGGGCCGTTCTGGACGGCGAAGAAGGCGGCTTTCTGAAACTTCTCGTCAAGAAAGGCTCGGACAGGGTCATCGGGGCCACACTGGTCGCAAGACATGCGGGGGAGATGATATCGGAGATCACCCTGGCCATGACGGCGGGCATCGGGCTTAGGAAAATCTCGAGGACGATCCACCCCTACCCGACGCAGGCAGAAGTCCTCCGAAAGGCGGGCGACGCCTACAACCGGACCCGCCTCACGCCCGCCGTCAAGACCCTCCTCCGGAAGTGGCTGGCCTGGAGCCGTTGAAAATCGCCCTCTTTCCACCGGCGCCCTCACGCTTGACACGGACACGCTGATGGAAGGGTGCTGAAAAACCCCGGCTCAGTCCCCGCTCAGGGGTGGCTCGATCCAGCGGGATTGTCATTCCGAACGAAGTGAGGAATCTCCTCAAGCTCGAAACCCCTTGTTTTTTGGGGAGTTGGAAAGAGACCCTTTAATCCGAACGAGATTCTTCG
>JBHIBA010000257.1:0-6785 GCA_046758845.1 Nitrospinota bacterium
CTAGGACGTTCTTGGATATGAGGGGCCGAAGCGGATGGCCAACGGGGAACACCTTGCCATAATCAAACGAGGGGTAAAAGCGTGGAACGACTGGAGAGGTCAGAACCCCGGCATCCAGCCTGACCTTAGCGGGGCTGACCTTCGTCAAGGGACGTTTGACCTCGTGCACTTCAGCGGGGCGAATCTCTGCGGCGCTGAACTCACTTTGGCCAGCTTAATTCTGGCGGATCTAAGCGGTGCGGACCTTCGCAGAGCGAAATTTTGCATGGCGAATCTTAGCTGGGCGGACCTTAGAGAGGCGGATCTCGCAAGGGCCGACCTCTCCTGGGCTAACCTAAGTCATGCAATGATACAGGGGGCGAAATTCGATTCTACAAGTCTCGGAGATACCGTTTTTGGCGCTGTGGATCTAAGCAAAGCGATAGGGTTGGAAACATGTTTACATGAGGGACCCAGTATCATTGACTCTCAAACCCTCGTGCGATCTGGCCCTTTGCCGCTACCCTTTCTTCGAGGTTGTGGCCTACCAGAAAAATTAATCCAGTCTTTGCCGTTTCTTGAACAGCAGCGGAAGTTTTGCAGTTGCTTTATTAGCTATGCCCATAAAGACGGTGACCTGGCCAGAAAGCTCTATAAAGATCTCCAGCAAGTGAGCGTGCCTTGCTGGATCGACGTCAAGGCTCTGCCAATCGGTGGCGATATTGCGGACGAAACCTACTCCATTATTCAAAAGATGGAAAGAGTCCTAGTCATCTTGTCCAAACACTCGCTTAATAGTCCTCGGGTTGAGGATGAGGTTAAAGCAGCCTTAGCTAAAGAGCGCAGCGGCAACGGGCTAAAGGTGCTTTTACCGGTCCGAATAGACGATTCTATCGAGGGCACCGAGAGTCTTTGGGCGCGGAGGATTTGGGAGAATCGAAAGGTTGGTAATCTCTGCAATTGGAAAGACCCCGTCAGTTATCAAGAAGCGTTTGATCTCATCCTGCGTAATCTCGAAATTGTCGCTACTGATGATCTCTCTGGCGACAACTCAACGGACGGTTTCGAACGGGAAAAGGCCGCATTTCACCGTCTCGAGGATTCTCTTCTCGAAAGGTATCGAAACAGGTACGTCGCGATTTCTGGCGGTGAGGTGGTTGATTCACATGAGAGCCTTTGGGAACTGGCAAAGCGTTTCAGAGCAAAATTCGGACGTAGCCCGGTCTATATGGGTTGGGTGGGTGATAAAGAGAAAGTTCGTATAATTTCAACTCCGTTTGTTTCCCGATGACGAAGTGGCCCTATAACCTCTCTCCTCAATTTGGCGACCATCCTGCGCCTGTCATTTCCCTCGAACTATACGACGAGACTCGGACTAGCGACACAATTCCTGCGCTTGTAGATAGCGGAGCCGATATGACAGGAATCCCAGATAGATTCGTTGCCGAATTGGATCTCCAGCCTGTCGGAGAAGAGGAGATTGGCGGCGTTCTCTGTGAGCCCGAGTTACATCCAATCTACATTGTTTCCATCAGTTTTGATGGAAAAGCGTTCCAGGATGTGGCTGTTTTTTCCCACAGAAGGTTGCCGTATGTGATTTTGGGGAGGGATGTCCTCAACGGAATGCATCTCACGCTCGATGGGCCCGGCCAAGAACTGGCGATTAGGTAGAAGAGGGATTCACCATGCCGGAAGACCTCCGCTCATTTCTCGAAAAGGTCAGAGCCTCCTCCCCCGAGGAGTACGAGGCGGTGGAGCGGGAGATCGACCCGAAGTTCGAGATCACCGCCCTGACCGAAAAGCTCGAGCAGGTGCGCCGGCGTCCCGTTCTGGAGCTGCGCAACGTCAAGGGCACGGACTACACCGTCGTGACGAATGTCTTCGCCAAACGGTCCCGGCTGGCCTTTGCGCTGGGGACGGACGTCAGGTCGGCCGTGGGCGAGTATGAGCGGCGCGCGGCGAACCCCATCCCCTGCAAGGAGGTGGGAACCGGGCCGGTCAAGGAAGTCGTCCAGACGGGCGAGGCGGTGAATCTCCTGGAATTGCCGCAGATCCACCACCACTCGACCGACTCAGGGCCTTTCGTCACCGGGGCGATGGCCATCACCCGGGACCCGGAGACCGGGGCGCTGAACGCCAGCTTCAACCGCCTGATGATCAAGGGTCCGAGGAAGACAGGGATCCACCTGACCCTGGCCAAGCACCATTGGGAGTTCTATCAGAGGGCGGAGAGGCGCGGCGAGTCCCTGCCCGTCGCCCTGGTTCTGGGACTTCATCCCCTGTGGGCGTTGGGGACGCTGCACGTCGGAGCGGCGGACGAAGACGAGCTGGCCGTCATCGGCGGCCTCCTGGAAGAACCCTTGGAGGTCGTCCGGGGCGAAACGGTGGACATCCCCATCCCGGCCCACGCAGAGATCGTCATTGAGGGGGAGATCCCCGCCGGCGTGCGGGAGCTCGAGGGGCCTTTCAGCGAGTTCACGGGTTACGCCCTGGGCGAGCGGATGCGGGAGGTCGTGGAGGTCAAGGCCGTCACCCGGCGCAAGGACGCGCTCTTTCACGACATCAACGTCGCCCACGCGGATCACATGGTTCTTTCCACCATCCCCATGGAGGCGAACCTCTTGCAGGCGGTGCGGGCGGCCGTCCCCTCCACCCGGGCGGTGCGCATCCCCGCCCCCTTCACGGCCTATATCTCTATCGAAAAGAGGGTCGAGGGCCAGTCCATGAACGCCATTCTGGCCGCCCTGGGGGCCGAGATGTACCTGAAACGCGTCGTCGTGGTGGATCACGACGTGGACGTCTTCGACGACTTCCGCGTCCAGTGGGCCATCGGGACCCGTTGTCAGCCGCATCGCGACCTGTTCATCGTCCCGAGCGCCCGGGGGTCGGACCTCGATCCATCCTCCCAGCCCGACGGTTTCACCTCGAAGATCGGGATCGACGCCACCGCCAAGCCTGTCCTGAAAGACTTCGCCGACCGGAACCGGATCCCCCCTGAGGTCATGGACCGCGTCCGGCTCGAGGACTTCTTCGGCTCCTCCCGATAAGACCCCCGCGTGCGATGGAAAAGGCCGCCTACTGGAACCCGGAAGTCGAAACCGCCCCTCGGCAGGCCGTTCGGCGATTGCAGTGGGAGAAGCTGCGCCCGCAGCTCGCGTACGTCTTCGAAAGATCCGGGTTCTATCGGCAAAAGTATGATCGCGCTGGCGTCTCGCTGGCTGACATCAAATCCCTCGACGACCTGTCCAGGCTTCCCCTGACCACGAAAAAGGAGTGGGAAGAGGAACAGGCCGCCCATCCCCCCTTCGGTCGAAATCACACAGAGCCCCTGGAAGATTACATCCGGCTCTTTCAGACCTCGGGGACCACCGGTCGCAACCTGCGGGTGATGGAAACCCGGAAGAGCTGGGATTGGCGGGTGGAGACGGCGGCTTACTTGTACCGCTCCGCCGGTGTCTCCTCGCGGGACAGAGTCTTCTTCGCCTTCCAGTTCGGCCCCTTCGCGGCCTTCTGGACGATGTTCGGCGGGGCGGAACGCCTGGGCGCCACGGTGATCCCCAGCGGCGGATTCTCCTCCGAGGAGCGGCTTCGGCTGATCTTGGACCTGGAAGCCACGGTGATTGTCTGCACGCCCTCTTACGCCATGCGCCTTGTGGAGGTGGCTCGCAGAGAGGGCTTGGACATCGCCGGCTCGGCCGTTCGACGGACGATCCACGCCGGCGAGCCGGGGGTGTCCATTCCGCCGACACGCAGGGCCATCGAGCGGGCCTGGGGCGGGAAGAGTTTTGAATTCGCAGGAATGGCAGAGGTGGGGCTTTTCGGCTATTCCTGCGTCGAGCAGACCGGGGTACACGCCCTCGAGGCGGAGCACGTCATCGAGGTTCTGAATCCGGCCACCGGAGAGCCCGTCGGGGAGGGAAGCGAGGGGGAGTTGGTCGTCACAAACCTTGGCCGCCATGGGTTCCCGGCGGTGCGCTATCGGACGGGGGACCTGGTCCGGCCGGCCGGCCGGGACTGCCCGTGCGGGAGGAAGTTTCTGCTCCTGGAGGGCGGCGTGATCGGCCGGGTGGACAATATGCTCCTCGTCCGGGGCGTGAACGTCTTTCCCTCCGCCGTGGAGCGGGTTCTGCGGGAGTGCGTTCCGGTGGACGAGTGGCAGCTGGTCCTGGAAAACAGAGCTTCGGGCGGGGATGAGATCACCCTGCGGTTCGAGCCCCAAGAGCGGGAGGTACAGGGAGGGGGTCTATCCGGGGAGGTCGGAAGGGCGCTCAGCCGCTCCCACGGAGGGCTTCGCTTCAAGGTCGAGATCGCCGAGCCCGGCAGTCTCCCTAGGCACGAGTTCAAAGCGAGGCGGATCGTGGACCGTCGCCCTTCCTAAGTCCGGCGCCTGCCACCGGCCTGAGCGGGGGATTCCAAATCCGACAGCGGGATAGGCCGTCTCGTCTCTTGATTTTTGGGGGTTTATGTTATTGTAATCTACAAGAAAACAAAGAGATTCTGTCGGTTGGAAAGGGGAATCAAGAGGCCGGATGTCTTCGGGCAGATGTAAATCACGTAATATGTAACTGGCATCATACCGGAATGGCCCAGCCATCCGTGAGGGGAGAGAGGATATGACGACCGGGACCACGACCGATCTTTACTCCGCCTATATGGAAGTCGTCCGGAGCCGACACACCATTCGGAAGTTCAAACCCGGGGAAATTCCCAGGGAGGTTTACGGAAAGGTGATCGAAGCGGGCCGTCACTCCTGCTCCGGGGCCAACTCGCAGCCCTGGGAGTACGTCGTCGTCGAAGACCCAAAGATAAAAGAAGAAATCGGCGAGTACTTCATCCATGAGGCCCGGGAGAGAGCCAAGATGAAGATGGGTTTCCCCAGCCCCAACTACAACGGCCTCAAGACCGCGCCCGGCATGATCGTGGCCCTGGTGGACTACCGCTACGTGAATGCCTTCCCCGTCCTCAACGACGGCAGCGAGCTGGACAAGATGTACCGGGCGAACGCCGAGCGGATCCTGATCCAAAGCCTGGCCGCCTCGGTGATGAGCATCCACCTGGCCATCGCCTCCCTCGGCTACACGTCCTGGTGGGTGACGGCTATCGGCCAAGAAAGGGCCCAGGAAGCCCTGAAGCCGCTTTTGGGCGTGCCGGACGTTCTGGACCTCATCGACATCATCGCCTTCGGCCATCCGGAAAAGGAGCCCTACACGCGGTACAAGAGGCCGCTCGAGGAGATCGCCCACTGGGGCCGTTATGACGCTGCCCGGACCAAGATGGACGAAGACATCAAGGATTGGATCGACAACCGCCGCCACAAGATGATGTACCGCGACGAGCAGAAGGTCGACTGAGGGGCCGGGTGGAAGAGAAGATGGGGGTCCGACCGATTCGCCGGGCCCCCTTCTTGTAAGCGTCCATTGCCCGGCGGCGTTGTGCGGGCCTGAGGGAGAGTTGCAGATTGTTTTACGCCAAGGAGATCGAGACGGCCGGGCGTGACAGACTGACCGCCCTCCAGGGCGAAAAGCTCCGCAGCCTCATCGCGACCCTATACGGTCGCAACCGTTTCTACACGGAGAAATTACAGGCCGCGGGCGTCAAGCCCGATGACATCCGGGGGGTGGAGGATATCGCGCGGCTTCCCTTCACCCGCAAGGACGAACTGGTCCGCGACCAGAAGGAAAATCCGGAGTTCGGGACGAACCTGACCTTCCCCCAAAGGGATTACGTCCGCGTCCATCAGACTTCGGGGACGACGGGCCAGCCGTTGAGGTGGCTGGACACGGCCGAGAGCTGGGACTGGTGGGGAACCTGCTGGGCCTACGTCTTTTCAGGAGCGGGCATCACGGCCGGGGACCGGGTCTTTGTGGCTTTCTCCTTCGCGCCGTTCATCGGGTTCTGGGCGGCCGTGGAAGGCATCCGGAAAATCGGCGCGATGCTGATCCCCGGTGGCGGACTTTCCACCCGCCAGCGGGTGGAGTCCATCCTGCAATCGAAGGCGGCCGCGGTGGTCTGCACGCCGACGTACGCCCTGCGGATGGCCGAGGAAGCACGGGAGATGGGGATGGACCTGGCGAAGTCCGACGTGCGCGTCACCATCCACGCCGGAGAGCCGGGGGCCAACATCCCTTCCACCAAACGGCGAATCGGGGAGGCCTGGGGCGCCGGGTGCATGGACCACACGGGCGCCACGGAGGTCGGCGCGTTCGGATTCGAGGACCTGGATCGGCCCGGCGGCGTTTTCTTCAGCGAGAGCGAGTTCATCTGCGAGGTGCTCGACCCCAACGGCGATGGACCCGTCGGTCCGGGCGTAGAGGGAGAGCTGGTCATCACGAACCTGGGGCGCGCCTGCATGCCCGTCATCCGGTACCGGAGCGGGGACCTGGTCAGGCCTTCTCCGGAACCCTGTCCCACCGGCCGGACCTTCGCCTGGGCGGAGGGCGGCATCCTCGGGCGGGTGGATGACATGTTCATCGTCCGGGGCGTGAACATCTACCCAAGCGCCATCGAGAACATCGTCCGGGAGTGCAAGGAGGTGAGCGAGTTCCGGATCGAAGTGGAGACTGTCCGGGAGATGGCCGAGCTGGCGCTCTCCGTCGAGTGCACTCCGGGTGTGGCGGCGGATCCGGTGATCCGGCGGCTCTCGGAGGAAGTGCATTCCCGCCTGGGCGTCCGGGTCCTTGTCTCCTTGGCCGAACCGGGCACGCTTCCGCGGTTTGAACTCAAAGCCCGAAGGTTGCAGCGAAAGAATTGAGCCGGATTTCCAGGGGGGCTTTTTTGAAAAACCGCCCCCCTGGACCCCCTGAAAA
>JBHIBA010000258.1:0-6728 GCA_046758845.1 Nitrospinota bacterium
AGGCCAAGACCGCGGTTGCCCTCGAAAAGTCTTGGGCATCAGGCCCCTCAGTTAGATTAGGGAGCCGTGGATCCTACCCGTCGGGTGTGTGCCGCCCGGGCACGGATGGAAGAATGACTCTTGGGTTCCTGGCCTCTCATAAGAGGAAGAAGCTTCATGTCCCCCAATCCTTGACAAGCGTTTTCATGGAAGAATTTTCGGCAAGCTTTCGATTTGGACTGGTAGGGAAAGGGGGTATTGATGAGCCGGAAGCGTTTTACGCCGGAACAAATCATCCACAAGCTTCGTGAGGCTGAGGTAGAGCTGGCCAAGAACAAGGCAACGGTTCGGGTTCGCGAGAGGCTGGTATCATTGATCGCGCCTGCGACTGATTGCCCCAAGCTGATGGCCTACACTCTTAGGCCGCTCTACAGTCCCTTCGATTTTGGACCCCAACACTGGCGCCACTAGCTTCCAACCCCCCCTAGGGACGCCATCCCTGCTAATGGGGGCGTAGTCGTAGAGGCCATTGAATTTTGAGTGCCTAGTTGTCGGTTCGCACTCCGGAGCTCCGATTCCCTGGGGCCGAATTTTCGCAACCTCTTCCGGGTGCGTATAGGCTGCGGATTGGCCTCATTTGACCGCGTTTGTCCTACCGTAACCCGTTGAAATCGCGTGGTTGCGCGGTTCCCGATAAAATTCGTAATCAGTACGTCGGAGGTTCAATTCCTCTCGCCGGCTCCAAAAAATTCAAAGGGTTGGCTCCAATGAGGGGCCGGCCCTTTTTATTTTCGTGATCGATTTTGTGATTGGTTTGGGGGAGATTGAACGGGGGAGTGCTGCGGGGGGACCGGTGGGCCGGGGAATCGGCAGGGTTTGTGCCGAAGCCGCCAGATCGTCTGTCACGTTTCAATTCAGCCTCGCACGGGCCGAAGTTCTCGGACAAGATCGGGTTTTGCAGCTGGCGCTGCTCGAAAAAATGCTCTCGGCTGCCATAAAGAATCCAGCACTGGTTAAGGTTCCCAATGTCCTGGTCCAAGGGCAGAGAAGTGGACTTGCCGCTGCGGCCGCAATCCTCGGGCGGGGCAATCTGGTACAAGGCCTGGTGCCCGGCCCTCGGCATCCAGGCGATCCGTCCTGATTATTGGGCGAGACCCTCAGCAGACAAATGCCCGGCCAACCAGTCAGCGACCAAGGGCCGGTAGACTGTCGCAAGGTTCTCACAAACGTGGTTTCCCTCTTCATACATCCACAGCTCCTTAGGCTCCGGCGCTGCCGCCACGATCCTTTCGGCTTGGTCTGGGGCAGAGATAACATCCCGGCGCCCGTGGACAATCAGCAGCGGGCAGCGGATATTCTTGGCCACGCCATCCAGCGTAATCCGCCGTGAAAAGACCTGAGCCTCCTCCTCGCTCTTCGCCCCACAGAGGTTTTGAAAATCCTCCTTGATGAGCTCAATCATCGAAGTCTCCCAGAAACTGAGGTCGTAGAAACCACCCACACCGACGCATGCCCTAAAGCGCGAGTCGCAGCCTGCGGCCCGCGGCGCCAGGTAGCCGCCAAAGCTTCGGCCGAAGATGCCGATTCGCTCCGGGTCAATTTCCGGACGAGTGCAGAGATAATCCAGGGCCGCCGAAGTGGCTTTCTCGTAGTCGGCCCGAAGCTTGAGGAAGTACCAGGTCTCCCCTTGGCCGGGTCCGTCAAAAGCGAGTGTGGCCATTCCCCGGGCCAGCAGGCGCTCACTGAAGGAATGGTACTCTTCTTTAGCGGAATCCATCCCTGGGACAAGAAGAACACAAGGAGCCGGTCTACCGCCTCTTGGAATGCGGAGGATGGCGGGGAGCCGGAATTCCTCGAAGGGGATCTCCACGCGCTCTCCCGACGGCCGCAGGTGCGGGAGGGCCTTTGTGTAAGCGGCCACCCGCCTTTCGTGGGCCCGGCGGCGCTGCTCGGGGTCCCGGAAGAAAACCAACTGCCCATAATGAAAGTATAGGGAGGCGCGGACGAAGGCCTCCGCAGCTGTGAGCGTATTGCCTTGGGCCAGGGTCTTCTCTCCCAACTCCTCGTAGCGGCGGGACTCCCGGCTCCATTCCTCGCACCACTGGCTCCAGTCCCGCACGCGGCCAGTGATGGCAACGGCGTCGTTGTAGTCCACACCGTTTGCCAGGAAGCGCGGAAACCACTCTCTGACCGTTTGCTTCAGCATGACGGCTTCATCGACCACGCCGCTGGTTCTCCTTCTTAATGGCTCAGCACCGACTCAAAGGATCGGAGAAAAGATCAGGAAGGACAGGCCATAGCACGCGAATGCGACTGAGGATCGTTTACGGGGTTTCATGGTCCTCCTCTCCATTCCAGCCCTTGGCTCGCGTCAGGATGCCCTCCCCTTCCAGCAGGGTGAAGATGGCCTCCTCAGACCAAGCCAGCGACGGCGCGAGGCGGGAGAACCATCCCGCAGATGACGGGATGGTTCATCCTCCTTCTACCACATCCCCTACTCGAATCAGGCCGTCGGAGAGAATCTGGGCGCGCAATCCTCCTCGATGCACTAAGGCCTTGCGAACGCCTCGCAGGCCGGTCAGCTTTTCAAGGTAGGCGCAGGGCTCGCAGAGGCGAACTCCTCGCAGCTTTACCTCTCCTACCCGGAACTCCCGGTCCACGAGGTGGTTGAGGGGAACCCCGCCCGTGAGAATGTTCCTGCGACACCAGTCCGGCTTGAGGTCGATCCCTGTCTCCCGCTTCAGGGCTTCTAACGTTTCGCTCTCGATCAGGGTCACGTGGCGGCCCGGACCGGGCTTCTTTGAGTACTTTCCGGTTCCCTCAAAGTAGCGGTCTCCATCTAGCCCTCTCCCCGCCACGGCTCGCACTTCGCGGACGGATTCCATCGACTGACCTGCCGCGCGGGTGATGTGAATTGATAAGACCTCGCCTTTCAACATAGTCTTGAATTCCCTATTTCCGCTCAATGAATTTATATGGCGACTTCCTCCGCCCGCTCCGATCCGCCGCCAGGACGCGGTAGATGTTGGATGCCTCAACTTCCACCCGGGCTGCAAACTGCTTCATAGAGGTGCTTTGTCGGCACGGGCGCGCGGTCAGGACCGCCCTTCCCTTGTAACCCAGCTTGAACGCCTCTCGCGTGTCTCGCTCCAGGTATTCGTCGCTGGCGCTGATGGGCGTTACCGTGTCCATGAGCTGAGCGCCCGCGGCCCTGACCTCGACCGCCAGGCGGGCCAGGACTACACCGTCCGGAAGGCGGTCGAGGCTTTCTAAATCCTCCTCCAACTCCTTGGAGCCGGCGATGTTCACGCGGACCCATCTCTTGGAGCCTTTGAAGTCCAACGCCGCCAAGGCCCGCTGAACCCGGCTGCGCCCCTCCCCCTTCTTCTCGGGCGGGCAGTTCTGCTCCAGGTCCATGACGATCACCTCGGCGTCGGACTCGATAGCCTCCCGCAAGGCCGCCTCGTCATGGGCGGGCACGTAGTATTTGATCTTGCAGGTCAGCGACATTCCTGGAATCCCTTCGAGCGGTTAAAACAGAGGGACCGTCCCGGAAAACCGATAGGACAACGTCAGCCTTCGTCGGCGAACAGGGGGACGAAATCGAACTTCCCCACGTCCACCAGACCCAGGTCGGTCAACTTCAGCTCGGGAATCACAGCCAACGCCAAAAACGACAGGGCCATGAAGGGCGATTCGACCTGACAGCCCAGGCCCCTCGCCGCTTCGTGGAGCGTCTCCAGTTGCCCCGTGACGACCTCGATGGGCGAATCGCTCATCAGTCCCGCGATGGGCAGGGGAAGCCGGGCGACGGCGCGGCCCTCCACGATGACGGCCAGCCCTCCCTGCATTTCCTCGACGGCGCGGAAACCGGCCTTCAGGTCGTCATCCTCCACGCCGGCGACGACGACGTTGTGGGAATCATGGGCGACGGAGGACGCCAGGGCCCCCCGCCTGAGGCCGAATCCGTGAACAAAGCCGATGCCGACCTGGCCGGTCCGGCCGTGCCGCTCGGCGACGGCGATTTTTAGAACATCCCGTTCAACGTCGGACACGGCCAGGCCGTCCTTGACCCGGGCCTTCATCAACAGCTTCCGTGTCACAATCTGTCCCGGCTCCACTCCGATCACCCGCAGCGTCTTCCCCGAAGCCTGCACGGAGAGGTCTTCCAGGCGGTCCCACCGAAGGCCCACCGTGTTGCGAACCCGTCCCGAGGGGATGTGATCCCCGTAAAAGGCCGTCCTTCCCTCGCTGGCCACCAGGCTTCCGTCCTTGAAGACTTTGCGCACGCGGACGCGCCGGAGGTCATCGAAAGCGGCCAGGTCGGCCCGGTAGCCGGGGGCGATGGCGCCCCGGTCGGCCAGGCCGAAGTACCGGGCGGAGTTCACCGTCACCATCTGCAGGGCCAGGATCGGGTCCAGCCCGAGACGAACCGCCTCGTTCACGACGTGGTCCAAGTGGCCCTTGGAGGACAGGTCGGCGGGGTCCACGTCATCGGTGACGAGGGAGAAGCGGCTGGAGTTCTCCGGCCGGACGGCGGGGAGGAGGGCCTCCAGGTTCTTCGCCGTCGAACCCTCGCGGATCATGACGTGCAGGCCCAACCGCAGCTTTTCCCGCGCCTCTTCCGCCGCCACGCACTCGTGATCCGACTGGACGCCCGCAGCGGCGTACGCGCAGAGCGCCTGCCCGGAAAGGCCCGGGGCGTGGCCGTCCACCCTGGCGCCCCCGGCGAGCTGAAGCTTGGCCAGCGCGCCCGGGTCCGCGGCCACAACGGCCGGGTAATTCATCATCTCCCCGACGCCCAGGACGCGTCCGTCCCGCAGGAACGGAGAGAGGTCATCCGCCTCCAACTTCGCCCCGGCCGTCTCCAGGTGAGAGGCCGGGACGCAAGAAGGCGCCATGAGGAAGACGTCCAGCGGGCAGTGCCGGCTCGACTCCAACATGAACCGGATGCCCTCCAGGCCGAGGACGTTGGCGATCTCATGGGGATCGGCGACGACGGCCGTTGTCCCTCGGGGAACCACCGCCCTCGCGTACTCGGCGGGCGGCAGCATGGAGCTCTCGATGTGGCAGTGGGCGTCGATAAAACCCGGCGAGAGGAAAAGGCCCTCCAGGTCCAGGGTCTCCCTTCCCCCGTACGCGCCGAGGCCCGCAATCCGGCCCTGATGGATCGCCACGGAGGTCTCTTGAATTTCGCCCGAAAGGACGTTGACAACCCTCCCGCCGCGCAAGACCAGGTCTGCGGGCGCGTCCCCGCGGGCCACGCGAAGGAACTCCGCCAGCCTCTCCGACCCCACAGTTTGCTGATCAAAGTTAGCCGTCACGGCGGCGATCCGGATTCGGCTGGGCTAACGGAAAAGACGGTGCGTCCGTCTCTTCGTCCAATTCAAAACCATCTTCGCCGCCCTTGAATTCCTCTCCCCCGATGGCCCAACGGACCTGGCGGAAGATTCCCCTCAGGACGCGCACGTCCTTCGGGCTCAAATCCGCCCGGGAGAGAAGCCGCCTCAGATACGTCATCATCCGCTCCGGGTTCTCGGGGTCGAGGAAACCGATCTCCAGAAGGACGTCTTTCATGTGGCCGAACAGCCCAGCCAAGTCCTCTGCCGTGGCGAGGGGACTGGGCGCGGTTTCCTGGGCCGACGCGCCCCGAAGCCCCTGGAACACCTCGTAGCAGACGATGAGGACGGCCATCGCCAGGTTGAGAGAGCCGAAGTCCGGATGGGCCGGAATGAAGGCCAGCTCGTGGCAGCAGCGGAGATGCTCGTTGGAAAGCCCGACGTTTTCCGGGCCGAAGACCAGCGCCACCGGGTATTGCCGGGCCGTTTCGAGAACGCGGCCGGCGATGTCCCGGGAGTTGTACGTGGCGTGTCTGAACTTGCCCTTCCGCCGCGTCGTCCCGATGACGATGGAACAATCCGATACCGCCTCGCCCAGGCTGGAGCAGACCGGCGCCCGGTAGAGGACATCCTTCGCGTACATGGCCATCTTCCGGGACTCGGCGTTGAGATGGTCGGTGCGCCCGCCGGCGAAGACCAGCCGGAGGTCCGTGACCCCCATGTTTTTCATGGCGCGGGCGGAGGCGCCGATGTTGCCGGAGTACTGTGGCTCCACCAGGACCACGCGGACGTTGGAGAGGATATCCGTTTCTTCCTCAAAATCAGACCGTTGGACTGGCTTTTCGACTGGAAATTCGTCCGTCTTCACAACGCCACCTTGAGAGGGGATAATCTTCAACGCAAAAGTGATTATAGAGAGCAGCCTTTAAGCTGGCAACGCGGAGATGGCGAAGGGGCAGGGTGAACGCCTCACGGGGAACACGGGGGAGTTTTTGAGTGTCTGAGAATCGCCTTTATTACGGTGACAACCTGGAAGTTCTCCGGGACGACATCCGGGACGAAACCGTGGACCTCGTTTACCTCGATCCGCCATTCAACTCGAAGGCGACGTACAACATCCTCTTCCGAGCCCCAAGCGGTGAGCAATCCAAGGCTCAGATTGAAGCATTCGAGGACACCTGGCACTGGACGAACGAGGCCGAGGGGGCATTTGACGAGGTGATGGCAAGCGGCAACACGAACGCCGCCGAGATGCTACGCTCCATGCGGTCGTTTCTCGGCGAGAACGACATGATGGCCTACCTCACGATGATGGCCGTCCGGCTCCTTGAACTCCACCGCGTCCTGAAGCCAACCGGCAGCCTCTACCTGCACTGCGATCCAACGGCAAGCCATTATTTGAAAATCCTC
>JBHIBA010000259.1:0-6667 GCA_046758845.1 Nitrospinota bacterium
GGGGGGCCGGCCCGACAAAGGGTGGGGGGGGGGGCCGGGGGGGCTGTTTTACAAAAAAGCCCCCCTGGAATTCATTCCGTTAAATCCGACACGGCCATGATGGGGTTGCGCAGCTCTCCCAGACGGCTCACCACGCAGCGCACGCTATCGCCGGGCTTAAGGTAATAGTCCGCGCGAGGCTCTCGGAAAGTGGCCACGCCGGAGGGGGTTCCCGTCGTGATGATGTCCCCGGGCTCCAGGGTCATCTTGGACCAGTAGGCAATGAGTTCGGGGATCTTGAAGATCATGTCCCTGGTGTTGCCGCGCTGGCGAGGCTCGGGCTCGTCGTTCACCCAGCATTCCAGGGTGAGGTCATGGGGGTCCGCGACCTCGTCCGCCGTGATGAGATAAGGACCCATTGGGGCCAGGCCGTCCAGGTTTTTCCCCATCAGGAGCAGGCCGAACTTCATCTCGGCGCGCTGGACGTTTCTTACACTCAGGTCGTTGAAAATCGTGTAGCCGGCGATGTGCTCCAGGGCCCGCTCCTCGGGGATATGCTTGCCCTCTTTTCCGATCACAACGGCGACTTCCACCTCGTAGTCCAGCTCTTCCGTATCGGGGGGATGGCCCACCGGGGCCTCGTGGCCGATGAGGGTGGAGGGGGCCTGAAAGAACGCGATGGGGTATCGGGACTTGGGCTGGTTGGGATTTTCCTGGACGTGGTCCTCGAAGTTAAACCCCATGGCGATGACCTTGCCGGGCCTTGGGATGGGGGCGTGAAACCGGATCTGCCCCGCCGGATGGACGACGGCCGTTCCCTTCGCGCCTCTGAGTTCCACCCCTTTTTCCACGGCGGACGTGACGAACTCAAGCACCCGGCTCGCCGCCTTCAAGGATTCCTCTCCCGCTTTCAGAAAGCCCAACACCCCTTCCCGGGCCCACTTGGACCTCAGCGCCATCCCCCCGGGGTCTCGCCGGTTGGCTTCCAGCAGGGTGAAGGCCAAGCTCAAATCGGCCACCGAGCCATCCTCGAGGACGAGGCCGATGCGGGGGCCGATGAGGTCCTGCGGCAGGGTTTCAAAAGTGGCAAGCTTCATCTTCCTCTCCGGCGTCAGCTCTTCCGGCTTGGCCCTCAGGGCGGGCTCCGATCTCCGCTCGGGCCTAGGTCCTCGCTCAGATCGGAGCTACACTAAATGATGACAGAGCCGTGGGCAAAGCTGCGTACGGGGCTTAATTCGTTCCGATCTGACCCACTGCCTCTCTCCCGTTCATCTTGACAGTGCGGCCCGGATCTGGTTCTTTATGGCGCTGGATTGGCGTTCAGCGGTCCCGAAGATTGGCCCGACCGCCTTTACCGAGGAGTCCATAGGTTGTTTGCTGAGAGCGAACCCGAAGAGGCAAAGCGTCGGCACCTATGGTGGCACGGATGCGCCGTCCGGATCGGTCTCTGCCTGGGCTTATTCCTGGCCGCTTTCTCCTGGTTTTTGTTCGATTAGCCGGGTTTCCGCTCGAGCGATGCCATAAGATTCCATGAGTTGGGCCAGACGGTCCCTGTTGATGAGTTCGACGGGCGCGCCCTCCGGGATCTTCTCCACCTCTTGAGAGAAGTACCCGGTGGTGATAAAGATCCCCTTCATGGCCCTTTCGTGGTGGACCGCGTTGCTGAGGCCGATCACCGGGGCCGAGTCGACGATCTGATCCATGGGGGAGAGCCAGCCGTAGATGAGGTAATCTCCACCCAGGATGGGATGGTCCAACTCCGCCATGATGTCGATCCTTCCCGGCTCCTCGGATTCCACCGACTGAACCCGAAGTCCCGCCGCCTCCACCAGTTCCACGCAGATTTCCTTGAACTCCTCGGGAAGCAAATCTCCCAGGGCCGCCGTCTCCGGCGCGGATTCCTGCCGGTAATACGCCTGTTCCATCGCGATGGGCGCCGAGGAACGCTTCACGAGGAAGATCAGAACGAAGCCGAGAAGGATGGAGACGATAATGATGACCAGCATGCGACCGCCGTAGTGGAGGACCCGGCGCGGCGTGGCGCTCATTCCTGGGTGAGAGGACCGAAGCGATCAACTCCGAGGCCGAAACCCAAAGGGGGGGGAACCTCCCTCATTCCATCATTTCGTCGTAAATCTGGTCCTTCTTGCCTCGTTTGATGAGCTTGTCGTTGTGAAAGGCCTGTTTGAGAGAGAACCAGAATGCGATGATGACGAGGATGAGCATGCCGGAGATCGGGATGTTGTCCGGCTTCAGAACGATTCCCAGAAACTGTTCCATCTTCCCGCTCTCCTTTTCAGTTCTTCCTCAATATGGACCGGGGGGGATGAGCGGGTCAAGCTGAAAACCAAGTTGACAGGACAAAAGTCCTTTTCTATACTAGATTTTGCGGGAAAAAGGGCGTGATCGAACGCGCCTAAGCCCTACATCCCGGAAGTGGTGGAAGAATCGGATGGCTCATTATATTGCGGATACCTGTATCGGCTGTAGCATCTGTGAGGTCAAGTGTCCCACGGATGCCATCAGCGGCCGGCGAGATCAGGTGTACGTCATCGATCCAGAGATCTGCATCGACTGCGATGTCTGCGGCCGGTTTTGCCCGGTGGAATGCATCTTGGACGAGAATGGAAAGGTCATCCCCCGAATCCGGCCCAAAGACATGCCCAAGGCCGTGGTCATCGAAGAGCTGTGCAACGGGTGCAATTACTGCGTGGAGATCTGCCCGTTCGATTGCATCAGTCTCGAGGACGCCGAGGGATGGGAAGGCATCCAACTGGTGGCCAAGGTCCACGAGAAGGAGTGCGTGGGTTGCCAGCTTTGCGAGGCCTTCTGCGACAAAGAGGCCATCGTCGTCCCCCTGTCGGAGGGCAAGAGCAAACTGGAGTACGTCCTCGCCCACTACACCTGATCCAGGGCGCGGCTTGGTCGCGATGCGGGATGCATCGGAGAAGACTTCGACGGTTCCATCCAAGCCCAAGGGCGCCACTGGCGCTCTCGGGCTTTTCTTTTTGGCCGCCGGATTGGGCTGCTGCGGCTGGATTCGGCAGGGGCCGGTGAACGCGGGAGACACTCGATGATGCCACCCCTTCCGGGGAGAACTTGGCACTTGACGGTGCTTGCCGTGCTCTGCACGCTGGTTCTCGCGTCCTGCGCGCCGGCGCCGCCACTTCCTCTGCCCAAGGCGAGGCCCGGGCCCGTTGAACCGCCGGCCCGGCGCGTCCTTCCGCCGGGTTTCGATGAGTTGGCCGCGAGACTTCGTCTTTCGGTGGTGCACATCCGCGCCCGAAAGCCCGGCGTCTCGGTCCGGAGGGGGCAGGAGCGGGGCGGGTTGTCGGCTGACCTGCGCGAGTTCTTCGACCGCCTGTTCGGAACCCCGGAAGAATCGGGACCGGAGAAGAGCGGAGATGTGGGCGGACCCGCCCTGCGGGGGACGGGGACGGGGACGGGCTTTCTCCTGGGCTCGAGGGGGGAAATTCTCACGAACCATCACGTCGTAGAAGGGGCCGAGCACATCCGCGTCAGACTGTATGACGGCCGATGGATGGGGTCGCGGGTGATCGGCACGGACCCGCAAACGGATCTGGCCCTTCTCCGCGTGGACGTCCGAATGCCCTTGCCGGGGGCGCCGCTTGGGAATTCCAACGAAGTGCGCGTGGGCGAGTGGGTCCTGGCGATAGGGAACCCCTTCGGGTTGGAGGAAACGGTGACGGCCGGGATCTTGAGCGCGAAGGGACGGGCCCTAGGGGGCGGCGGCTTCAGCGCTTATTTGCAGACCGACGCGCCGATCCACGCCGGAAACAGCGGCGGCCCCTTGTTCAACCTGCGGGGCGAGGTGATCGGCGTGAACACGGCCGTGGTCACAGAGGCGACGGGCATCGGCTTCGCCATCCCCATCAATTGGGTCCGGCGTCTGCTCCCCGATCTCCGCAAGTACGGCCGGGTTCGGCGGGGTTGGCTCGGCATTTCCATCCAGGACATCGACCCGGAACTCAGGCGGCACTTCAGACTGTCCCTGGAAGGGGGCGTGCTGGTTAGCCACGTCCAGGCGAAAGGGCCCGCGATGAAAGCGGGACTTCGGCCGGGGGACGTGATTCTCTCCCTGGGCGCCCTCACCTTGAAGGGGAGCGAGGATTACGGAAAGGCCCTGGAACGGGCGGCCATCGGCGCGGCCACGGCGATGGAGATCATCCGTGGCGGGAAGAAGTTAAGAATCAAGGTGACCGTCCGGGAACTGAGCGATTTCCAGGAGGCGTCCATCCAGCCGCCAAGGCCGGTCGCGCTGGTTAATCCGCCCCTGGGGTGGGAACTTCGGCCGATCGCGCCCGCCCTGGCGGAGCGGTTGGGACTGGAGGACCCGGCCGGGCTGATTGTCGCCGAGGTGGACCCGGAAAGCCCTGCGGATCACGCCGGGGTGAGGCGGGGCGACGTCATCCGCTCGGTCGGGCTCCAGGCCGTCCGGACGCTGGAGGGTTTCCGGGAGATCCTCGCGGGGCTGAAGGGGCCGCAAATCTCAGTCCTGATTCAGCGGGGCGACCGGCACTTCTTCACGCTGCTGGACGTTTCCGCTCGTAACCACAAGGTCGCCCAGCCCTCGTTCTGAGGGCCGACCTGTTTGCACGTCACGCCTTGGTAATCCTGGCCAGCCACCGAAAGGGGCCGCTGGCTGAAACTCATGCGAGGCTGAGTGAAGCGAAGGCTCTCTGAAAAACCCGCGATTCCTCGCACAGCGCGGAATCACCCTTCAGGTAGAAACCGCCCTTCTTAGCAAATATCTGCCCTACGGAAATTCATTCCCCAACTCGCCGGCTTCCCTGGGCCTGCGTGTCGCAGCCACGAAAAAAATGCTTGACAGCCCAGAAAAAAGTGTATATACTCCTATTTTGTGAAGCCGTCGAACGATTTGCTCAATCCTGCCGCGTGTGCCTGCTTCAATCTCAGGAAGGCGACGCGCGCGGTCACGCAGCTTTTCGACGGGATCTTGGAGCCGAGCGGCCTGCGGGCGACACAATTCCCCATCCTTGGGGCGGTTTCCTCGGCCGGCCCGGAAACCATCAGCCGGCTGGCCAAGAGGCTGGTGATGGACCGGACGACGCTGACAAGAGACCTGAAACCGCTGCAAAGAGAAGGGCTGGTCGAGGTCGTCCCCGGCGAGGACCGGCGAACGCGGATGGTCAGGCTGACGAAGCGCGGCCGTGAGGCGCTGGGAAAAGCCGTCCCCCTCTGGAGGGAGGCGCAGGCCCGCATCGTCGAGGGATTGGGGCCAAAGCGTTTGCGCGCTTTGCTGGCCGACTTGTCGGAAACCGTGGCGGTGACGAAGCGGGAATAAATTTTGGGATTATAAGTGTATATACACTTAAACTCCCGGAGGAATGCAAGGTGTGGAAGTCGGGTGAAGGCCGCAGGCCGCTGGGTGTCGCGCCGGCCCTCTGCGAGGCTGTCCGGGAATTGCAGAAGGGGTTGGGTGAATCGCCTTTGCCCGAGCGCGGACGGATTTTCAGCGGGCAGGGGACCGGGCTTCACCGGTCCACTTCGAAGGGGGGGTGAAAGCTGAAGGACGGACAGGAGTTTTCACGCACCTTTTCTCAATCGTTCCAAACAAAAGGAGAAAGTCATGAAGAGGATCAAGAGGATCTCACAGGCCGGTTTGATGGTTCTGCTCCTGATGGCCGGGGCCGCGCCCGCAGCGGCGCAGGATTTTTGGGGGTTTAAACCGCCGGAGGGATGGCTCCCCCCACCGCTCAACCCAACGGGAGCCAAGCTCGTCACGAAGGAAATCAGCCCAGGCGTCTACGCGCTTCTGTCGACAAAGCTGGGCGTGGACAACAGCGGCTTCGTCGTAGGCGAGCGCGGGGTCCTGGTCATCGACGCCCACGTCAACGGCGCCATGGCCCGGCAGATCCAAGCTGCGGTGCGAAAGGTGACGGCGAAGCCCATCGTCTACCTCGTGAACACCAACTTCCACGGCGACCACACGTTCGGGAACTACGCCTTCCCGCCGGAGACGGTGATCATCGCCCACCGGAAGACGGCCGAGCGGATGCGCGATTTCGAGCATGAGAAAAAATTGCTCCTCCAGACTGTGGACAACGATGCGACAGTTTTCGCCGACGTCAAGCTGCGCCTTCCGGACGTGGTCTTCGATGACTACCTGAGAATCGACCTGGGGGGCCGCATTGTCGAGCTTCACCACTTCGGCCACGGCAACACGCCCGGCGACACTGTGGTGTACGCGCCAGCGGCGAAGGCCGCCTGGACGGGCAACCTGGTCCTCGGCGAGGGGACATTCCCTTGGCTGATCGAAGGCCGCGCGGGCGCCTATCTGAACACGATCGCCCGCTTCTCCGGGACACTGGACGTGGAGACCATCGTTCCCGGCCATGGCGTCATGACCTCCGGCGCCATCTTGAGCCGTTATCTCCGTTATCTGGGCGAGTTGATTCACTCGGTGCAGAAAGCGGCAGGGGCAGGCCACACGGTTGAAGAGACCCTGGCCCGCACGTCGCTCGGGGAAAAGTACCTCGTCCCGGCGGACTCGCCTCTGGCTCCGTTGCGGCCGCTCATGGCGGGCTTTCACCGCTGGAACGTAAAGAGGGTTTACCTGGAGCTGAATGGGCGGTAGGGTATCCTCGCCGACCAGATGGGGATGAAAGCCCGTTGCTCGGGCTGGTATAAGACCAGCGGGTCTGCT
>JBHIBA010000260.1:0-6638 GCA_046758845.1 Nitrospinota bacterium
TCCACGGGATCAAGAACTGGAAGCACGTGGTCATGGCCCCGACCGCCAAGAACCCGAGCCTGCTGGCGGGAAAGGTGGATACGATCTGCACCTTCACCAACATCGGGCCCATCCTTCGGAAGGGGGCCAAGAAGCAAGGGGCCAAGATCCACGCCATCACCTTCACCGACTGGGGCCTGGACCTGGCGGGCACGGGAGTGATCGCACCCGAGAAGACGGTCCGAGGGAAGAAGGATCTGGTGCAGCGCTTCGTCCAGGGGACATTCAAGGGCCTCGCCTGGGCGGTTGAGAATCCCGACGACGCAGTGGGCATCTTCCTGCGGCTTCACCCCGCCAAGGGCCGGAAGATCACGCGGGCGGAGTGGGACGTGTGGGCCCGCCACCTCGTGACCGACGCCGCGAAGAAGAACGGGATCGGCTATATGGACCCCAAGAAGATGGCTCGGACGGTGAACATCGCGGTAGATTACATGAAGCTCCCGCCGGTCAAGACGGAGGACCTCTTTACCAACGAGTTCCTCCCCAAGCTTTTCCCAGTGTATAAGCCTTTGTCCTGATGTCTTCGGCCCGAGACGTTCCGGGCCTGGACCTGGCAGCGTTGATCGGGGGGCAAAAAGGGGATGCCTCGCAAGCTGGCCGAGCGCGCGTCCGAGGCGGACTCTTGATTCCGCGCGGGACCAAACTCCACGGCGGCACAGACAATCCGACACGGTTGACGCGAACCGGGCTTGCATAGAAACCCGGAGTAGCCTCCGCTCAAGAAGAAACGTTGATAGATTAACCTGGCACGTTGCTGAAAAACTCCCTCGGCGTCCTTTACGGGAGGGTGCGGAATCCTCTCAACCTATCATTCCGATCGAAGTGAGTAGAGGCTGGAGGCGGCCGTTCTAAAGACTCGCCAGCTTTACCGAACTTCCGCGGGTGAGGTGCGGCTGCACAACACCGTGCGCCATGTTACCCCAAGTTTTTAAGACAGAGATTCGCCCGCAGCTCCCATTCATCCCGCCGCTCCTGAGAGAGGCGGGAACTCGTAATTGTCCGGCCTGATTCGCTCGTACGGTCCAGAAGAGACAGGTGGAGGGGGGAAATTCAGTGGCGGAAACCTACGACGTCATCGTCATCGGAGGGGGTCACAACGGCCTGGCGCTGGCGTGTTATCTCGCCCGGGCGGGCCAGAGCGTGTTGGTCCTGGAGCGGCGGGAGATCTACGGGGGCGGCGTCATCTCTCAGGAGCTCATCCCGGGCTTCACGATCAACACCCACGCCATGAACCACCACTGGGTCCACATCGGGCCGGTGTACAAGGACCTGGAACTGGAAAAGTACGGCTCCGAGTACGTATTTCCCTCGGCCATCTCCTCCCACCTCTGGAAGGATGGCCGAAGCATCACTGTCCACCGGGACGTGGACCGGACGGCCCGGGAGATCGCCCAGTTCTCGCAGCCCGACGCCCGGGCCTATCGGGACTGGGTCCTGGACATGAAAGACGCCTTCCACCTCTTCGCCAAGTCTTTCTTTTCGCCGCCGCTTCCCGCCTCGGAAGTCCTCCGCCTGTACGAACAGCTCCCCAACGGGCCGAGGGTGGTGAAGCACCTGTACATGAGCATGGCGGACGTGGCCGAGGAGCTTTTCGTGCACGAGCGCACCAAGACCTTCTTCCTGGGCTACTGTCTTCAAACCCTGAACCACTACGGCGCGAAGGGATCGGGGACCGTCCCCATCACCCTCATCGTCAATCAGCACCTTTCAAGCGGAAACGCGATGGCCGTCGGCGGAGCGGGGACGCTGACGCGGGCCATGGCGCGTTGTCTGGAAGCCCACGGGGGCAAAGTCCAGGTCAAGGCCCATGTTTCCCAGGTGATCCTGAAGGGGGGCCGGGCCGTTGGCCTTCGCTTGGAGAACGGGGAGACGCTGAACGCCCGCAAGGCCATCGCCAGCAACGTCGAGCCGGGCCAGCTCTTCCTGGAGATGATCGGCGAAGACAGGCTCGAGGGGGACTTCGTGACGCAGGTCAAGAACTTCCAGTGGAACCACTTCGGCCTGTTCACCGTCAACCTGGCCCTTCACGAGGACGTGCGCTACCGGGCAAATAACCCCTCCGTCAACGAGGCGTATAACGTCGTCCTGGGGCGGGAGGACTTTGAGGACATCAAACGGGAGTACCGCCAGATGGAGGACGGGATACCCGTCAGCCCGCCTTGCTATACCGTCCTCCATCCGACCCGCTTTGACGCGACGCAGTCGCCGCCGGGAAAGCACGTAGTCGCGATCTGGCAGTACGCCCCCCACGACCTTCAGGGCGGGGGGGAGAGATGGGACGCCATCAAAGAGGCCTACGCGGACGAGTGCGCGGAGCACCTGCGAAGCTACGCCCCCAACGTTACGCCCTCGGCCATCGTTGGGCGCTACGTCATGTCTCCGCGCGATCTCTGGACCACGAACATCTGCATGGTGAAAGGGGACACGATGGGGGGGCGCCTCACCCAGGACCAGATGGGAACCCTGCGGCCTTTCCCCGGATTGCGCCCCTACCGGACGCCCATCGAGGGCCTGTATCTCTGCGGGCCCAGCACACACCCCCGCGGCGGCTGCCACGCGGCCAACGGCTACAACTGCGTCAACGTGATGGCGGCAGACCTGGGAATCCCCAAGTGGTGGGCGAAGGAGGAGAAAGTTCGAAGGCCGAGGGCTGCGGCGGGGAAACCCACGGCGGCGAAGAAACCCGCCGGGCGGAAGAAAGTCGCGGCGAAAAGGGCCGGGACGAAGAAGGCCACGGCCGGGGCTAGCAGGTCCACGAAGGCGTTGAAGAAGACCGCCGCGGCGAAGAAGAAAGCCGCCACGTCGAAAAGGGCGAGCGCAGGCAGAAGAGTAAAGCCCGGGGGCGCAAAGTCCGCCGAGACGCCGGAAGGGAAACGTCGGGCAAGAACAACGCGTTGATCTTGAGCCAGAGGATGCCCAGGGCATATGCGGGGGGCGCTTTTTGGGCACTTGCGTGCCGGCCGGACTGCGATTGGAGCCATGTCTGCTCAAGCCGAGCGTCTTTGGCGCACACCTTCCGAGAGATGATTTACCAGGCGCGCAAGTGCTGAATCCCGACGCGGTGCGTCCGCCCCCCCCGCCCCCCCGGCAAAACATTTGTTTCGCGATAGAGTGCCGCCTCCTTTGGAGCGGCAATCTATCGCCCAAAGAGGCAGATCACCGCGAGGCCCAAAACAACCGGCCCAAGCGCTGGTCGAGCAAATTAGCCGGGTTTTTGATTGCAGATGTCCATCGCAACCAGGGCGTACACGCTGGCGGCGTGCAACAGGTCGTCGACGTGGAGGGAGTCCAACTCCTGCCCCCGTGAGAACGACTTGTTGTAAGAAGGCCCGTAGGTCGCTGCCGGGATCCCGACTTCGTTGAAGATGTTCATGTCGCGCCACATGCTGGTGATGGGCGGGTCAACGGTCTCCATGGGTTTGCCGAGGACCTTGTCATGGGCCTGCCGGATGGCGTTCACCAGGGGCTCATACCCCTCGGCTTCATACCCCCGGCGCGTCATGTAGGGGCGGACCTCAGCCTCGACGCCGGCCTCGCGGATCACCCGCTCGATCTCCGGCTTAACGAACAGGGGGTCTTTCCCGGGGGGAACGCGGACGTCGAGGTAGATGCTGCACCTTCCCACCGAGTTCCCGATCTTCCAAGGCAGTCCTCCCCGGATGGCCCCCACGCTTACGTTGGGTTCGATGACCCCGCCGCCGAATTGCACGCTTTCCCGCTCGATGTAGCGATCCGCCCAATCCTCCAGGGCGTTGACGACCTGGGCCATCTGGACAATGGCGTTGGGGCTTTTCGTGCGCTCGGTGGGCCGGGGAATGAAAGGAGTATAGAGGCCCTTGCCCCGTGTGGTGATCTGGAAGTAGGTGCAGCCGCACTGCGCCCAGGTGACGCAGAAGTTGGTGCATTCGGCGACGAAGGCGTAGTCGGCGAGGATGCCGTGGTCCACCAGGTTGCGCGCTCCCACGCCCTTGCCCAGGTAGCGGCCGCCTTGAAATTCGTCCACCGGCGCGGTGCCGATCTCGCCGACCACCGCCGTGACATACAAGTCGCCCTTGAGCTTCACGCCGCTGTCCCGGATGGCCTTGGCCGCGAAGAGGGTGGCCGCGAGGGGCCCCTTGTCGTTGAACACCGCCTGGCCGAAGATCCGATCCCCCTCCATCCATGCGCCGGTGTACTCGGGCAGCAGCTCCCCCGCGGCCCACACGTCCTCCGGGGCGCCGTACTTGGTGTCCATGTGGGCGTTGAACAGGAGAGAGGCGCCGCCCCCCTCCCCTTTCAGGACGGCTGTCACGTTGTAGCGCCCGGAGGTCACCTCGTGCTTGGAGGCTTCGAACCCGTTCGTTTTCAGCCAATCGAAGAGCGCCTCTCCCATGTCCGCCTCGTGCCCCGTCGGGCTCGGGGTGTTCCCAAATTTGAGGGAGAGGTCCGCCAGTTCCTTCCGATCGATGGAGGCGAGAACCGCGTCAACGTTCATCGAATCTACTCCCTGGAAGAAAAGCTGCCGTGGGCTTGCTCGCGGATCGAGAGTCCGGCGTAGGGTCAAATACGCCCAGCGAGACCGTAACCCAGTCTCCCCCCGCCACGCCATGGTTAACCGAAGCCTTAATCATAGAACGAATCGGAGGCCTCATAGGAAAAAATTCGGGTAGTGGGTCGGTTTGCTGAATGACCCCTGCCCCCCTCCGTTGTAGCCGCGATTTGAGCGAGGGTCACCGACCCACGCGGAAATCCCGGCCTATGCATGCGCCCCGATCTCCGCTCGGACCGAGGTCCTCGCTCAGATCGGCGCTACACCAAATGATGACAGAGCCTTGGGCAAAGCTGCGTACGGGGCCTGATCCTTTCCTAACTGACCCACTGCCAAAATTCGGATGATTGACCGAAAGTCGGCCCAGGCTTGCCGGTTACCGTGCGAAATGCTTCGTCCGATTCAGGAGGCTGACAGGATCATAAGGCGCCTCTTTGACACCTTGCGGCCGATGAGATTAGAATCGCCGCCGGACTTTCTGGAAATAGGCGGGACAACGAAACATACCGTTCCGTCCACGAGTCTTTGGCCGGCGGCTGCGGATCCCTTTGGGTTAGCTGCCGGTGAATCACTTCCCGGCGCCGGCGCATCGCCGATCGTTTGAGTCATGGTCCGCATCTTTTTCTGAGCCACACCCGCGATTGAGCCTGGGTCCATGAAGAAGATTGACCACCTTTGCTGTGTGACGTGTGGCAGTCAGTACGATGCAGAGGAGGTCCTGTACGTCTGTCCCGCGTGCGGATTGGATAAGGGGACGTTGGATGTGGTTTACGATTACGCGGGGGTCGGCGCTCGATTGACCAAGGAGGTCTTGCGGTCGAGGCAGGAGGCTTCCCAGTGGCGGTATTGGGAGATCCTGCCGGTCAGCCGGCGTGAGTTGGTTCCCCCGCTTCGGATCGGCTGGACGCCGCTGTACCGTGCGGAGCGTCTGGGCCGGGAGTTGGGGGCGCCCTCTCTCTGGCTGAAGGACGACACGGGCAATCCCTCGGCGTCGCTGAAGGACCGCGCGAGCGTTATGGCGGCTGTTCGGGCGGCGGAGTTGGGTCGGGACGTGGTGACCGGGGCCTCCACGGGCAATGCGGCGACGTCGCTGTCGTGCGTCGCGGCCTACATGGGTCTGAAGGCCTACCTCTTTGTTCCCGAGCGTGCCCCGAAGGCCAAGGTGGCGCAGCTCTTGATGTACGGTGCGACGGTTCTCATGGTCGAAGGGAGCTACGATGAGTGTTTTGGCCTTTGCTGGGAGGCCGGTGAGCGATGGGGGTGGTACAGCCGGAACACGGCGGTGAACCCGTACTTGGGCGAGGGGAAGAAGACGGCGGCCTTGGAGATCTGCGAGCAGCTCGACTGGCAGGCTCCCGACAAGGTGTTCTGCGCGGTGGGAGACGGGTGCGTCTTCGGGGGATTGCACAAAGGGTTTTTGGATTTTCATCGGTTGGGCCTCATCGACCGCGTCCCCCAGCTCATCGGCGTTCAGGCCGAAGGGGCGGCTCCCTTGGTGAAGGCCTTTCAGGAGGGTTGGCCGGAGATCCAGCCGCAGGCAGCGGAGACCATCGCCGACAGCATTTGCGTTGGGCATCCCCGGGATCAAATCAAGGCCTTGCGCGCGGCCCGGCAGACGGGGGGCGGTTTGATCGCCGTTTCGGACGAGGAGATCCTCGCGGCGCAGCGCCGGATGGCGCGGGCGACGGGGGTGTTCGCAGAGCCGGCGGGGGCGGCGTCCTTGGCGGGGGTGATCAAGATGAAGGAGTCGGGGGAGCTGGATTCCGGGGAGGTTGTGGTGTCGGTGGTGACGGGCCACGGTTTGAAGGACGTGGATTCTGCGATGGCGGGTGTGGGGACGTCTGTGATTCGGGTTCGGCCGGATCTTGAGGACGTCTCCGCAAAGCTGAGAATGTGAGGGGAGAGGAGGATGAAAACCGGTGCTCGCGCGGGGGGCGCTTCCCTCGGCTTCACTCGGGACAAGCTTTGGGCACTCGCGTGCCGGCCTAACTGCGGTTGGAGGTACGTATGCTTAAAGCGGGGGGCGCTTTTTGTAAGGCGCCCCCCCGCACCCCCCAGCAAAACTTTTGAC
>JBHIBA010000261.1:0-6606 GCA_046758845.1 Nitrospinota bacterium
AAAAGTTTTGCTGGGGGGTGTGGGGGGGCGCCTTTCAAAAAGCGCCCCCCACAAATCTCACAGGAATTTCTTTTAGGATTTGGATTTCCCTTTTGCTCACCCGGCATTTGAAGGCTTCTATCCTGACGCCGGCGGAAGCGGCCTCGCGGAGGGCACGGCCGAAGGCGGGGTCGTTCGCGTCGTTGGGCGAGAATGCTTTTGCGTCCGAGCGCAGGACGATGAAAAAAACGGCCGCGCGGCCGCCGTTCAAGACGTGCTCTTTCAGACGACTCAAATGACGCGCGCCGCGAAGCGTCGGCGCATCGGGAAACATCGCCACCCCGTCCAGCACCAGCGTGACGGATTTCGTTTCCAGCAAGCAGGGCGGAAGGTCTTCCCCCTTGAGGCAAAAATCCACCCGTCCGCCTGAAATGCGGTGCTCCGGCAAAACGTCCGTATAGCCCTGGAAGCCGGGCAGGCATCCCGCCCCAAGGGCCTCTCTCGCCAGTTGGTTCGGGACGCGGGCGTCCATGCAGACCCAGCCCCGCCCACCGGGCCTCCCGGCCAGAAACAGGTCGTGAGAGGTCTTTCGACCGGCCTTACCAGCGGGGAGAAGGAGAACCCGGTTCCCGGAAAAAAGCAGCTCCCGGAGCCTGCCGGAGTTCGCCACGTGGACGGCCAATATTCGCCGCCCCACGCGGGCGTCGGTGCGGAAGCGGTTCAACCGGCGAAGGAAGACTCCCTCGACGCCGTTTGCCAGGGTGCGCATCTTCCCCTTTCGCTTCAGAAAAACGTCGCGAGAGCCGGCGCGAAGATGAGCGCGGGAAGCAGATTCGCCACGCGGAGCCGCTTAATGCCGAGGAGATAAAACCCGATGCCCACGATGAGGAGCCCGCCCGTTGCGGAAAGGACATTCAGGACCGGCGGCTCCAGGAGGAACTTCAATTGAGTTCCGAGCAGGGTCAGTGCCCCTTGGACCACCAGAACCGTTCCGGCGGCGAAGGCCACGCCCACGCCCAGGCTGGCCGCAAAGGCGATGGAGGCGAATCCGTCCAGGGCGGACTTGGCGTAGAGGATGCTCGGGTCCCCGCTAATTCCCTCCTCCAGCGCTCCCACGACCGTCATCGCTCCCACGCAGTAAACCAGACTGGCCGTGATGAACCCGTGCACGAAGGTCTTGGAACGGCTCCCCACGCGGTCCCTCACCCAGGCGCCCCCGCGCTCCAGGGCGCGCTCGATCTGGAGGGCTTCGCCGCAAAGTCCCCCAAGCAGAAGGCTTCCGATGACGACGACCAGCCGGTCGGTCTTCAGGGTCAGATGGAAACCGATCGCGAGGCTCGCCAGCCCCAGACCCTGGAGGACAACCTCCCGCATCCTCTCGGGAAGGCGGCTCCCCAGGGCCAGGCCGAGGCCCGATCCCACCAGGACGGCTGCGGCGTTGACCAGCGTTCCCTGCAATGGCGAATCTCCCCCGTTGTCGAACCCCGGAATCAGGGCATCCGGGCATCGATCACCGCTCTCTCAGCGCGCCCGATGGGCCGCACCTTCCGGGGCGCCGCGATCCAGACGCCCGCCACGGAGAAGAAGTAAATCAAAAGAATTGCTTGCAGCGTCGGCACGTACGTCCCCCAGGTGTCATAGACGAGACCTGCCAGCCAGGGACCGAGTGCGGCCCCGATCCCAGTGGCCGCCTGGATGACGCCGAAGATCAGGCCGAAGCTCCTGCCCTGGAACATGTCGGCGTGCAGCGAGGAAGAGACCGTCGCCGTCGCTCCCGATCCCAGGCCTTGAAGGACGGCGAAGGCGTAAAGCAAGTACGGGGTCCCAGGCTTCACAAAGATCAACGCCAGGATGCCCGCGAAGGACAGGAGGCTGAACGCCGTATAGGCGCGCTCCCGCCCGATGCGGTCCGAAATGAATCCCCCCACGATGCCGCCTCCGGAGCGGAAGACCGCGGACAGACCGAAGATGGTGGCGGCGAAGAGCTTCGGGTATCCGACGTCGGCGATGTAGGCGACCGCATGGACGAGGAGTGCGGAAAAGCCGAGCCCGCTGACGACCCCGACAGCGGCCAGCGTCCAGAAGGGGTAGGAACGCACCGCTTGATGCAGGGAGGGGCCCCCCGGCTTTGACTTCGCATCTTGGCCTTTCGGCGATGCATCCTCCGGGTCGCCGAGGCGGGTCAACCCCTTCTCCGCCGGGCTGCCTCGTTGGAAGATCGACAGAAGAGGAAACAGGACGATGAAGACGAGCGAACCGAGCAGAAGGTAGGCGTTTCTCCACCCCACTGTCTGGATCGCGTACTGGATGAGGGGGATGAGGAACAGGGCGCCCGCGCCGCGGCCCGCATTGGCGATCCCCAGGGCCAGGGCCCGGTTCCGGAAAAACCAGTTGGAGATCATGATGACGTTGGGGATGAAGCCGATGTGGGTGACGCCGACGGCCATCAGCACTCCGTAGAAAAAATAAAGATGCCAGAGCGAGGAGATGAGGCTGCAGGCCAGCGTGCCGGCCGTGAGGACGATGACGCCCAACGGCATGACCTTGCGCACTCCGAACCGGTCAAAGAGAAACCCGACCAAAGGCCCGCAGAGGCTGAACAGGAGCATGCTGAGGGAAAAGGCGCCGGCCGTATCGGCCCGGCTCCAGCCGAACTCCTCCAGGATGGCTACGTAAAAGACCGAAAAAGATCCGTTGGTGGATCCCCCCACGGCCAGCGTGAGGAAGCAGATCCCCACAACGATCCAGCCGTAGAAAAAACGCGGATGCCGGGTAGAAGGATGGGATTCGCTCAAGGTCGTCTCGTTGGAAGCCAACCGGCCAAGTGGGCCGGCACGGCTCAAGAACCGCGGATGTCGCGGGATGCGCGCGGGGTCGTCACCGGGTCACAGGTCAGAGGGTATTCGGGGATGCAGTCTGGATTCAACCTGCGGGCGGACGGTCCGGCAAAGCTCCCGGTCCCATTGCCCGATCAGGGGGCTGCCCCATCGCCTGGCGCCGCCTTCACACCCTCATGGGCATGACGACGCAGAAATACTCCTTTTTCTCGGTGGGCGACAGCAGGGTGGAACTCAACGGGTCTTTGAGCTCGATTTGCAGTTTGTCCCCCTCGACGACCGACAAGAAATCCAAGATGTACTTGGAATTGAATCCTATGAGCACTTCCTCCCCCTTATAGTCGATTTCGATCTCCTCGCTGGCCTCTCCCAGCTCGGAGGTGTCGCTGAACACAGAGAGGAGTCCTGAACTGAATCGCAGCTTGACCATCCTGGACTTTTCGTTGGCCATCAGAGAGACGCGCCGCAGGCCGCCCCCGAAATGTTCTCGGGAGACGGTCACCTTCTTGTCGTTCCCCTTGGGGATGACCTGCTGGTAGTCGGGGAACTGGCCCTCGATGAGCCGGCAGACCAGAACGAGGGAGTCCGTCTTGAACAGGACGTGGTTTTCCTGACGCTGGAACTGGGCGGTTTTCTCCCCATCGGCAAGCACCTTGAGGAGCTCCTGGATGGCCTTGCGATGAATGATGAGGCTCAGGTCCTCGGTGAGGCCTTCAAAGGAATGAGACACGCAGGCCAGGCGGTGGCCGTCCGTGGCGACGAGATTGAGGGTCCCTCCCTTGGCCTCGAAGAAGATGCCGTTGATGGCGGTGCGCGTCTCGTCCGTGGAGATGGCGAACTGGGCTTTCCGGATCATCCACGTCAGTTCGGCACCCGGCAGAGAGTACGACGGCTCCTCCCCCAGCGTGGGGATGGCAGGGAACTCCTCCGCCTCCAGGCCGGGGAACCGGAAGTTGGACCTGGCGCAGGTCAACCGCACCCAGTTGTTTTCTTCCGCCTCCAGGTGAACCTCGGCTTCGGGCAGCTCCCGCACCACGTCGAAGACCTTCCGCGCTGGAACGGTGATGCGGCCGGGGGTCTTAACCCGGGCCTCGTAGCTGGCCCGCAGGCTGATGTCCAGGTCCGTGGCCGATACCCGTATGCCGTCGTCTTCGGCCTCCAGCAGGACGTGCTGGAGGATCGGCATCGCACTGCTTCGGCTCTCCGCAATTCCCTGCGCACGGGAGAGCGCCTTGTGAAGTTCGGCCTTTGCAATCGTAACGTCCATGATTCCTCCGAAGGAGAGCCTGTCGCCCTGAATCGCTCATCCCGGCGGGCGGCGTTGCCAATCGCCGAACCCGCTTCCTTCAGTTCCCCGGGGGGCTTTCCTTTCTGGGAACCGCCACAGGGAAGATCACCTTGTCACCCACGGCTAGGTCTGACTGGAACAGATCTGGATTATATCGAGCCACGAGCCAGAAAGGAACTTCAAAGGTGTCGTTCGCCAGCTCCCAGAGATTCTCCCCTTTGCGGAGGACGTGCTCAAAGGTCCGGGTGACCTGGTAATTCTCGAAGAAATCGTCTTCCAAGCCTTTATGGTACTCGAGACGCCGCTGCCGGAACTCCTCCGGTGTCACCCTGCGAAATGTGAGAATCATCTTCTGCCCCAGACGCATGGGTTTCCCCCGCCGCAAGCGGTTCAATCTGCGAAGAGCCCGGGGCGAGGTCTTCAGCCACTCGGCGAAATGGCCCAGGGTCTCGTCCGGTTCCACGCGCGTCCAGCCCGATTTTCCGGACTTGCCGGTCAGTCGGACTTCCTCCAGATCCCTCCATTCTGGCCGCCCCGGCGGTGCTTTCACCGCCGGTTCGGTTGGGGCAAGAGCGATGGGCTTGGCGGCGTTGGATGCAGGCTTGGAGACCTCCTGGCTGACCTTGGGTTTAGCCTTCCCGTTCTGAGGAGCGGCCGCTGAGCGAGCGGAGGCGACCCGATCGGAGGACATGCTAGATTCTGATCGCTTCTTCTCCGACTTCCGGGCGGGAACCATCCGGGCGACGAGGATCCTCCTCGAGCCGGGGATTGAGAGAATCTTGCCCACGCGGATTCTGGAGGGGTTGACGATATGGTTGGCCGCGGCCAGGGCGCGAACCGACGTCCTGAACCGCCGGGCGATCTTTCCGATTGTGTCGCCCCGCTTCACGCGGTACCAGCGAAGCCGCTTCTGCCGGCTGAACTTCATCGAGGCCGGCATGGAGGCGTAAAGCCGTTTGATGCGTTTCAATCGGCCGTAAGGCACCCGAAGCGGGTATCCCTTGGGGAGGTATCGTTCTCCCCGCAGAACGGGAGCTCTCAGCGCCGGGTTGTTATTGCGAACCTCCTCTGAGGTCAGGGACAGTTTTGCGGTGAGCGATTTCACCGAAACATGGTGGGGCAGGTGAAAGACCTGATACCGAAAGGGTCTTTGCTTCTTGAGGGGACCGAAGTATTTCCGGACGTTCTTGGCGGCGACTCGCGCGGCCAGGAATTCCGCGTAAAAGTTCTTTGAGGCGAATCCAAACGCCCGGCCGTTGTAACTCCGAATAATGGTGGGGAGGTGTTTTGTGCCGATCTTGCGGACCGCCCGTTGGATCCCCGCGCGGCCGTGATTGTAAGCGGTGATGGCCAGCGGCCAGCGGCCCAGCGCTTCGTAGTTTCTCATAAGGAGCTTGGCGGCTGCATGTGTGGAGAGGATGGGGTCGCGGCGCTCGTCGATGTCGTAGTTGATCCGAAGGAACAGCCGGCCCGTCGAGCGGGTGAACTGCCAGACGCCGGCGGCCCCGAACTTCGAATAGGCACGGTAGTTGAAGGAGGACTCCACGTGGGGCAGAAACGTCAGGTCCTCCGGAAGGCCATATTGGCGGAAGATTTTCCGCATCCTGTCGATGTGACGCCCCGATCGGACAATCCCCTCCCGGAACTTCCTTCGAAGACCCTGCTGGGCGCGGACGTTTAAGGCCGCCCGAGAGAAGGGGTATTTTAACCTTCGAAGAGTGCGGTAAATTCGTCGCTGTCTGTAGGACAACTCCTCGATGCGCGGGGGACGCTTGGCCCACCGGCGGAGCAGGCGGGCATATCTGTCCCGGGCCCGTTTCGCCATTCGGCGCCTTGCGCGCTCATCCTTCGCCCCCTTCCGCTTCAGGTCCACGACGTCGTAGACCAGGCTCAGGCGGCGGAAATCATGTATGACGGCCTGGTCCCGGCTGTATCTGGTGAAAACATTGAGCCAAAATCGAACCGCGTCTTCCAGGCCCTTGGGAATGGGAAACGGGTTCTTCGCGAGGCTTGACCCCGCCAGGGAGAAAAAGAGAAGCGCGGCGCAGACAAGAAGAACTCCGCGTGACCGGAGTTGCATGAAGTGCGGAATCCTCCCTTGCATCCCCAGAACTGGGGTCGGCCAACGGAACGGGATGACCAGGGCAATTACACATCCCGGCAGGCGGTGAAAGAGTAGCAAAAGGGAACTGGATCGGTCAAGTCCTTGCCTCGGGATTTCGCCTGCTCCACCGCTTCTCACGCGAGCGAACCCTTAAGTGCTCGGAGTCTCGGTTCAAAAGGAATTTCTGAACAGATTCAGAAGCATATGAGACGTTCCCTCTGGAATAAGAGAAAATCCCAGGGGGGCCTTTTTGGGCACTTGCGTGCCTGGTTAAGCACCTCTCGGAAGGTGTGCGCCAAAGACGCCCGGTCTAAGCGCACATACCTCCAACCGCAGTCCGGCCGGCACGCCAGTGCCCAAAAAGCGCCCCCCGCAAAGAAGTTTCCTCTCAAATCTTC
>JBHIBA010000262.1:0-6576 GCA_046758845.1 Nitrospinota bacterium
CAGTCCGGCCGGCACGCCAGTGCCCAAAAAGCGCCCCCCACGACTAAGCCGGCACCCAGTGCCCAAAAAGCGTCCCCCGCACAAAACAAAAGCGAGTCTTTTATAGAAGGGCGGGGCGGGACCAGTCGCCGGATACCGTGTTTCCGTCCTTTGCGATCACAGAGTCGATGCCTTCTCCTCAGTGGAGTTGCCCCGTCAACCTGTGCCATGCGTGAATGAGAAGGTCCTTGTTGCTCTGTCTCCAACACTTCAGGGGGTGCACGCCCTCGTGCTGGATGCAGATGTTGCAGGAAGTGCAATCCACAACGCCTCTTTTTCCTCGCTCAACCTTGCTGACGAGGTCCGGCTCGCGAATGAAGGGCCGAGCCAGGGAGACAAAATCCGCGACCCCCTCGGCGATCACCGACTCCATCGTCTCCACCGTACGCAACCCACCCACAAGGATGACGGGACACCCGACCCGCTCGCGCACGCGGCACGCTTCCTCCCGGAAATAGGCCTCTGGTCTCGGTTTTGAGAAAATTCGGTGCAGCAAATTGTCCTGGAGCGCGCGCTTTCGGCTGAGGGCTGTGTACTGGACGGCGCTTTCCACTTTCGGGGACATCAGCCCGGCCGAGACTTCGATGGCGTTGACCCCCGCGCGATCAAGCGCGGCCGCTGTAGAAAGGCCCTGTTCCAGAATCAAGCCGCCGAGAACGAAGTCCCGAACGCCCAACTTCACCGTTACGGGGAAGTCCTCCCCCACGGCCTCGCGCATCGCCCGGACCACCTCCAGCAGGAGCCGTTGGCGGTTTTCGAGCGGACCGCCCCAGCGGTCTTTTCTCTGATTGGTGTGGGGTGACAGAAACTCGGTGAGGAGATATCCGTGGCCGGCATGCAGGTGAACGCCGTCAAAGCCCGCCGCCTTCACCCGCGCGGCCGCCTCGCCGAAGGCCGTGATCACCTCGACGATTTCCTCCTCCGTCGCTTCCCTGGGCGTTCGCCCCGTTTGGGGATTGGGGACGACCGAAGGCGCGATCGGCTCAATCTGGGGTACTCGGCTTTGGCTTCCTGCGTGGTTGAGCTGGGCGAAGATTTTTCCCCCTTCGACGTGAATGGACTCTGTTAGACGCTGGAGGGGGCCGACGTGGTCGTCCCGGTCCAGGCCGGTCATGCACCGGGCGTATTTGCCTCTGGGATGAACGTAGCAATGCCCCGTGAAGATGAGCCCGACGCCGGACCGGGCCAGGGTCAGGTGAAGGTCCCGGTAGCCGTCTGTAATGAAGCCGTTCTCGTCGGCCAGGCTTTCGGAGGTGGCGGAGCGGATGAAACGATTCCTGGTTTCAACCCCTCCGATCTTTCCCGGCTGGAGCAGGGCCAACGCGGGGGCTTCGGACATACCGGACACCTCCTGATTCTGTTTACAGCGGGCTTTTCCCCGATTGGAATTTTCGTCTTCAAGAGTCCCGACTGAATTTTACTTTACAGGTTTGGTGGTTTCTTGGTTAGATAAATGAAACCCATCCGTCAAAGATGAATCCGTGCCTGTAAAGGGACACGGCCTTCACCGCCTCTTACTCAGTGGAGGGCTCAAAATGAGGATCGCACGGCTAGTGTGGATCAGCTTGCTCGTTCTCTCTTTCTCCGCGTTCTTCCGGGTACCGGCGGCCCAGGCGAGGGATGTTGTTTTCTGCTTCGCCTGGGTTCCGTATGGAAAGCACGTGGGCTTCTACGTTGCCCTGGAGAAGGGTTATTGGAAAGAGGAAGGGCTCAACGTCAAGATGATTCGCGGCGTGAGCGGCATGGATAACGCCAAGCGGGTCAACACGGGCGCCTGCACGGTGGCCTCCGGCGGAGTCGACACCCTCGTTATCGCCCGCTCACAAGGCTTCAAGGCGCGAGCCATCGGGGTATGGCACACCAAGAGCATGCACGTCATCTTCGCCCGGAAAGACCGGGGTATCAATACTGTCAAGGACTTGGAGGGCAAGCGCATCGCGACGGTGGCCAAGGAGGACGGCCAGGTGCTCTTTCCGGCCTTCGCGAAGGCGGCAGGCATTGATGCCTCCAAAGTGAAATTCGTGGAAATGGACTGGGGTTCAAAGAACCCGAGCCTCATTTCAGGCTCAGTGGATGCAACTGTGACGTTTGTCACGGTTAGACCCAACATCCTAAAGGTCGCCAAAAAGAGCAACGTCCCGATCGCCGAGTTCCTCTACGCCGATCACGGGTTAGACCTCTACTCGAATGGCTTTCTTGCGACCGAGAAGCGGATTGCCGAGGAAGGGGATTTCCTGCGCCGCTTCCTGCGCGCCGCGCTTCGAGGACTGGCCTACGGCGTTGACCACCCGGGGGAAGGCGTGGACATCTTCAACAAGTACAAGCCGGAGATTAGTAAGGATTTGGCCGCCGCCCACTGGAGGATCGCAGTGGAACACCTGGTTACCCCGGATACCGAGATGAACGGCCTGGGTCACATCGGTTACCGGAAGATGAAGTTCACCCGGGACGTCATCGCCGAGGCCCGGAACATCAAGAATGTGGAACCGGTCCAGAACTACTTCACCAACGAGTTCCTGACGCCCATCTTCCCGAAACGGCCCAAAATGTAGAAGGGGAAACGGCCAGCCGCATCTGGCCCGAGCATGCCACAATTTGAAGAGAGACCAGAGGGGGCGCTGCGTTAGAACGGGAAGGGGGCGCCCCTTCTCTGGACGCCAAGGGGGGAGGCGGTCGTGGAGGATGTATCCGGAGTGGATGAGCTCTCGGTCGTTGGCCGCAGGGCTGCCAAGGTAGACGGGTTTTCTCTCCTGACGGGGGAGGCCCAGTACTCTTTTGATATTCAGCTTCCTCGGATGCTCCACGGGAAGATCCTGAGGAGTCCGCATCCCCACGCCCGAATTCTGAACATCGACGCCTCCAAGGCCGAACGGTTGCCGGGCGTCAAGGCCGTCATCACGGCCGAGGACACGCCCAAGATCAAGTATCACTTCCTCGGCCATCCTCACGAAGACAAGTACCCCCTCGCTGTGGACAAGGTCCGCTTCGTCGGCGACGAGGTGGCGGCCGTCGCGGCCGTGGATGAGGACACGGCGGAGGAGGCCCTCTCCCTCATCGAGGTCGAATACGAGCTTCTGCCAGCCGTGTTTGACCCGGAGGAAGCCGTACAGCCGGATGCGCCCCTCATCCACGAGGGCAAGGAGCGGAACATCGCCGCTCACATCGTCCGCGATATCGGGAACTGGGAGGAGGCCCTGCGCACCGCCCCCGTGGTCGTCGAGGACCGCTACACCACCCAGCCCGTGGCTCAGACCCCCATGGAGACCCACGGCTGCGTGGCCCACTGCGACTCGCGGGGCCGGTACACGTTTTGGGCCTCCACACAGGCCAGCGACCTCCTTCGCCGTGAGCTGGCGAACGCGCTTGGAGTTTCTCTCGGGTCGGTCCGCGTCGTCGAGGTGTTCATCGGAGGCGGATTCGGCGGGAAGGCGAAAGTCGGAGCCAACGAGGCCCTCGCGGGCCTACTGTCGAAGAAGAGCGGACGGCCCGTGCGGCTCTTTCTGTCCCGGCAAGAGGAATTTGCCGCCTCCGGACACCGGAGCGCGCAAAGAATTCGTATGTGGACCGCGGCCGAGAAGGACGGAACCCTCCTGGTCCGCAGGGCGGAATCCTGTGTGGACAATGGCGCCTACAACAACGTGACCCCCGCCGTCACGGGTGTGGGCGGAAGCATCTGTACCTCCCTGTACAGGGTCCCGAACGTCAGATTCGACGGGTATGTCGTGTATACAAACAAGAGCTGGAGCAACGCCTTTCGGGGTTTTGGAGCGCCTCAGGTGACCTTCGCCGCCGAGTCTCAGATGGACCGGCTGGCAGAGGAGCTGGGGATGGACCCGGTGGAGCTCCGCTTGAAGAACGTCAACCAGCCGGGAGATGTGACCCCGGTGGGTTGGCGCATCGGCACGTGCGGGATGCAGGAGTGCATCGAGAAGGCGGCGCGCGAAATCGACGTGGGATGGAAGAAGACGAGGCGGACCGAGAACGGCCCGGTGAAACGGGGACGCGGCCTGGCGGGGATGATTTACACGGTGGGGGCTCGCGCCTACTGGGACGCCGACTGTGCCGGGGCTTTTTTGAAAATTCATGACGACGGCTCGGCCAGCGTAATCACGGGAACCGTGGACTGCGGGCAGGGGGCGAAAACGGTCCTGTCCCAAATTGCCGCCGAAACGCTGGGCATGCACCTGGAGGATGTCCGCATCTATACGATGGACACGGAGAACGCCCCCATGGACAGCCGCGGGGCCAGCGCCTCCAGCGTGACCTTCATCTCGGGAAACGCGGTCTATCACGCCGCCAGGAAGGCCCGGGAGAAGCTCCTCGCCGTCGCGGCCGAAAAGCTCGAGGCCTCCGGGGCGGACCTGGACATCCGGAACGGCCGGGTCTTTGTGCGGTCCGCGCCCGAACGGTCCATGACCCTGGAGGAAGTGGCCCAGGCGTCCACCTACCGACAGGGGAGCGAGGCCATCTTAGAATCCGCCCACTACGACACGCCCACCCAGTTCATCGACCACATGACGGGCACGGGGAACATCTCGCCCGCCTACGTGTTCGCGGCCCACGCCGCCGAAGTGGAGGTGGACACGGAGACCGGCCGGGTGAGGGTAGTCAGAATCGCAGCCGCCCACGACGTTGGCCGGGCCATCAACCCCATGCTCCTGGAGGGACAGATCGAAGGGGGACTCTCCCAGGGACTGGGCTATGGCCTCACCGAAAACCTCGCCTCCGAAGGGGGACAGTTCGTCAACGGAAATTTGGCGGACTACAAGATTTTCACCTCCAAGGACATGCCGGAGATCGTCCCCATCATTGTGGAAGCGGGCGATCCCGAGGGTCCGTTCAACGCGAAGGGGATCGGGGAGCCTGTCCTGGTTCCCACGGCGCCGGCGATCGCCAACGCGATCTACGACGCAGTGGGCGTCCGGGTCAAAGACCTGCCCATGACGCCCGCCCGTGTCTTCGAGGCCCTGAGGCAGGCGAGAGAGAAGTCGTCGTGAAGCCCTTTGAAGTCATCGCTCCCAAGACGGTTGAGGAGGCGGTTGAGGCCCTCGGCCACTACGGCGACTCCGCGCGCGCGCTCGGTGGCGGGACCGCCCTGGCCCTCTTGATGCGGCAGGGCCTCTTTCGGCCGAAGGCGATCGTCAACCTGAACCCCATCGAAAACCTCCGGGGGATTCGAAGCGCCCCGGACGGAGGGTTCCTCATCGGTCCGCTCACGCTGCACCGGGAGATCGAGTCCCATCCCCTTCTGGCCGAGCGGTATCCCGCCCTTGCGGAGATGGCTCACCACGTCGCTAACCCCCAAGTGAGAAACATGGGGACCCTCGGTGGCAACCTCTGCCATGCCGACCCCGCCTCGGACCCCCCGGCCGCCCTCATTGCGGCGGGCGCCCAGGTCGCCGTCCAGGGCCCTCAGGGGAGGCGGAGTCTTCCGGTTGAGGACCTCTTCGTGGGCTACTACGAGACCAGCCTACGGATGGACGAGGTCTTGTGTGAGATCAGACTCCCTGCGCCCCCCCAGCGATCGGGCCTGGCGTACCACCGCTATACGACGACGACGTTGGAAGACCGCCCCTTTGTGTGTGTGGGCGTCGGTTTGAAGGTCAGCGCCGACGGAAAGAAGTGCGAAGATGCGCGCGTGGCGGTCGGCGGCGCTTCTCCTGCGCCCACCCGGGCGACCGCCGCGGAGGAGGCTCTTCGGGGCGCGGACCTCTCGGAGGAACTCTTCGGGGCGGCGTCTGAGCGCGCGGTCGAGGGCATCGAACCCATCGACGACGTGCGGGGACCCGCCTCCTACCGGCTTGAGATGGTCAAGGTGTTCTTCCGCAGAGCCGCCCGGGACGCCTGGCGTTCTGCGAGGGAGAAGTTGTGAGGGGGAAGATCGAGCATGCGATTCAGCTCACGGTGAACGGCGAGCCCGTCCGGGAGATTGTCCAGTCTTCCGAGCTGCTGGTCGACTTTCTCCGAGGGCGTCTGGAGCTTACGGGAACGAAACAGGGATGCGAGAGCGGTGTATGCGGCACGTGCACCGTCGTTTGCGACGGCGCGGCCATCAAATCTTGCCTCCGATTCGCCTTCCTTGCGGACGGTTGCGAGTTATTGACCGTCGAGAAGTTGGCCGAGGGGGGCGAACTCCACCCGATACAACGGGCTTTCCTGGAAAATGGCGGCCTTCAGTGCGGGTTCTGCACGCCCGGGATGCTCATGTCGGCCATGGCGCTGCTGGAGCAGAACGCTGACCCCTCTGAGGCGGAGATCCGGGACGCTCTCGTGGGGAACCTCTGCCGCTGCACGGGATACGTGAAGATCATCGACTCCGTTAAGGCTGCGGCCGCGATGCTGCGGTCGGGATAACTGTATCCGGGTCTATCGTACTCTCCCAGAAATTCCTGAGACCAGTTCCGGCTTTGAGGGAGGTAGTGTGCCACTGGCAGCTTGTCTGCCAGTGCCTTCTTCTTGCACGGGCGGACGAGCCGCCCGTGGCACCCGTCCGTGCCGGCTTTCTTGTGGGGGGCGCTTTTTGAAAGGCGCCCCCCC
>JBHIBA010000263.1:0-6564 GCA_046758845.1 Nitrospinota bacterium
AGCCCGGCGATCTTCCCGGCGTCCTTGGTGGCCTGGCGCTGGCTGTCGTTGAAGTACGCGGGAACGGTGACGACCACCTCGGCCACAGGCCCGCCCAGGTAGTCCTCGGCCGCGCTCTTCAGCTTTTGCAACACCAGGGCCGAGATCTCCGGCGGGGAATGCACCTTCCCTGCGATCTCCACGCGCGCGTCCCCGGACGAGTTCCGGACGACCTTGTAGGGGACCTCCTCGATCTCCCGGCCGACCTCCTCGTAACGGCGCCCCATAAAGCGCTTGATGGAGTAGACGGTGTTCTGTGGATTGGTGATGGCCTGCCGCTTGGCCACCTGTCCCACCAGCTTCTCGCCGTCCTTGGTGAATGCCACCACCGAGGGCGTGATGCGGCTCCCCTCGGCGTTGGTGATGACGGTCGCGTCGCCTCCCTCCATCACCGAAACAACGGAGTTGGTCGTCCCCAAATCGATTCCGATGATCTTTCCCATGCTCGTAATCCTCCTCGAAGCCTGGAGTCTCTAAATCGTTTCCCAATTCAAGCCTGTGGAGAGCAGGACGCCCACAAGCGTCAGTCGGTCTCCACAGCTTGCGCCACTTCTCTTTCCTTCTCCTCCACGGCCGCTTCCGTTCTGCCGACTCTCTGTAACGCCAGGCGGTTTCCGTCCTCCGCGACGTCGGCTTCGATAACGTCCCCGGCCCGGAATTCCCCCTCCAGCATCCGCAGCGACAGGGGGTCCTCCAGCATCCGCTGGATGGCCCGCTTCAGGGGGCGGGCGCCGAAGGACGGGTCGTACCCCTCCCGGGAGATCAGGGCCTTGGCGGCCTCCGTCAGGACCAGGTCCATCTTCCGCTCGGACAGCCGCCGGCGGAACCGCTCCAGCTGGATCTCCACGATGGCCTTGAGATTTTCGGGCGAGAGGCTGCGGAAGAAGATGATGTCGTCCACGCGGTTGAGGAACTCGGGCCGGAAGACCGACCGCAGGGTCTGCTCCACGCGGCGCTCCATCTCCAAGCGGGCCGAATCCCCCAGGGGGACCAGGTCCCGGATGAGGTCGCTTCCGACGTTGCTGGTCATGATGACCACGGCGTTGCGGAAATCGACCGTCCGCCCGTGGCTGTCCGTCAACCGCCCGTCCTCCAGCAGTTGCAGCAGGACGTTGAAGACCTCGGGGTGCGCCTTTTCGATCTCATCGAAGAGGATGACGCTGTAAGGTCGGCGGCGCACGCTCTCGGTGAGCTGTCCCCCCTCCTCGTAGCCCACGTATCCGGGGGGCGCCCCCAGGAGGCGGGAGACGGTGTGTTTCTCCATGTACTCGGACATGTCGATCCGGACCATGGCCCGCTCGTCATCGAACAAGAACTGGGCCAGCGAGCGCGCCAGCTCCGTTTTTCCCACGCCGGTGGGGCCCACGAAGATGAAGGAGCCGATGGGTTGGTTGGGGTCGGAAAGTCCGGCCCGGGAACGCCGCACGGCGTTGCTCACGGCCTCGACGGCCTCGTCCTGCCCCACGACGCGCTCCTTGATCCGGTCTTCCATGTGGACGAGCTTCTCCCGCTCGCCCTCCATCATGCGGGACACGGGAATCCCGGTCCACTTGCCGACGACCTGGGCGATGTCTTCCTCGTCCACCTCTTCCTTCAGCATGACCTGCTCGGCCTGGGCATCGGCCAGGCTCTTGCGTTCGGCCTCCAGGTCCTTTTGCAGACCGGCGATGATACCGTAGCGGAGCTCGGCCACACGCCCGAGGTCCCCGGCGCGCTCGGCCTGCCCCTCCTCCAGCCGGGCCTTCTCTATTTTTTCCTTCAATTCCCGGATGCGGCCGATCACCTCTTTTTCGCGGAGCCAGTGGGTCTTCATCCGGCCGCTCCGAACCGAAAGCTCGGCCAGATCCTCTTCGTTCTGCCTGAGCCGATCCTTGGACTCCGCGTCCTCTTCCCGCCGCAGGGCCTCGCGCTCGATCTCCAGCGTGCGGATGCGCCGCTCCACCTCGTCGATGGAGGAGGGCAGGCTGTCAATCTCGATGCGCAGTCGGGAGGCGGCCTCATCCATCAGGTCCACCGCCTTGTCCGGCAGGAACCGGTCGGTGATGTAGCGGTTGGACAGGTTCGCCGCGGCCACCAAGGCTGCGTCGTGGATGCGGACGCCGTGGTGCACCTCGTAGCGGTCCCTGAGGCCCCGGAGGATGGAAACCGTGTCTTGCACCGAAGGCTCACCGACCAGAACGGGTTGGAACCGCCTCTCGAGGGCGGCGTCCTTTTCGATGTGCTTTCGGTACTCGTCCAGGGTCGTGGCGCCGATACAGCGCAGCTCGCCGCGCGCGAGAGCGGGCTTCAGCATATTGGAGGCGTCCACGGCGCCCTCGGCCGCGCCCGCGCCCACCACCGTGTGGAGCTCATCGATGAACAGGATGACCTCCCCTTGGGCCTCTGTGATCTCCTTCAGGACGGCCTTGAGGCGGTCTTCGAACTCGCCCCGGTACTTGGAACCGGCGACCAGGGCGCCCATGTCCAGGGCCACCAGCCGCTTTCCTTGCAGGGTTTCGGGGACGTCGCCGTTGACGATGCGCTGGGCGATCCCCTCGACGATGGCCGTCTTGCCCACGCCCGGTTCGCCGATGAGAACGGGGTTGTTCTTTGTCCTGCGGGACAGGACCTGCATGACGCGGCGCTCTTCGTCGTCCCGGCCGATGACCGGGTCGAGCCTGCCTCTGCGGGCCAGGTCGGTGAGGTCCCGCCCGTAGCGCTCCAGGGCCTGGTATTTTTCCTCGGGGTTGGGGTCCGTGACGCGCTGGGAGCCCCGAATCTCGGAGAGCGCCTTGAGGATGTTTTCCCGCGTCGCGCCTTTGGAGGTCAGGATGTCGCCGGCCTCTCCGGCGCTTTTGTCCGCCAGGACCAGAAGGAGATGCTCGACGCTGATGAACTCGTCCTTCATCCCCCCCGCCTCTTTCGAGGAGGCGTCCATGATTTGCTTCAGGCGCGGGGAGATGTAGCCTCCTTCGGCGCCTGTCACTCGGGGGAACTTTTCGACGGCCTTTTCGACCTCGGCTTCCACTTCCTTTGGGGACAAGCCGATGCGCGTCAGGATGGAGGAGACCAATCCCTCGGGCTGCTTCAGCAAGGCCGCCAGGAGATGTTCGGGCTCGATGGTCTGGTGCCCTTTTTCCTCGGCGAGGGATTGGGCCGCCTGGAGGGCTTCCTGAGCCTTGATTGTGAATTTATCTAAACGCACGTTTCTATCCTTTTCCGGGTGGTTGGGGGTATTAAGACCTTTCCCGGTCCAAGTATCTACCAGGAAGTTATAATCTGAGTGAGATACTGTCAAGTTTTTTGATTGCGTTATTTTGGCACCGCCGCAAACCTATATAACTAATTGAAATATATGGCATTACCAACCAAGAAATTTTCTAAAGAGCGTAGCCTGACCTATCTCCCCGCCAATTCGCCCTCCCGGAAAATCTGATGACAAGCCCCGCAGGATTTGCGGACCTCCACCAAGGCCCACACGGCCTCGTCGGCCTTCCCGCTCTCTAAAAGGTTGGCCAGACCCCCTGTCTTTTCTCCGAGATTTTTCGCCAAGGCGAGAAACCGAGACTGAGCTTCCCCGAACCGAAGTTCAGGAATCAAAGCGGCCAGTCTGTTCATCTCTTTGGCCCCCCTCGCCACGGACTGAAGCGTCGACGCCTCCGCCGGGGCGCGCAATCCCAAAACCATCAACTGTTCCGAAACGTTTGAGAACCGCCCGAAAAGGTCCTTCATCAACTCCTTCAGTTTCTGGTAGCCATACTCGAATTCGAACTTTACCTGGCGCGTGCGGAAGAATTCCCGCCGCCTTCTGGAATGCTCGCTGAGAATAAGATGACGGGGGGCCAGAATGACAAGGAGTTCATACTTCCCTCGGCGGGTTAAACGGACGTTGCCGCCATAGTGAAACCCCCTTTCCTCGAACCGGGGCCTCAGGATGAAATCCTCCCGGAATCCCTCCTCTTTCCGGGCGGACAGGGTGACGTCCAGATAAGGGACCGGCTCTCTGAGACGCAGGTCCTCCACGTAAGCCTGAAAGTGGTGGGTAAAGCCCTTGAGAGCCCTGTGGGGGGCTTCCGGATTCTCCTTCTCTCCCAGGCTCTTGATTCCCACCGAGCGCTCCGGCGGTTTGACGATGAGGGTTACGCGGTAGCCGTCCACGTCGGCCTTTCCCACCTGCATCCAGGTGTAGGTGAACTGCGTCAGGTGGTGGGCCCTCAGCGGAGCCATGAGCAGAGTCGTTAGAGAGACGGCCAGCACGCCCGCCCATACAGACCACCAGATTTTCCTGCGACTCATCCGCCGCTTCCTCCTTCCTGTTCGGCCGCGCAAGACGGCCCACCGAATGGATAGCCTTTAACTAATCTAACCATACAGGCGAATCAACCCTTCCCCTTGACTCGGCCCTTTCGCTCTATAAACTGTGCGCGGCGGAATTCTCTTGCGCCGCCGAGAGCGAAGGCGAGCTGCGAATCCATGACGAAGAAACTCGCGGGGCCGCTGGCATTGGCCTGCCTGTTGGCTTATTGGCCCCATGTCCCGGCCCTGGCCTATCGGCGGACCCCGGTCCGAAACGGCGGGGTTATCTCAGGCGTTGTCAGGTGGGCGGGCGCTCCGCCGGCCCTTGCGCCCTTCCCGGTCAACCGGGATGGGGGCGTATGCGACCTGGACAGGAGCGGGAAGAAGACGTCCCCCCGCCTGGTCATCGGACGCAGGGGCGGCGTCGCCAACACCGTCGTCTACATCTCCAACATCTCTCAAGGAAAACCCCTCCAGCGGCGGGGCCTCCGGCACGCACGGAAATGGCTCATCCGGGGATGCGAATATCATCCCCACGTGCTCATCGCGCCGGTGGGCTCCTACCTCGCCATGCGGAACGACGACCCGGTGCTTCACAACATCCGCATGTTCGGCGCGGCGACCTACAACCTGCCCATGCCCGATAAGGGGACGCTCTTTGTGAAGCGGCTGCCCAAAGCCGGGAAGATCTTCTTGCGGTGCGACGCCGGGCACGGCTGGATGAGCGGAATTATTCACGTGACGGAACACCCTTACTATGTCCTGACCGACCCGGAAGGGAAGTTCTCCCTTGCGGACGTGCCGCCGGGCAAATATACCGTCAAGGCCTGGCATGAGGGGTGGAAGGTCGTGCGCGTCATCCCCAAGGACGGCAAGCCGACCTTCTATGAATTCCAAGAGCCCATCGAGCTCTCCCGAGAGGTGACGCTTCCGGAACGCGGCAAGGTGGAAATCGAATTCACTCTCTCGGAAAAGCATTGAGACCGGTCTGCGCCGGCGGTTCTTCCTTCACGGCGGGTCGCCTCGGTAGTCCATCCAGTACAGGATCAGGTGGTACAGGCTCCAGGCCCCCACCAGGATGTACAGCCACGCCACCCCCCGGGTCTTCCCCGAGGGGGGCTTTCGCTCATCTCCTCGTTCGTCGAACCCTTCTTCGCCCATGACTCCAAAGCCGCACGCCCGGCTTGCGGCCCGACTCCCGAACCTCAGCCCGAACCCACAGCTTCTCGGTAATATCGGGGATCGATGTACTTCTCCGGGGGTGGAACCGGATGGGTGAGATAGCCCATCTCGGCCCGGAGTTCCAGCGCCGCCGCGACGCCGGGAACGTTGAGCTCCGCCCGCGGGTGCAGGCCGTGCCGCGGGTCCAGAAGGGCCGCAAGCGTCCTTTCAGCGGCCGGCCCCTCAATGCCGACTTTTCCGGCCAGGAGTTCCAGACAGGCTCGGCGGTTTTCTGGATTTAGGCACCACTGGGTGGCCTCCACATAGGCCCGGATGTACCGGATCAAAGCGTCCGGGTTGTTTCGCGCCCAGGTGCGCCGCGCCGCGCCGCATGTCGCCTGGTAGACGGGGACGGCCTCATGTCCCCAAGCCAGGAGGTGACAGCCCGCATCCAAGGCGTCGCCGAGAAACGGTTCGGTTAAGAGAGTCCCGGAGTGCTTTCCTTCCAGAAGGGCCTGGTAGCGGCTTCCCCATCCCCCCACCTCGACGAGGTCGTATTCTTCGGGCCCGATGCCGTTTGAGCGAAGCATCCTTTCCAGAATGAACACAAAACCCGTGCGCCTCGAATCGACGGCGAGGGATTTTCCGCGAAGGGACTCCATGCTCCGAAACTCCGGCGCGCCGACCAGGCTCAGGAGGCCGCCGTGAAGGCCCATGAAGAGGAAGATGTCCGAGCCGCCGCGCGCCTGCGGAGTTCGGCCTTCGACTTCGGCAATCACGTCATCGGCGGACGTATGGCCGGTCTCATACTCGCCGGCCTCCAGCGCCTCGGCCAGGTGGACCGAGTTCGGTGTGTAGGAGACCTCCACTTCAAGCCCGTGGCGGGCGAAATGTCCGACTTCCGCGCCCGCATGAACGGGCAGGTTGTACCCGGCGCGGAATTGGATGAGGCGAATCGGGGTGAGAGAAGTCATTTGCCCGTGCGGCTGCTTGGCTCGCCTCGCAAACACCGAGCATCCCCCGCAGGCGAAAACGAACGCCTTGCGGAAGGGCCGGTTGGAAACGATCAGCGCCCTTTCCCGCGTGCGA
>JBHIBA010000264.1:0-6560 GCA_046758845.1 Nitrospinota bacterium
GGGGCGCCTTTCAAAAAGCACCCCCCACGTCTTAGCCGGCACGCCAGTGCCCAAAAAGCGCCCCCCGCGAAAAGGCCCCCTGGCGCTTTCACTTATTGCAGAGTTCCCGACAACCGAGTAGATTTGCCAACTGGACGCAGGATGGAAATTTCCGGCGGGGGCTTGGGTTGAAGCTTCAAGACAAAGTCGCCCTGGTGACAGGCGGCGCCCGCGGAATCGGCTTGGGGATCAGCGGCTGCCTCGCCGAAGAGGGCGCTTCGGTGGTCGTCGCCGATGTGGAAGAGGCTGTTTCACGGGAAGCGGTCGAATCTTTGAGGGGGCGAGGGGGCGATTCCTTGGCCCTGAGGATTGACGTCTGCGATGAGGGTTCGGTTCGGCGGGGGGTCGGAGAAACGCTGGAGCGGTTCGGCCGCATCGACATCCTGGTCAACAACGCGGGTGTCCTGGGCGGAATGGCCTTGGGGGTGCCCTTGACCGACCTCTCGGTGGAGCATTGGGACCGGGCCTATGAGGTGAACGTCCGTGGAACCTTTCTGGCCTGCCGCGAAGTGGCTCAGCACATGAAGGAGCGGCGGCAGGGCAAGATTCTGAACGTCGCCTCCCGGGCGGGCCGGGACGGGCGGGAAACGCTTCCCCACTATGGGAGCACAAAGGCGGCGGTCATCAATTTCACGATGGCTCTGGCCAAAGAGATGGCGCCCTATTTCGTCAACGTCAATGCCGTTTGCCCCGGTCTGATCTGGACCTCCATGTGGAATGACCTGGGCAAACTATACGCGGAGAAATTTCCTGAATTCCGCGGGATGACGCCCCGGCGGGTCTTTGAGGAATTTGTCAGCCGCCAGCCCCTGAAGCGGGAGCAGACGCCGGAAGACATCGGGCGCGCTGCGGTCTTTCTGGTTTCGGCAGACGCCCGGAACGTCACCGGCCAGTCCCTTCTGGTGGACGGCGGCTCAGTTATGTTTTAGCCGTATCATCAAAAGGTTGTATTGAAATTTATTAGGTAATGAATTAATTTCATTGGGGGGATCGCCCTGGCGAAATCATGTTGATCGCGCCCTTGAGAGGAATTAGACTTTCAGAGGGAAACGGTCGATATGCGCGTTTCGCGTCTTGGGCCGGATGACACTTGGGCGGGGGCTTTCGGAAGCCGGAAGACGCCTGTGGAGATGGCATGCTAGGGTTACTCAAGAAGATCGTCGGGAGCAAGAACGAGAGAGAGCTGAGACGGATCGGCGCGTTCGGTGAGGCTGTCAACGCCCTCGAGGCGCGGATCGAGGGCCTCTCGGATGCCGAGATCCGCGCCAAGACCGACGAGTTTCGCAAGCGTCTGGCCGACGGAGAGACACTGGAAGACATTCTCCCGGAGACCTTCGCTGCATGCCGGGAGGTCGCCCGGCGCACGGTCCGCATGCGTCATTTCGACGTCCAACTCCTTGGCGGCGTCGTCCTCCACGAGGGAAAGATCGCCGAGATGAAGACCGGCGAGGGGAAAACCCTCGTGGCCACGCTGGCGGTTTACCTGAACGCCCTGGCGGACAAAGGGGTTCACGTCGTGACGGTGAACGATTACCTGGCTCGCCGCGACGCCGATTGGATGGGGCCGATTTACCGGGGGCTCGGGCTGACGGTGGGTTTCATCCAGCACGACATGGACGACCGAGACCGCCAGGAGGCCTACCGCTGCGACGTCACCTATGGGACCAACAACGAGTTCGGCTTCGATTATCTGCGTGACAACATGAAGTTCTCTGTCGAGGAGATGGTGCAGCGGGGGCTTCACTACGCCATCGTCGACGAGGTCGACAGCATCCTGATTGACGAGGCCCGCACACCCCTTATCATCTCGGGACCGGCCGAGGAATCCACGGACCTGTACTACAAGATCGACCGCCTGATCCCTCCGATGCTCAAGCGCCGCGAGGGCGATGCGGAAGAGGAAGTGCCCGAGGAGGAGCTTCCCGATTCGGAGCGGGAGGCCATCAGCAAGGTGAAATATGAGTACCTGACAGTGGACGAGAAGAGCCGCACCGTTACGCTCAACGAGCGCGGCATGCCCGAGATGGAAAAAATGTTGAAGAGGGCGGGCCTTCTGCCCTCGGGCAGCCTGTACGACCTGGAGAACATCGAGGGCCTCCACCACGTCAATCAGGCCCTCAAGGCCCACGTTCTCTTCCAAAGAGACGTGGACTACGTCGTCAACGACGGCCAGGTGGTCATCGTGGACGAGTTCACCGGTCGGACGATGCCCGGCCGCAGGTACAGCGAGGGGCTGCATCAGGCGCTGGAGGCCAAGGAACACGTCAAGATCGAAAACGAAAACCAGACCCTCGCCAGCATCACGTTTCAGAACTATTTCCGGATGTACGAGAAGCTGGCGGGCATGACGGGAACGGCGGACACCGAGGCGGCCGAGTTCGCGCAAATCTACAACCTGGACGTGGTGGTGATTCCGACCAACCAGCCCCTCATCCGGACGCAGTACGCCGATGCCGTGTACCGTACGGAGGCCGAGAAATTCAAAGCGGCGGTGGAGGAGATCGCCGATTGCCATGAACGCGGGCAGCCGGTTCTGGTCGGGACGATCTCCATCGAGAACTCGGAGAAACTCAGCCGGCTCCTCAAGCGGAGGGGAATCCCGCACCACGTCCTGAACGCGAAACACCACGCACGAGAGGCGGAAATCATCGCGCAAGCGGGCCGGCTGAAGGCGGTGACGCTCTCCACCAACATGGCCGGGCGCGGGACGGATATCTTGCTGGGGGGAAATCCGGATTTCCTGGCCAACACCGCCGCCGTGGGCGATGGGGACGTCTCTCACGAAAAAGAATTCGACAAGTACAAGGCCATCTGTGACAAAGAGCACGAAGAGGTCGTCAAGCTCGGTGGTCTTCACGTCCTCGGCACCGAGCGGCATGAGAGCCGCCGCATCGATAACCAGCTCAGGGGGCGATCCGGCAGGCAGGGCGACCCGGGCAGCTCGCGCTTTTATCTCTCATTGGAAGACAGTCTGCTGCGCATCTTCGGCTCGGACCGCATCAGCGGAATCATGGGCCGGCTGGGCATGGAGGAAGGAGAGCCTATCGAACATAAGATGGTGACGAAGGCCATCGAGAACGCCCAGAAAAAGGTGGAAGCGTACCACTTCGATATCCGCAAGCACCTCCTGGAATACGACGACGTCATGAACAAGCAAAGGGAGGTAATCTACGAGCAGCGCCAGCAGGTCATCGAGGGCGAAAACACCCGAGAGATGCTGTTCGAAATGATCGAGGAGGTCGCCGACGAGACAGTCCGGCAGTCTCTCGACCCAGACGTGCATCCCGACGAATGGGACCTAGAGGGAATTGATTCCTCTCTCGAGCGACTGTTCTATCTTCAGGTCGAGCGGAAGGGATTTATGCTTTCGCTGGAGGAGAGCGAGAGCTGGCTCAATCTGGAGGAGTCCAACCCCGAGGACGTGGTTGCTCACGTCGTTGCCGCCGTCGAGCGGGCCTACGACAAGAAGGAGGCCGAAATTGGGCCGGAAACCCTCCGCTTCCTTGAACGCCTGATCATGCTCCAAATCATCGACGACCAGTGGAAGGACCATCTCCTGGCGATGGACCACCTCAAGGAGGGGATCGGCTTCCGCGGCTACGCTCAGAAGAACCCTCTCAACGAATACAAGCGAGAGGGTTTTGAAATGTTCTCGGCGATGATGGGCCGGATCAAAGAGGAGGTTCCTCAGTATCTTCTCCGGGTGCAGGTCGCTCCGGAGGAGGAGGCCCGCCGAGAGGGGTTGCGCGGTCGCCGCCCGCACAGAACGATTGAGCACCGCGGGGAAGAGATCTCGCCGGAGTCCTACCGGAGCAGCCAGGAAATCGAGGCATCCTCCCCCGAACCCACAACCGTCCAGACCTATCGGCGGGAAGGGCGCAAGATCGGCCGGAACGAGCCCTGCCCATGCGGAAGCGGGAAAAAGTACAAGCACTGCCACGGGAGGAGCGCATAGCTTGGGGTTCAAGATCGCAGGCGTCCAGATGCGCTGCACCGCCGACAAGGATCGAAACCTCAAAAGGGCTCTGGAGCTGGGCGACCTGGCGGCGGGGCAGGGCGCCGACGTCATCTGTTTTCAGGAGTTGTTCAATACCCACTGGTTTCCCCGCAATACCGACCCCACGGCCCGAGAGATGGCCGAGACCATCCCGGGCCCCACCATCGAGCGGCTCGCCGAGGCGGCTTCGACGTGGAACGCCGTAACAGTGGCGCCCCTTTATGAGGAAGACGGTGAAGGCAGGGGGTTCAACTCCGCCGCTGTCCTCGATGTGAAGGGCCAATTGAAGGGAGTTTACCGGAAGGTTCACGTTCCCCATTTTCCCCTTTGGGAGGAGAGGTCTTACTTCCAGCCCGGGGATCTGGGTTTCCCCGTCTTTGACGTGGGGGTTGCACGGGTGGGCGTTCTGATTAGCTGGGACGTTTTTTTCCCCGAAGCCTTCCGGGCCCTCGCGCTCGGCGGCGCCCAGATCATCCTCGCCCCTACGGCTGCCGCGTTCGCCACCCGGGAGAGGTGGGAGACCGTTTTGCGCTCTCAGGCCATCACCAACGGGGTTTACATTCTGCGAGTGAACCGGGTGGGGAGCGAAGAGGAGCACGACTTTTACGGGTCGAGCTTCTGTGTGGACCCGGATGGGGAGCTGGTGGGGGCGCCGAGCGGGATGACCGACGGTGTTCTCTTGGCCGAGGTCGATCTGGACAACATCGATCGCGTGCGGGAACAATGGGCTTACCTCAATGACCGCCGCCCGGAGACTTACGGAGCCCTACTCAAGCCGGTCTAGGCCTGACCTCTGCGACCAATCAAGGTTTCCCTGCATCAAGGGACTGAAGTCCCTCCTCCTGACCGATGGGTCACTGACACAAGCGAGAGGGGTCACAGCCAGCGGTTGAGGCCATCACGGGCTGTTGGAGGGGTGACCCGAGCCACTCAAGGGCTGGGGCCGCGTACGACCCATCCTTTCGTTTGTTTGTCTTAACCCCAAAACCCGAAAAGCCCCCGTCCACCCTTTCGGGAAATCATCCCCCTTGTTTCCTCGCCGTTCCTGCGGCGGATACGTGGCGTTACCTGAAGGAGGTGCGGGGTTTGTCTGTTGGGTCCGCAGATCAGTGGGTTACAGGCTCAGTAGGCGGAGCGATGCAACTCATAGTGAGTCAACTGAACGGGATTGTTCTCGGGTCTGGAAGGGACAGGTGTCAGAGTAGAAGATAGGTTCCCTCACGGGAAGGCTGGAGGTCGTTTCCTCTGAATAAAATGCTTTTGGCCCCGACGCCGAAAAGACCCTTTCCGGACCCCTCGAAGGGATCTGGACAGGGCCCTCTCGAACCTTCCCCCTTCATTCTTGGTGGGGGAGAGATCAAGAGGCGGTGGAGGCGCGCAACTCCTTGATCCAATCAAATAGGTTGCCGACCCGGATGGGGACCGATACCCGGACCGTCACGTCGGGTGAGTCCTCCGTGAGGCCGATGCCCGTCGAGAAGTCAATCGAGGTGATTTGGGTTAAAGCCCAAGTGATACCGAAGAACGCCTGGGCCACATTGAGGAATGAGCCTGGCACATCCGATTTTGGCCCGCCGGGCGCACCGGTCTCTGTGGGGGTGGTAAATCTCTGCTCAAGGCGGAAATTGAAAGCGAGGTCAATACTAAAGGCCATGGCAACGCCTACGTTATAGCCGATGGTATAACCCGGATTGATAGACGTCCTGACCAGAGAGCCATCCGCGGCCCTCAATGTGACAGTGCGGTCGATGTTGTGGGTAAAAATGAGGCCCCCAAATATGACGGCTGGGTCGCTCGATCTCACGGCAGTGACCGTTCCCGTAATGCTATAGAGACCCGTCCCGGTCGGAAGCTCCCTCGCGGGGTCCAGGCCGAAAGGGTCCTGGCCGGTTATCGTTTTCCCCCGCAGGCCCACGATCACGTCGGGAATGATCCCTTGTTCCTTGAAAGGCTGGTAAAAGATGGCCCCTTCAACGTCTCCGATGTCATTGTCTTGCGCCGTGGTCTCGCTCGTTTCCGTTGAGACGCGGTCGAAGACGAAACGATAGGGTACACGGAGCTCGGCCTGAACGTCCTGGATGACTCCAAGGCGCACAGTGAGAGAGGGCTCCAGGACGTCCCGCTGGACCTTTGCCGTCGCAATCTCGCCGACGATGAACGTGGGAAGGATGGAGAATCCCGTGACGGAAATTCTGCGGGTCGAAAAAAACGAGTAGTCGAAGGTAGGTTCTAGCTCCAGTTGCCCCGGCCTGAGAAGAAGGCCTCCACGTTGAATCAGCGCCCGTTCAAGGGTGAGCTGCGGGGGCTCCTCGTCTGCATCGTTGTTCTGAGCCATGAGAGGCTTTTTCAAAGCGAAGATAACACAACACACCACTGCTGCCGCAGCCAGCCACCTTTTCCTCATGGGCGACCCTCCGGTCCGTTGAAAAACAGAGATATCCCCAAATATTTCCTTCGATCCACCCTCTAGCCTACCCGAACCGAAGAATTCTGTCAAGCCCGTTTTTCAGGTTTGGCCTCGAAT